>JBKPMZ010000214.1:0-27787 GCA_046732415.1 Vulcanimicrobiota bacterium
GAACGTATCTTCAATCAGGGCATCAGCGCGGAACTGGTCGCGCAGCGCTGGCATCTGCGGCGTGAGGAACTCGATGCGTACAGTTTAGAGAGCCACCAGCGCGCCGCGCATGCCACGCACGCCGGCTATTTTGCCTCACAGATGCTTGCGCTCCCCGAACTCGATCGCGACGAAGGCATCCGTACCGACACGTCGATGGAAAAACTGTCGGCGCTCAAGCCGGCGTTCAAAGATGGCGGCGTGATTACCGCCGGTAATTCTTCGCAAATTAGCGACGGGGCCGCGGCGCTGCTCATCGTTTCACCGCGCTTTGCGCGCGAACACGGCCTGCGCGCGCGTGCGCGCGTTGTTGCGAATGCGGTCATCGGCGACGATCCGCAGCTCATGCTGACCGCGACGATTCCCGCAACGCGCAGCGTGCTCGCACGCGCGGGGCTGCGCATGGACGACATCGATTTATTCGAAGTGAACGAAGCGTTTGCCAGCGTCGTGCTCGCGTGGATGATCGAGATGCACGCGGATCGCGCCAAGGTCAACGTGAACGGCGGTGCCATTGCCATGGGGCATCCGCTGGGTTCCAGCGGCGCGCGCCTAATGACGGTTCTGCTGAACGAACTCGAACGCCGCGGCGGCCGGTATGGGCTGCAGGTGATGTGTGAGGGCGGCGGAATGGCGAACGCCACCATCATCGAGAGGATTGCATAAGTGAATCTTTCCGGCAAAACGTTTTTGGTCACGGGCGGCGCGTCGGGGCTGGGCGCTGCCGTCGTTCGCGAGTTTGCAGGCGCGGGCGCGAATGCCGTGATCGTGGACGTGAACGAACCGCGCGAGGCGCCGGATTCGTCGGTCGCGCAGCGCGTGCGTTTTCAGAAAACCGACGTCACGAACGAAGCGCAGGTGCAAGCGGCAATAGACCTTGCGGTAAAGGAATTCGGCTCGCTGAACGGCGCGGTGAACTGCGCGGGCATTGCAACCGCCGAACGTGCCGTTGGCCGCGAGGGGCCGCAACCGCTCGATCACTTTGCCAAAGTTATCACCGTGAATCTCATCGGTACGTTCAACGTCGTGCGCCTTGCCGCAGCGCAGATCATGAAGCAAGACGCGGTGCCGGGTGAAGATCGCGGCGTCATCGTCTGCACGGCATCCGTCGCGGCATTCGATGGGCAGATCGGGCAAGCGGCGTACTCCGCATCCAAAGGCGGTGTCGCGGCGCTTACGCTTCCGCTTGCGCGCGAGTTCGCGCAGCAGCAAATTCGCGTCGTGAGTATCGCGCCCGGCATCTTCGATACACCGATGATGGCGGGATTGCCGGAAGCCGCGCGTGAGTCGCTCGGCAAACAGACGCCGTTTCCCGCGCGCTTGGGCAAACCGGAAGAATATGCCGCGCTCGCTCGGCACATCGTCGAGAATCAAATGCTCAACGGTGAAGTAATCCGCCTGGACGGCGCTATTCGCCTAGCACCGCGCTAAACGCGGAGCGCGTTTGTCATCCTGAGGTATAGCGCGCAGCGCGTTTGTCATCCTGAGGTATCGAAGGATGGCCGAGGCATCGAGGCCGCCACTGTTATGCAGATTCGAAACGTAACGCTCGCCGATCTTCCCGCGGTGCGCGAAATCGATCGCCGCTCATTCGACGCGGACGATCAGTATAGCGATGTGCAATACTCGGAGGCGGTGACATCCGCATCATACGATGCATTGGCAGCAATCGACGAACACGGGAGCATCATCGCTTGGGCATTGATCGATCGCGCCCCGGTTCCCGTGCGCATCCGTTCGCTTGCGGTGCATCCCGATTTTCGCAGGCACGGCGTCGGCGCACGGCTCGTGTCTGAAGCGATCGAGCGTTTCGGTGCCCCAATCGATCTACTCGTCGATCCTTCGAACATCGGCGCGATCGCATTCTACGAAAAAGCCGGATTCGTTTTTGCGGGTGCCGATCCGGAAGTGCCGCAGCGGTTACGAATGCTGCGTGCGTAGGCCTCGGGGCCTCGGCCGTCCTTCGATACCTCAGCGTGACAGCGGCGCGGCGCGCTAGGATTTGATCGGTGTCGGGCGGCCCTCGCGATCGATCGCGACGAGCACGAATTTCCCGACCGTGGAGAGGCGGCGTTCGCCCGTCGCCGGTATTTCGCCCCACAGTTCGACTTCCACCGTCACCGACGTGCGCCCAACGGTGACGACGCGCGCGATCGTTTCGACGAAATCGCCTTCGCGAATCGGTGACTTGAAATCGACGCGGTCGATGGACGCCGTAACGACGGGTTTGTGCGCGGCGCGCATTGCCGCGATCGATGCGACGACGTCCATCATCGCGACGGCCTTGCCTCCGAACAGCGTTCCGTAATGATTGACGTCCGTGGGAAAGACGATTTCCGTGCGGCGTTCGACGATTTGGTCGGGGCTTTGCGTCATGGGGCCGCTATTCACCACCGGCACAAGGTTTACTTCGGCACACAATCGGAGAACCGCGCATGGACTTGAAGATTGCCGGAAAAGTGGCGCTCGTTACGGGCGCGAGTTCGGGCCTGGGCGAAGCGTGCGCGCTCGCGCTTGCGGCCGAAGGCGTTCGCGTCGCGATTGCCGCGCGGCGCAAAGACGAACTCGAACGTGTTGCCGCACGCGCGCGTGCAGCCGGAGCGTCCGAGGCGCGCGGCTTCGAACTCGATCTGACCGATGCGCGCAGCGTCGATAATCTGCTGCCGCGCGTACGGGATGCTTTCGGCAGCATCGACATCCTCATCGCCAACAGCGGCGGTCCCAAAGCTGCGACGTTCGCGCAAACGACGCCGGCGGATTGGGACGCGGCCTACCAATTACTGCTGCGCAGCATGTTGCAAATCGTGCAAGATGCCAGCGCCGGCATGCGCGAGCGGCGATGGGGACGCATCGTCGCGCTCACGTCGACGTCGGTGAAGCAGCCCATTGCCGATCTCGCGCTGTCCAACATGTTCCGCAGCGCGCTGGTTTCCGCCCTGAAAACGCTCTCGCTCGAAATAGCGAAGGACGGCGTGACGGTCAACGCCATCGCGACCGGCCGCATCCAAACGGCGCGCTTGCGGTACTTGTACGGCGACGAAGCCGCCATGCAGCGCAAGGGCACGGAAGTACCGGCCGGCCGGCTCGGCCAGCCGGACGAGTTCGCCTCGCTCGTGGCGTTTTTGTGCGGTGAAGGCGCGTGCTACGTCACGGGACAGACTATTGCCGTCGACGGCGGCCTGCTTTCGGGGTTATTTGGATAGAGTGATCCGCATTGCCAGCACCGCCGACATCCCGCCGGGCAGCGGCCGGGCATTCGCGGTGGGGCGGTACGAAGTCGCCGTTTTCAACGTCGACGGCGTGCTCTATGCCCTCGAGAACAGTTGCCCGCACCAAGGCGGCCCGCTCGCAGACGGATGGATGGAAGGCCCGCTGGTCACCTGTCCGTGGCACGGCTGGTGTTTCGACGTGCGATCGGGGAAGATGACCCTCGGCGACTTTGCCATCGTGCCTCGCTTTGCGCTCGACGTGCGCGGCGAGGACGTGTACGTGAGTACGGAGCCACTGCCATGAATCAGCACGCCGCATCCTGGGATGGAACGCTCGGCACCGCCGGCGGCCCGGTGTTTGGTGCCGCCCTGCGCGCCTATGCGCAAGAGCGCGACGTCGACGTTTCCAAGCTGTCGCAGGCGTGCGGGCTGAGCGTCGCCGAGCTCGAGGAAATTTTTGCGGGCGCGCGCCGCATCGGCGTGAGCGGTATGGCGCGCATGGTGCAGGCGCTGCGATCGAAGCCGATCGCGTTTCTGCAGAAGACCGGCCTGCTCTCGCTGGAGGCCTACGCGTTCGGGCTCGATCCGCTCTATTTTCTTCCGGAAGGCCAGGTCCGCTACGATGCGCGCATCTACATGCGCGAGATCAACCCGCGAAATCCCGTGCCCGAGGGCGACATGACGCGGCGCAACGACACGTTGAAGGCGGTGATGGAGGACACCCTCCTCGACGCGCTCGGCAAGATTGAGATCGAGCTGGCTTACTTGCTTCGCGTGGCGGTTCAGCACACCGGGGGAACGCTGTAAACATCAGAGAATCGGAGCCGGATGCAATCAGTCGAAGGAAAACGCATCGCCGCGCTGGTCGGCGACGGCTACGAGGAAGCCCATCTCTCGGAACCCCGGCGCGCGCTGGAAGAAGCGGGCGCGATCGTCACGATCGTCGGCGTCGATGAAAAATCGCGCCAAAAAATTCGCGGCAAGCGCGGCTTGGACGAAGGTAACGCCGCCAAAGCCGAAGAGCTCGTCGCGGATTGTACCGGCGAGGATTTCGATGCGCTGCTGGTCCCGGGCGGGTTTTCACCCGATCAGATCCGTTCCAATAAGGAAGTGCAGCGCTTCGTGCGTGAATTCGACTCGGCGAAGAAACCGATGTTCTCCATCGGCCACGGCGCGCAGGTGCTCATCTCCGCGCAGATCGTGCGCGGACGGCAACTCACCGGCGCGCACGCAATTGCGGACGACATCCGCAACGCCGGCGGCTTGTATCGCGATCAGCCGGTCGTGCAGGACAGCAATTGGGTCAGTTCGCGCAGCGTGGAAGATTTGGCGCAGTTCAATCGCGCCATGCTGGAAAAACTCGCCTCGGCGCAATCGGCTCCCGTGTAGCGCCCAGACGTACGCAAAGAAAAAGAGAGACGCCGTATCGCGTCTCTCTTTTCTTTACTTCACGTACCTCACGTCATCGGCGTGCGGGTTCCGGTTTGCGTACCGATCTCTCCGGTGTATGCGCGGCTCGCCGGAATCTTCGCGGGCGTGAACTGCATGGCGTTGCGGAACTCGCGTATCGACTGCATGAGCATCTGCGCCTGTTGCGTGTCCGCGCCTTTCTCCAGATGCGGAAGCGCGGATTTTTCCTCGGCTTCGATATGTTTGAAAACTGCCCCGTGGAGTTTTTCCGCCTTCTCGCTGAAGCGCTCGTCGTCACCCTCTTTGAGCATCGAGTCGATCTGGAACACCAGGATGTCGGCCGAGGCCGTCTCGTTGTACAGTTTGAGCGTTTCGAACTTATGGCCCGCAACTTTGTCCAGCGCCGGGTAGACCAAATTCTCTTCCATCGCGTTGTGGATGGTAAGCGCGGCTTTGAGCTGCTCGAGGATCTGCATGCGATCTTCGCGCGCCGACGAGTGCGTCAGGCTGTTCAGCAGGCCCTTGATGATCTCGTGGTCGTTTTCTAGGACTTCATGCACGGTGTTCCCGCGCATCGGTAACAGGTTCATGTCGCTTTGCATTGCGAACTCAACCTCTCTGTCAAGTCGTGGATGCCACTGGCATACCCGCGTCCCTGCGGCGCGACACGCGGGGCACGGTTGCGCGCCGCACGAGCCGGCGGGGATGTCACGCCGGGCGCGTCCATCTCGTCCACGGTTTGGAGCGCGAGACGCGCATGGAGAAAGATGATGTTTACAAGGTTCGTCCGCAAACAACTCGACCGATTCGAGCGCCGCTGGCAGTACGATGCGTCGTACATGCGCGAAGTGCTCGACGAAGGCGGCATCGGCGCGCTGCTGCCGATGCAGGCGCTGCAGAAACTCGGCGCCCACCGTAAGGACGTTTCACCGGAAGTGTATTATGCGGCGGGTCTTGCTGCCACGCGCGCGGCCGACTGCGGCCCGTGCATGCAACTGGGTGTTCGCATGGCGGAAGCGCAGGGCGTCTCTTCCCAGACGCTGCGCGCAATTGTCGCGGGCGACCGGCAGGCGATGTCGGCCGACGTGCGGCTCGCATACGATCTGGCATGCGCCACGGCATCGCGCGACGCATCGTGCACGGAACTCAGCCGTCAGGCTCGCCGGCGTTGGGGCGCACGCGGGCTGATGTCGCTCGTGTATGCAATCGTCGCGGGGCAGTCGTATCCCACGATAAAGTACGCACTCGGACACGGACATGCGTGCGAGCGCATTACCGTCGGCGGCGTGACCATAGCGCCCGCCGCACTGCAAGCGGCGCGGTGATGCATACCGCCGAGCGTTTCGAAGCGGTTCGTCCAATCTTGCTGCGCCATGCGTATCGCATGCTGGGCGAATACGGCGACGCGGAAGACGTCGTGCAAGACGCGTTCTTGCGCTGGGCGCACGCCGCCGACCGCGGCGAGGTACGCGACGATCAAGCGTTTTTGCGTGCGACTGTGACGCATCTGTGTTTGGATCGGCTGCGTTCGGCGCGCGTTCGCCGCGAAACGTATTTTGGACCGTGGCTGCCCGAGCCGGTGCTGCATGACGTCTGCGCCGATCCGCAAGAGGCTGCATCGCTGGCCGACGATCTGTCATTTGCGCTGCTGTTGGCGTTGGAAAGGCTCTCGCCGCTCGAACGCGCGTCGTTTCTGCTGCACGACGGTCTGGGCGTTCCGTTTCCGGAGATCGCGCAGACGCTGGGCCGCAGCGAAGATGCGGTGCGGAAACTTGCATCGCGTGCGCGTACGCGCATTACGCAATCGCGGACACCGGCGGTTCCGCGTGCATCCGCAGAACGCTTGCGCGACGAAGTGATGAGCGCGCTGCAGCGAGGCGACATTACGGCGGTTGAGTCACTGCTCACGCGTGACGTGCTGTTCGTAAGTGACGGCGGAGGCAAAGCGGCGGCGGCAACGGTTCCCGTCATTGGGCGCGATCGCGTGGCCAAACTGCTCGCGGGTTTTTCGCGCAAAGGCGCCGATCGTCTGCGCAAGGTCGAGTTCGTCATGCTCAACGGTTTGCCGGGCGTCCTGCTTTACGAAGACAGCGGACTCACGACAGCGTTCGCGTTTCAAGCCGGCGAGGACGGCGTCCGCGCGATTTACGGCATCCGCAATCCGGACAAATTGCGGCGCCTCAAATCGGATCGTAGCAGGCCAGCGCCTCACCATACTGACGAAGCGCGATAAAGCCGATGAGTGCGCATATCGCAAGCGGAAGCAGCGCTGCCGATGCGAACGTGAGCGCGAACGCGAGCGCCGGAACCGCGCATGCCATGACCAAATAGACGATGCGCGGTGCGCCGGTACGCACGCCGGCGCACAGTGCAACCAGCGTTCCCGCATACACCGCGAACGCGGTTACGGCGACGGTCGATAGTTCCGGGCGCACGTAGAGGCTGCTCACGAGCCAATACGCCGCGAGCGCGAGCGTGACGATGATTGACGGAACGAGGGCCGTCGCGCGCGCGAGTTCCCGTCCGTATAGCGGTGCGCTCTGCTCGCACAATTCGAGTTCGCGAAATCGCCCGGCGCCGCGCTGCAGCAGCGCAACCGCCACGCCGACCAGCGTACCGAACACCAGACATCCCGCAAGGCGCGCCGGCCCGTCGTCATAACGCTGCAGATACGCGAGCAACGCGCACGTGCACGCGGCAAGCAGCAGCACGCGCCGTTCTTTCGACAGACGCGTGCTCACGATGGCAATCGTCGCGGCGCCGCGTCTCATACCGGAACCGCTTCTTGCGCGAACCGCTGGGCGTCGCGTTCCAGCACGTGCGTCGAAAAGATCGCGCACTCACTTGCCACGTCGAGAATTTGCGGTGCGTATGCCGCTTGCGGGCGGTCGAGCACGAGCAGGCGCGGCTCCGAGAGCAGCGCACCGACGAGCGGATATGCAAACGCCTCGTGCACGCCGTCGAGCCGCGCGAGCAGAGCGCGCGCGCGAATGATGCTCGCCGCGCGCGGCAAACCCCAAAGCGTCGCACGGAACTCGATATACCGGGTGAACGACGGAAAATCGTGGGGCAGCGCTTCGTGCGGTACGTAACCGACGATGCGTTTGACTTGCGTCGGCTGAATGCGCGGGTCGAATGCGGCGATGAAAATGCGCCCGGCAGCCGGCCGCACCAAGCCGGCGGCCATGAGCGCGATCGTCGATGCGGCGGCCGCGTTACCGCACGGGTGCGCCAGCCGTTCGTTTTCGTCGAGCGTAATCGTAAACGGCGCGACGATCTCGCGTCCGCCGCGCGCATACGACGCATCGCGCATTTCGAGCAGCGCCACGCTACGGCACCGGTTCCAATCCGGGATTCGGACGCTCCGGGCGACCGACTTTATGACATTCGCGCCACCTGCCGCCGGTTTCCATGGAGACGATGTCCGCGGTGAAATCGAACGTTCCGGTGCCGCTGAAAAACGCGCTGCCGACCGCGTACGCGTCGACCGGGACGCGGTCGTGTTCGAATTGCCGGATGCGTTCGGGGTTGAATCCGCCGCTCACCACGATTTTCACATCGGAATAGCCCTCGGCATCGAGCGCGCGCCGAACGTTGAACACCAGTTGCGGGATGACGCCGGTGGGTTTGAACGTGCCCATCATATGCCATATCGACTTGTCGACCAGCGTGCCCGACGTGTCCAGCCGAACGCCCCACAACCGGCTTCCCAGCGCCCGTGCAACGGCAAGACTCGTATTGACGCAGTCGTTTTCAAAGTCGACCAGCGCGATCACGTTGACGTCGTCGTCGGCGTACTCGGCAAATTTCTTCGTTGCCAGAACGGTGTCGCCGCCGTACGCCGCAATCAGTGCGTGCGGAACGGTACCCATGCCGCGTGCGCCCCACCACTCCGCGTTCGCATCGGTGGAAACGCCGAGCGCGCCCGAAATATAGGCTGCGTATCCGTCGCCCGTTTGCACGAGATGATGGTCGAAACGCGCCGGAAAGAACAGCACTTGTTTACCGCTGGCGGCGGCGACAATGTCGCGTGCGTTCGTTGCAATGCGCGTGCGCCGCGAGAGCACGCCCAGATAGCACGTTTCCAAATGCGCGAACAGGCTGTAGTCGCCTTCGATCGTGAGAACGGTTTCGTACGGCTCGATGCGGTCGCCGTCGTGCAGCGCTCTTACGCGCAGCCGGCTCCAGCCGTCTTCCCACGATCCGTCGGGCCGCCGCCGGCCGGAACAGAGTCGCAGGATCGCCAGCGCTTCGTCGATCCCGCACAGCACGGAGTCGCCGCGCTGGAAGACCTGCATGCGGACCGTCGGATGATAGCCGTCGCGCTCCAAAATCAAGCGCGCGCGGTTGAAGTACGTGTCGGAATAGTATCCGTCGCGCATCTTCTCGACCGGGAGATTGAAGATCTCGGGCCGCAGCCTGGGCTTTGCCACGTTGGTTGTCTATAGGACGGCGGGGGGCGGAGCGCCTTTCACCAAACATCTCCCGGTGCTCTCGAATACGGAAGTCGCTCAGGCGCTCACACGTATCCGCACGCTCATGGAGCTCGCGGGGGAGACTTTCTATAAATTCACGGCGTACGAGCGGGCCGCATCGGCAGTCGAGAACGCTCCGCCGCTTTCCGACCTTGCCGCGGCCGGCGAACTGACCTCGCTGCCCGGCATCGGCAAATCTTTGGCCGCAACGATTGACGAACTGCTGCGCACGGGCACTTGCGAACTGCTCGAAACGCTGCAGAAGCGCTATCCGCAGACCATTTTTGAAGTGCTGGGGGTGTCTGGTATCGGCATCAAGACCGCAGCGCTGCTTTTCGAGAATTACGGCATCGCCTCGCTGGCCGATCTCGAACGTGCGATTGAGAGCGGCGCGCTCGACTCCGTGCCGAGGATGGGACGCAAAACGCTCGAGAACATGCGTCGCGGCATTCTGGCATATCGCGGGCGCCAGCGCCGCACGCCGCTGGGCACTGCTCGCGCGGTCGCGCGGGAGATCATGGCGTTTCTGCAAAGCGGACCGCCCTTGCACCGCCTGACGCATGCGGGCAGTTTGCGACGCGCCGAGCCGAGCGTCGGCGACATCGACATCGTGTGTACGTCCGATCACGCCGCCGCGGTCATCGAACGCTTCGTGCAATGGGAGCGCGCGCGCGCCGTACTGGCGGAGGGACCGACCAAAGCCAGCATCTGGCTCGAAGACGGCCTGCAGATCGATCTGCGCGTGCTGCCTGATCACGTCTACGGCAATCTGCTCCAGCACTTCACCGGCAGCCGCGAACACAATATTCAATTACGCGAGCACGCGCTGCGCAAAAACCTGCGCGTGAGCGAAAACGGCGTTTTGAATTTGGAAACCGGCGACGTCTTCACGGCGACGGAAGAAGCCGGCGTCTACGAGCACCTGGGCATGCAGTACATACCTCCGGAATTGCGCAGCGGCATGGGAGAAATCGACCGTGCCCTGCGCGGCGAGATTGCGGCGCTGCTCGAGACGCACAACGTGCGCGGAGATTTTCACATGCATTGCACGTTCAGCGACGGCAATCAATCGCTCGAAGAGATGATTGCGGCGGCGGCGGCGCGCGGTTATGAATATCATTCGATATCCGATCACTCCGCGGGCCGCGGGTCCACGTACGGCGTCAGCGCCGATCGCTTGCGCGAGCAGCGCGCGCGGGTGGGCGAACTCGGCAGCCGCTTCGGCATTCGCACGCTGTGCAGCAGCGAGGTCGATATTCTGCCGGACGGATCGCTCGACTACGGCGACGACGTGCTCGCCGAACTCGACATCGTCGTCGGCAGCGTCCATTCGGCGTTCAACCTCTCGCGCGAGGAGATGACCCGGCGCCTGATTCGCGCGTGCGAAAATCCCTACGTCAACATCATCGGACATCCCACGGGACGCATGCTCAGCGGATTTCCGGGCTACGAGTTCGACTACGACGCCGTGTTCGAGGCCGCGGCGAAAACCGGCACGGCGCTCGAGATCGACGGGCAGGCGGCGCGTCTTGATTTGCCGTGGGCGCTCGCCGCGCGAGCGAAAACCTTCGGCGTGACGTTCACCGTCGATAGCGATGCGCACGACGTGACCCAACTGGAAAACGTCGAACTGGCGGTCAGTCAGGCTCGTCGTGCGGGCCTCACGCGCGACGATGTACTGAACGCGCAACCGCTCGACGCGGTGCTCGCGTTCGTGCAGCGCAAGAGGCAGCGCGCCGCATGAGCGACGGCATTGCCACCGCGCGCGTAAGCGGGCGCGGTGACGAAGCGATCGTGTTCGTACATGGCGTCGGTTCCACCGCCGCAATCTGGGATTACCAACTGCGTGCGTTCGCCGATGCGTACCGCTGCATGGCGATCGAGTTGCGCGGCAACGGCGTGCCGAAACCGGAAGCGGATCCGGCGCAAATCACGCGTGGAGGCTACGTCGACGACGTGCTTGCCGCCGCGGACGCCGCCGGCGCGCAGCGGTTTCATTTCGTCGGCTGCAGTTTGGGCGGCGTCGTGGGTTTCGAGTTGTGGAAGCGCGCGCCGCACCGCGTGCGCACGCTCACGTTCGTGGGCAGTTTCGCGTGGTATCCGGACTCCGCGGCGTACGTGCAAAGCGTCGTTGCCGCGGTGCAGTCGGCGGGGACGATGGAACGCTTCGCGCACGAACGTGCGAAAAAACTCGGCATGCCGCCGGGCCCGCGCACCGACGAAACGATCGCGCAGATGGCGTGCAAGAGCGTGCCGTCCTACATCGCCGCCACGCATGCAACCTGGACGGGCGACTACCGCGACGTCCTGGAAACGATAATGGTGCCGGCACTGGTGTTATGCGGCGAACGCGACACCGTCGCGCCTTCGTCGTTTTCACAAGAGATCGCGGACGGCATTCCTGGCGCGCGCCTGGAGATCGTCGCCGGTGCGGGACACGTTACCAACGCTGACGCGCCGGGCCGCTTCAACAATCTGCTGCGGGAGTTTCTGCAGCGCGCGTGATGCGCTCGCGCCCGGCGTAAACGTTCGCGCGCGAACCGCGCACAAAGCCGAGCAGCGTCACGCCGAAGGCCTGCGCCAACTCCACCGCCAGGCTGCTCGGCGCGGAAACGGCGCATACGACCGGGATGCCCGCCATGATGCTTTTTTGCAGCAACTCGTAGCTGGCGCGCCCGCTCACCAGCAGCACGCATCCGGCAAGGGAAAGGCGATTGCCGAGCACGGCCCAACCGGCGATTTTGTCGAGCGCGTTGTGCCGGCCGACGTCTTCGCGCAGGACGAGCAGTTCGCCGCGCTCATCGAAAAGCGCCGCGGCATGCAGACCGCCCGTCGACGCGAACACACGCTGTGCGGCGCGCATTTTTTCCGGTAGCTGCGCGATGAGATCGAGGTGAACGCGCACCGGATCGTCGATGCGCGAAGCACGCATCTGGAGCGCCTCGATGTTCGCCTTACCGCACACGCCGCACGCGCTGTTGATCGTAAAATGGCGCTCGAGCCGCTCTAGCGCCGGAAGGGCGTTTGCGGCGAGTTGCACGTTCACGATGTTGTAACGCTGCTCGGCGTCAATTTCGGGATCGATGCAGTACGAGATGCCCGCAATCTCGTCGCGCCGCGCAATGACGCCTTCGCTGCGCAAGAAGCCCGCCGCGAGTTCGAAATCGTTTCCCGGCGTGCGCATCGTTACCGCGAGGCTGCGCACCTGCGCCCCGGCAACCAGACGAATCTCCAGCGGTTCTTCCGTCGCGAGATCGTCGACGACTTCGCGCACGGATTCGCCGTCGTACGCGGTGATGCGTGCGGGCGTCGTCAATCCGGGGCGCGGCTGTTCGTCGATCATCGCGGCTGCACGAATGCTTGAGTCGGATCGTCCGCCGACGCTTTGCCGGCTTCAATCAGCGTCTCGCGCAAGATATACCCGCCCGCGAGCGCTAGTCCGCCGGCGAGCAGCGCGCGAAATATCGACGGGCGCGATCGATGCTCGCGCGAGGTCAGTGAGAGCGCATTGAGTGCGAGCGGAGCCAGAATCCCCGCGCCAATCGTCCAGGTGCGCAGCCGCCGGCCGCGCGCGCCGTCGTACATTGGCGCACCCGTTTCACCGGCATACCTATGAAAATGCAGCAGCGCGGCCAATTCGGCGAGCGCGGCGCACGCTTCCAGACGCTCCAGTTTGCGTTGCGACGGACCGCCGCCGGCATCTGCGCACAGCGCGATGGAATTGAGCGCGCATGCGCCCGCGACTGCCGAGCACACGCTCATCGCCGGAATGTGATATTTGCCTTTGGCCCACAGCGGAATCGCCGTCGCGCTGAGCAGCACGCCGGTGTATCCGGCAATGAACATACCGGACATGCCCTGCAGCGCGGCGGGCAACGGGCGCGGCTCGAACCGCTCGATCCATGCGGGCAACACCCGATCGCGCGAAAGCTGCGCGGCCGCGGTAGCCGCCGCAAAGCCGCTGTATGCGACCAAGCCCCACACACCCATCGACATCGGCGATTTGAATTTCATCACGCGCAGCATGTTGAGAAACCGTTCCGGCCGGCCCAGATGCGACACGAGCAGCGGCGGGCACGCGAGCGCCAAAGCCATCGAAACGTACCGGCTCGTGCGCTCCAGCGGCGCATCCTTCGAACGCTGTGCGAGCGCGGCCAGCACGCCGCTGCCGCCCATGATGCCGCCCAGAAAGAGATACGAAACGACTTCCCAACCCCAGTGCGGTTTCTTGAGCAGCGGCTGCGGATCGGTCATGCGGGTTTCTCGAAGATTGCAAGCGCGCATGCGAAAAGCAGCAGCGCGGCTGCGCCGGCAGCCGCGTATGCGGCGGGTTGCCGCGTGGACGGCAGCACCGGCTCTGCGGGTAAATTGTACGCTTCCGGTCCATCCGTCAGCAAAAAGAACGCATGCAGATCGCCGACGGAACTGTCCGAATCCACGCCGTACAGGTGCGCGTCGACGCCGCGATCTTGCAGCTGCGATACGCGTTCGCGCGCACGCGCTTTGAGATCGTCCACGTCGCCGAACTGGATGGAATCGGTAGGGCACGCTTTCGCGCACGCCGGAGTAAAGCCGTCGCGCTGCCGGTCGTAGCAGAGCGTGCACTTGCCCGCAACGCCGCCGCGAGATTGCAGCGCGGTCTGTCCGCTCTCACGGCGCACCTCGTTCAGCGTCGCGAGGTTGTACGAGGCGTCGCCGGAGATTGCACCGATAACGTCCACCACGCCGAACGGGCACGATGGTACGCAGTAGCCGCAGCCGTTGCATACGTCGGGCTGAATATAGACGTTGTCGAACTCGTTGCGAATAATCGCCCCGGTCGGGCAGGCTTCCAAACATCCGGCGTTCGTGCAATGCTTGCACACGTCGCTCATCATCAGCCAGCGGTCCGCAATGCCGGATGCGCCGACGTGCATCTGTTCGACGAAGGCCACGTGCCGCCACGTCGTCCCGAAGAGTTGCACCGTGTTGTCATAGGACATACCGGTGAAATCCATGCCGTCGGAGGGCAACTCGTTCCATTGTTTGCACGCCACTTCGCAGGCTTTGCAGCCGATGCACAGCGTCGTATCCGTGAAAAAACCGCTAGCCACGATCGATTCCGTGGACGGTGGACTCACCCAGCGGCGTGCGCTCGTGCGGCGGCACGGGATCGGCGATTTCCGTCCGTGCCGTCCTTTCCCGGCGCCCGCGCCGGATAGTGCACGTCAGCGTTTTGGATTCGTGAATGGACACGTTCGGATCCATCGAAAGCGCGATGAGGTCGCCCGGCCCCTCGCCGGTGGCAAGCCCCAAGCGTCCGTAGTTGTACGGAACGCCGATCTGGTGCACGCGCTTGCCGTTCACGCGCAGCGGTTTCATGCGCCCGCTCACCAGCGCGCGTGCTTCCATTTCGCCCAGTGCCGTCGAAATCGTCACCCATTCGCCGCTGCGAATGCCGCTGCTCACGGCGAGCTCCGGATCGATTTCGCAGAACGCCTGCGGCTGCAATTCAGCAAGCCACGGAACGTAGCGCGTCATGATGCCCGACATCTCGGTAATGCGATACGTCGTCAACACGTGCGGATAGCGCGGGTTGCAATCACCGCTGAGCGCGTTGTCGCGGCGTTTCCATTCGCGCGCGAGGGGATTGTGGCGCTGCCCGTACACCAGGTTCGGTACGACCGAATTCAGCGGTTCGAAATGCGCGGGCAGCGGACCGTCTTGTAACCCGGCGGCGACGAAGAGTTGCCCCCGTCCGTCGACTTGCATGATGAAGGGATCGGCGCCGGAATGCGCGTCGATGCCGGTACCATCCGGGTCGGCGGGCGTCGAGGGCGCTTTGCGTTCCGGAAAATCCGGTACGTCGGCGCCGGTCCAGCGCGCGGCGCGCTCGTCCCACCATACGTATTGCTTTCGCTCGCTCCACGGTTTGCCGTCGGGGTCCGCCGATGCGCGATTATAAAGCATACGCCGGTTCGCCGGCCACGAAAACCCCCAGTCGAGCGAGGTCCAGTCGTCGCCGCTGCGGTTGCGCGCGCGATTCGTGCGCGTATCAGGATACACGCCGGAATAGATCCAGCCGCCGCACGCGGTGCTGCCGTCGTCGCGCAAATCGGTGAAACCGGCGACGTGCTCGCCGGTGCCGGTCCAATACCCGTTGATTTCGCGCAGCACCTTATGCGCGGAAGGCTCGCCGCGCACGCGCTCGGGTTCGTCCTCGTGTTCGTAGTCCCACGTCATGTCGAGGATCGGGCGATCTTTCGGATCCGCGGAATCGGCGTACAACGCTTTGAGGCGTTTGCCGAGTTGATAGACGAACCACGCGTCGCTCACGCTGCTGCCGGCCGGCGCAACCGCTTTGTCGTGCCACTGCAGCAGCCGGTTCGTATTGGTCATCGTGCCTTCTTTTTCGAGAATCGTCGCTGCCGGAATGAAAAAACATTCCGTCGCGATGCTCGCGGGGTCGGCACCGTCGCGGTTCCAGAACGAAGCGGTTTCCGTTTCGTACGAGTCGACGTTCACCATCCACTCGAGCCGTTCGAGCGCGGCGCAGACGAGCTCGGTATTCTGTCCTGACGCCGCGGGATTTTGTCCGATGACGAAGTAGCCGTTCACCGTACCGTCTTTCATCGCGAAGGTGGTCGGCAGCGTGGAATGATCGCCGGTCAATTGCGGCAGATACCCAAAGCAATAATCGTTCTCCGCGCGGGCCGCGTCGCCGTAAAACGCTTTGAGTAGCGAGACGACGTACTTCGGCGTGTTGGCCCACCAGCCGGTCCGTTTGGTCGTGCTTTGCAAATACTGCGCGAGCGTTTGTTCGTCGCGCTCGATGGACGGCATCGGCAGATAGCCCGGCAGTAAATCGTAGAGCGTCGCGATGTCCGTCGCGCCCTGAATGTTCGCATGGCCGCGCAACGCCATGATGCCGCCGCCCGGACGGCCGATGTTGCCGAGCAGCAGTTGCAGAATCGCGGCGGTGCGGATGTATTGCACGCCGACGGTATGCTGCGTCCACCCGACGGCGTAAGCAAATGCTGTGGTGCGTTCGCGACCGCTATGTGCGGACAGCGCGCGGCAAACCGCAAGGAACCGCTCGCGCGGGGTGCCGCACACGCGTTCCACAACGTCTGCCGTGTACCGCGAAAAGTGCTTGCGCAGAATCTGCAGCACGCAGCGTGGATGCGAGAGCGTCGGATCGCGTTTGACGCGCCCGTGCTCGTCGCGTTCGTACTGCCACGTCGAGGTATCGTATCCGCTCTGCGCATCGAACCCGGAGAACAGACCGTCCAAGTCCTCGGTATCCCGGAAATGCTCGTTCACGATGTTCGATGCGTTGGTGTACGCGGCGACGTACTCTTTGAAATACGCCTCGTTCTCCAGCACCCAGTTCACGATCGCCCCCAGAAACACGATGTCGGTTCCGCTGCGGATGGGGACGTACAGATCCGCGAGCGCCGACGTGCGCGTGAAGCGAGGATCGACGTGAATAATCGTCGCGCCGCGCTCTTTGGCTTTCATGACGAAGCGGAACGCGACCGGATGGCACTCGGCAAAGTTGCTGCCTTCGATCAGAATGCAGTCCGCGTTCTGCAAATCCTGAACGAACGTCGTGGCGCCGCCGCGGCCGAACGAGGTGCCTAGACCAGGCACCGTCGAGCTATGTCATATTCGCGCTTGGTTTTCGATGGAAACGATGCCCAGACTGTGCAGCAATTTGCCGAGCAGGTAGTTCTCTTCGACGCCGAACGTCGCGCCGCCGAGCGAGGCGATGCCGAGCGTGTGATTCACGCGCTTGCCGTGCTTTTCGCGAACGAACGTTTTGTCGCGAGTTTCCTTTACGAGATGCGCGATCCGTTCCATCGCCCACTCCAGCGGGCGCTCTTCCCAAGCGCTTGCGTAGGGCGCGCGGTATTTCACGCTCGTCCAGCGCATGGCGTTTACCGTCAGTCCGAAGATCGCCGAACCTTTCGGACACAGATGGCCGGCGGAGATCGGGCTGTCAGGATTGCCTTCGACGTCGAGCAGCGTGCCGTCGTCCGATACGTACGCGAGCGTGCCGCAGCCGACAGCGCAGTACGGACACACGCTCGCGACCGCCCTTGCGTGTTTGATGCGTGACTGTAATTGCCGCGTGCGCTCCGACGGGACGTTCGGCACCGCAACCGCGTGGGCGGCGATCGTTTCTCGCGTGCGCACGAACACGTCGGTGAGATCGATTGCGGAGCGTGCTTCTTTCATAGCGTCATCACTGTACCGGTTCGAACGTCGCCGCCGCGAGCGTTGCAAGCAGAATGCCGAGATATACCGGGGCCGCCCACCAGCCCAGATCGTGCCGGAACACGCCGATCGCGATAGCTGCTACCGCTATGCCGATCGGCGTGACGACGGAATTGCCCGCGATGAAGCGGTAGGCTCGCTTCATGCGCGCACCGTCCGTTTCCACGCCGCGACGAGCAGCAGCGCGCAGGCCAGATAGAATCCGACGATCCACAGCAGCGTGCCTTCGCTTTGCCACCACTGCAGCCCAAGGCCCTCACCGCTCCAAAACGTCCCGAATGAGAGCAGCATGATGCCCACGGCGAAACCCATCGCGTTCTCCGGTACGCGCGAAAAGGGCCGGCGCAGCAGCACGGCGGCGCCTGCGACAAGTGCCGCGGCGATAAGTGCGCCCGCGGCAGCCCACGCCAGCGTGCCCGCCCGTGCGGCGGCAAACGTCACGACGATCACCGCCACTTCCAATCCTTCGAGCAGCACGCCGTTGAACGCGGTGAAAAAGGCGTAGCGCGCTTCGTGCCTGCGCAGATCCGCCAGTTCCTTGTCGAACGCGGCCTGCTCGTCGCGCATCGCTTTGCGTCCCGCGTAGCGCCAAATGGCTTTTCGCAGCCACGTGTAGCCGAAGAGCGTCAGAAAAATACCGATGCCGATCTTCAGATCGTTCAGCGGTACCCAATACGCGAGCGCCGGGCCGAGCAGTCCCGTGATGACGACGAGCGCGCCGATCGCCCACGCGGCGCCCGCAAGGGCGACGCGCCACCCTGCGGTGTAACCGACTGCCAGAACGATGGTGCCCGCTTCGACGAATTCCAGACCCGACGCGAGAAAGGTCGTGCCGGCCGCGACCCAGCCGTTCATTGGTTACCGAGATGTGCGAGAATGTCGTTCATGACCTTCGGATCGGCGGCGTCGGGATGCGTGAAATCGAGTTTCGCGCTGATAGCCGCGCCGTACGCGGCTTTCGTATTGACCTCGTTCAAATTTCCTGCGGGGCGTACGGCTTTGAACGGTCCCGCGTTGACCGCTTGCGTTGCAAACGCGTCGTACAGGGGACGCGCGGTTTGATCGTAGATGCTCAGCGGCTGCAGGCCGAGCAGCAGTTCGATCGTGTGCAGGACGCTGACGGTTGAGTAGTGCTCGTGGTGCACGCCGCCCTTCGCGTAAGGACTCGCTATATAAAATGTCGACCGCTGATCGCTCACGTGATCGGGCCCGTACTGCGCGTCGTCTTCCAAAATGAAGATTGCCGTCTGCTTCCAGTAGCGCGAATGCGAAACTTCGTCCACCAGACGCCCGACCGCCCAATCGTTCGTCTTCACGTAGGCTGCGGGCGTGCGCGCTGCGGGTTTCGAACCCGCGCTGTGATCGTCGGGAAGATACACGATTTCGAGTTGCGGCAGATTAGCGTTGTTTTCGAACGTTTTGAATTCGCGCAGCCATTCCGCGTAGCGCTCGTTATCGCTGTAGTCCAAGTCCCAACCGACATAGTGCTCGTCGAAATGCCCCGCAAGCCCGGGAGCGGTGTTCACTGGAATGGTGATCGGTCCCGTGAGCGGGACGAACAAATGCTCGCCGTAATCGCGGTACGTAATGTGCGCCCGTTTGGCGGCGTCCCAGAGATAGCCGTTGTGCGGAACGGTCGGCGCCGTGCTGTTCTCCATGTCGTACAGGGAACGCCGGTGCGAGTTAATCACCGGATAGAATCGCTCGACGTAGTCGTTCGCGAGCGCGGCATCCGTCCAGTTATGGCCGTCGGGGCTGACCTGCGAGTTCGTGTACGCGTTGTCGAAGATGCCGAAACGCCGCGCCAGCGCATGCTGGTTGGGCGTGAACGCGGCGCCGAACGTCACGAGTTTGGGATCGCCGTTCGCTTGCGAAAGGTCTCCGAGAATCTGATCGTACGAGCGGTTTTCCTTGATGATGTAAATGACGTGTTTAATGGGGCCGTTCGGCCGCAGAATCGTCGCGCTCGCGGGCGCGGGCGTCCACTCCGGCTGCGCGTCCGCAAGCACGGCGCTCGTCTGCGCATGCGCGTGTGCGTACGCCTGCGGGGCAATTGCGCGCACCGAGCCGATCGTGATCTTCGTCACGAACCACGGTGAACTGCTGTAGAGCAAGCCCGGCACAGGATTCGCCGGCGCGCCTTCGCCTTTGCCGTTGCTGACGTAGAGCGTTCCATCGGGCGCAACCGCGACACCCGTTGGATACCATCCAGCCGCAATACGTTCGACGACACGCCGTCCGCGCACGACGGCGACCGCATTTTCGGCGCCGAGCGAAACGAACACATCCTCGCCATGCACGGCGAGCGCGTTCGGCGATGCGCCGTACTGGTTCGCTCGGTGCGCGTGCAAACCGACCGGAACGTCGGCTATTTTCGTATTCGTGCGCGTGTCGATGATCCCGACTGCGTCGTCGTCGCTTTCCGCGACGTACACCGTTCGGCCGTCAGCGGAGATCGCAAGCGCTTCGGGATGCAGTCCCACCGGAATCGTTTTGGCGATGCGGCCCGAGCGGATCGCGCGCACCGTATTGTCTTCGCGAACGCTGACGTACAGCGTTCCGTCGTGCGAGAACACGGCGTCCGAGGGATGCGCTCCGACGCGCACCATCGCTGCGCCCACCCACGCGGTGCCGTCGCCGTCGTTTGCCGTTGCGAGGGCGCCGCTCGAATCCCGCGCGAGCGCTGCGGGCCAACTGCCTTTCGCAACGGGCTTTTGCACGATCGCGCCGGTGCGCACGTCCACGTCGAGCACCGCGTCCATATTCGCGCCCGCGACGAGCACGTGATCGTTGTCCGCCCACACAGGTTTGCCGAACGCGCCGGGCAGCGGAATGATTTTCACGACACGCAGTCCCGGCGTTTGCAGCACGCGCAGCGCGGCCGGCGGTTGCCCCGACTCGACCACGGCGAGCAGCGTTGCGTCCGGCGAGAGCGCCAAGCCCTGCGGCATCGGCCCGGTGTGCGCGAGAGGCCCTTGCACCGGTGAGAGGCGCCATCCGCTGGGGAGTCTGACGAGCCCGGCGGCGGCCGCGCCGGCATAGCAGAGCACGCCCGCGGCTATAAGAACGGCAAGACTGCGTCTGAGCATGTCGCGGCGTTTCGCCTTCGCCATTCGGCGTACCGTTACGCCAGGTGATTGGCCGCCCGGCCGGAGGATGGGACGGCGGTGTCCGGAATGCCAGCCGCCGGAGGACTTTGACCATCGTGGATCTTTCGAAGATTACCGTGTATGCCGGCGGCTCGTTCCGGCCGTATGACGACGCCAAGGTCGGCTTGCTGACGCACGGCCTGCAATATGGCACCGGCTGTTTCGAGGGCATCCGCGGCTACTGGGTCCCCGGCGATCGCGAACTCTATCTGGTACAGCTGCGCGAGCACTACGAGCGCTTGGCGATCTCCGCGAAGATTTTGATGATGCAGTTGCCGCTCGAAATCGACCGGCTCGTCGAGATCACGGCGGACCTGGCGGCACGCAACCGCTTTGAAACCGATATCTACATTCGTCCGTGCATCTTCAAGTCTGCCGAAGACGTCGGCGTGCGTTTGCACAACGTGCCGGAAACGTTTGCGATTATTCCGATTCCGTTCACGCGCTATCTCGACGCGTCGGAGGGTTTGAAAGCCGGTACGAGTTCGTGGCGGCGCGCGGACGATTCGGCGGCTCCGCCGCGCGCGAAGATCACGGGACTCTACGTGAACAGCGCGCTCGCGAAGAGCGAGGCCATCGCCAACGGGTTCGACGAGGCCATCATGCTCTCGCACGACGGGCACGTCTCCGAAGGTTCGGCCGAAAACATCTTCATGGTCAAGCGCGGCGTCATTTACACGCCGGATCCGTCGCAGAATGTTTTGGAAGGCTGCACGCGCCGCTCGATTCTCGAAATCGCGCGCAACGAGTTCGACCTGCCGATCGTCGAGCGGTCGATCGATCGCAGCGAATTATACGGCGCGGACGAGTTGTTCTTCACGGGAACCGCCGCAGGCGTCGTCTACATCCGGTCGGTCGATCATCGCACGATCGGCTCTGGCGCGATGGGACCGATTACCAGACGCCTAGGCGAATTTTACGAACGCGTGGTGCGCGGCAAAGAACGTGCGTATGCGCAATGGCTCACGCGAACGTATGCGGGGCGCACGGTTCAGGCTTAACAGGCCTCTTAAGGCGTAGCGGCGGGCGCCGGTGAAGCGGCCGCTTGCGGTCCCCACATCTGCACGTCGCTCGTCCCATCATCCGTATTTTGCTGCGATCCTTGCGCTGCGCGCGAGGCGGCCGCTGCGTCAGCGGATATTTGCTCGTCGAGTCCGTTCGCCAGGCGCCATTTGCCGAGTTGCGTCATCCGGTTGTACGCCATTTTCGAGATGTGATGGATGAACGTGCGGCCCGACGAGAGCGACGGCAGATCCGTCGTCATCACGGCGATAACGTACGGTTCGGGACCAAACACGATGCCGACGTCGTTGAGCGTATCGCTGAACGAGCCGGTCTTGTGCGCGATGAGCACGTCGTCGGGCAGCGGCACCGGCAACAGCGTGTTGATCTCCTGACGCTCGAGAATCGAGATCATCTCATTCGACGACCACTCGTCGATGAGGCTGTGCTTTGCCATGTCGCTGAGCAGTTTCACCATGTCCGCGGGCGTGGTGCGCAGCGTGCGCCGCACGCTCCACTCTTCGGTGCGAATGTAGTCCGCGAGATGCGTGTGATGCAGACCGAGGTCCGCCATCGTTGCGTTGATGTTCCTGCGGCCGACCAAACGAATGAGCATGTTCGCCGCAGTGTTGTCGCTCACGGTGATCATTTTCGTGAGCAGATACGAAACGCTGTACCCGGTACCGATTGGCGCACCGGCGATATCGCCGGAACCCCAATCGCGATCGCCGGCTTGAAGATGCACGTGACGGTTGAAATCGAACGTGCCTTTTTCCATCTGCTTGAACACCTCGACCATGATCGGAATTTTGATCGTCGAGGCGGCGGGCATGATGGCGTTGGCGTTTACGCCCTCGGTGTAGCCGGTGGCCAGGTCCTTGATTTCGAGCGCGACGTGTCCGGGCGCGTAATTCGGGACGCTTGCCAGTGCAGCTTGCAACTGCGCGATGGGCGTCGGGATATCGACTTGTGCGTTCGCGCGAGCGGTGAATGATGCGCACAAAGCAAGAGCAGCAAAGACAGCAGCTATCCGAGCAGCCATATCTATACTGTCGGCAAATTCTTTGGGACTTTTATCTCACCTGTTGAAATGGCGCTACGGCCTAGCCTGCGCGCCCCCCATCAAAGATGGGGCACCCATTTATCTCATGGCGCCTCATTCTTATTGCTAACATACGCGTTCCCCGAGGGCGCCGCAATTATGATCTCAATACGGGATTCCGTCGGCGGCGGGTGCGCGGACTTTGCCGACCAGACCGGCGATCGCGAACAGCGCGGCGACGTACGGAATCGCTTGCATTGCATCGCTGGGGAGCCAAGCGATGCGGCCTTGCAGCACGTATTGCAGAGCCTCGAAGAAACCGAAGAAGATTGCGGCGCCCGTTGCACCCCACGGCGTCCAGCGTCCGAAGATCACTGCGGCAAGCGCGATGAATCCGCGTCCGGCGGTCATTCCGTCGGAGTAGATATTCACTTCACCGATGGACAGAAACGCGCCGCCGAGCCCCGCAAGCGCGCCGCTGATGATCACCGCGTACAAACGTAGACGCAGCGGATGCAGACCGGCGTCGTGCACCGCGCGCGGATTTTCGCCGCATGCGCGCACGCGCAAACCCCACGGCGTATAGTACAGCACCGCATGCAGAAGCAATGCGCACACGAACGCAACCGCTACCAAGATCCAATAGCTGCTGCCGAGCGCGTTCACCTGCGGACTCGCCCCGGGTTGATTGTACAGCAGCATCAACGCAAACGCCGCACCGCCGAGCGCGACCAAATTGATGCCCGTTCCCGCCACGATCTGGTCGACTTTGAATACCGTCGCCGCAAATCCGAGGACGAAGCCGAGCAGCGCGCCGGCACCGATGCCCGCAAGCAGTCCGACGATGGGACTGCCGGTCATGCCGGAAAACACGACGGCCGTGAACGCACCGCCCGCCATCATGCCTTCCAGGCCGATGTTCACGACGCCGGCACGTTCGGAGATCACGCCGCCGAGCGCGGCATAGATGATGGGCGTTGATTTGATGAGCGTGAGCGTCACGAGCGTGACGATAAAGACGCCGGCAGCGGAACTCATATGGGCGCACCCTCCGCGCGCGTCGCGATGTAGCGCCGCGCCGCGAGCACCAGAATAATCAAACCTTCGATGACGTGAATCGCGTCCTTCGGCACGTCCGCAAGCGCTTGCATCGCCAGGCCGCCCGCTTCGAGAATGCCGAAACCGAACGCGGCAACGCACACCCACAGCGGATTGAGATCGCCAACCAGCGCGACCGCGATGGCAGTATAGCCGTAGCCGGGCGAGAGCTGCGTATTGAAGCGGTGCAGCACGCCGGTTACCAGCGTTGCACCGCCAAGGCCCGCGATTGCGCCGGAAAGCGTGAGCGCAAGAAACGTCATGCGCGGCATGTTCACGCCGTTGCGCCGCGCCGCTTCGGGCGCTTCTCCCGCAGCGCGCAATTCGTAGCCGAACACCGTGCGCGTAAATACCCAGCGCAGGACGAACGCGGCGATGATTGCGATGATCAAACCAATCGACAGGCGCGTGTCGGGAATGAGCAGCGGCAGCCACGACGACGCGGGTAGCGGCGCCGTTTCCGCGCCCGCGGCCGCTGAACTCTTGAGCGGACCGGATACCAGATAATTTGCGACCGCGAGGGCGATGAAATTCAGCATGAGCGTCGAGATGATCTCGTTCGCGTTGAATTGCGCGCGCAGCCAGCCCGCAATCGCGCCCCACACACCGCCGCCGATGAAACCGCATGCGAGCAGCACGAAGATCGCCAGCGGCGTTGCGGCAACGAAGTGCGCGCCGATCGCGCCGGCGGCCAAACCGCCGACGACGAGTTGGCCCTCCGCGCCGATGTTGAACAACCCCGCGCGAAAGGCGAGCGAAATTCCCAGTGCGGGAAAGAGCAGCGCCGTCGTTTGCACCAGGGTTTCGGCGATCTGCTGTCTGCCGCCGAGCGATCCGATGAACAGCGCTTGGAAGCCGTCCGCCGGACTGACGCCTGCGACGAGCATCGCGCACGCCGCCAGGAAAAACGCAAACAAGATCGCGCCGAGCGGACCGCCGAGAACGCGCCGCAGCATGCTCATGATGAAGACCCCGCCATCAAGCGTCCGATGCGCCCGCGATCGATCTGATCGCCGGCAAACGATCCGGCGATTTGCCCGCGATACATCACGAGCACGCGATCTGCGAGCGCCAGAATCTCGTCCAGTTCAAATGAGATCAGCAGAATCGCCGTGCCCGCATTGCGCGCTTCGATCAAGCGCGATTGCACGAGCGCCGCGGCGCCGACGTCGATGCCGCGCGTCGGCTGATAGGCAAGGACGAACTGCGGATTCCCGAGCAGCGCGCGTCCGACGACGATCTTCTGCTGATTGCCGCCCGAGAGGGTTTTCACCGCGACGTCGAGCGATGCCGCGCGCACGTCCAAACTTTTGACGATTGCCTGCGCGTCTTCACGCGCCGCACGCCGGTCGATCATCACGCCGCGCCGCGCTTCGCGCGACTGCTGGCGACCGAGGATCGCGTTGTCGGTAATCGACCAGCCGAGCACGAGCCCTTCCCGATGGCGATCCTGCGGAATGATGGCGGTGCGCAGCCCCGCGTCCGCCAGCGAGATCGTGCCCGAATGCGGAATCATCTGCGCAATTGCATCGGCGAGCGTGGTTTGCCCGTTGCCTTCCACGCCGGCGATGCCGACGATTTCGCCCGCGTCGACGTGAAAAGAAACGTCCGAAATGGCGGTGCTGCCGCTGCCCGCGCTCACGCCTTCCATTCGGAAGCACGGTACTTGCACGACGCTCTCGCGTTGAGCGACCTTCGGGAGATCGCCGCCCACCATGGCACGCGCGATTTCGTCGACGCTGGTCTGAGCCGTTTCGAAGCGTCCAGCGATTTTGCCATGACGCATGACGCTCACGCGCTTGCTGTAGGAAATGACCTCTTGCAGCTTGTGCGTGACGATCATGATCGCAGTGCCGTTTTCCGCGAGCGAAGTGATTGTCTTGAAGAAACTGTCGATCTCCGCCGGTGCGAGTGCCGCGGTTGGTTCGTCCAGAAGCAGCACCGCCGGGTCGCGTTCGAGTTCGCGAAGCAGCTCGACGCGCTGCTGAACGCCGACCGGAAGTTCGTCGACGAACGCATCGGGATCGATCTCCAAACCATAGCGATGCGCAAGTTCGAGGACGCGCTTGCGCGCAGCGGCGGCGTCGATGCGCCACCCGCGGCGCGGCTCGCGGCCGAGCATGACGTTTTGCCACACGGTCAGCCGCCCGACCAGTTCGAAATGCTGATGCACCAGACCGACGACGTTGCCGCCGGTATCCACCGTGCCTTCGTCGGGTTTGATCGCACCAAACGCAATGTTCGCGAGCGTCGATTTTCCGGCGCCGTTCTCACCGACCAGCGCGTGAATTTCGTGCGAATACAGATCGAGGTCGACGCCGTCGACGGCGCGTACGCCAGGGAACGTTTTGCAGATGCCGCGCAGCGAGAGCAGCACGTCCTGCACTATACAGGGAGTGGTTTCCACGTTGCCAATTCCTCACGCGTACTGGGCACGGTGATGCGGCCGGAAACGATCGCGTTGCGCAGCGCCTTCAGCTTGGCAAGGTCCGCGTTCGTAACCACGTCGCGCGTATACTTGAAGTCAGTGAGCGAGATGCCGCCGTCTTTGAGGCCGAGCACGACGTGCCCGTGCAGCGGTTTGTGCGTGAGAACGCCCTTGGCAACGTCGTAGACCGCGATGTCGACGTGCTTGACCATCGACGTGAGAATTTTGCCGGGTGCAAGCGCATCCTGATTGTTGTCCACGCCGATGATGTAGTAGCCCTTCGGGCGCGTGCGCGCCGCGTCGATTGCGCCGAGCCCCACTTTTCCCGCGGCGGTGTAAATGATGTCCGCACCGTCGTTGAAGAGCAGATTGGCCAATTCCTTACCGGCCGGAACGTCGTCGAACGATCCCGCGTATTTCACGTCCACTTGCGTCGACGGATCGATCTCGTGCGCGCCCGCGATGTAGCCCGCTTCGAATTTGCGAATCAGCGGGATGTCCTGTCCGCCGATGAACGCGATGTGATGGGTTTTGCTGACCAACGCAGCAATTGCACCGGCGAGAAACGAACCGTCTTCTTCTTTAAAGGTGAGCGAGACGACGTTCGGATTCGGAACGACGGCGTCGATGATGGCGTACTGCTGCTCCGGAAACTGCTTTGCTACTTGCCCGAGATCGTCGCTCATCAAAAATCCGATGGCGTAGATCATGTCGAAACGCGCTTCGCTGAGCACCGTAAGGTTGGGCTGGTAATCGGCTGCGGATTTCGATTGCAGCACTTTGATGTACGCATCGAGTGCGCTTTGCGAGTGCAAAAGCCCGTGGTACGCGGAGTCGTTGAATGACTTGTCGCCTAGTCCGCCTACGTCGGTCACCATGGCAAGCGTGAGCTGTCCGGGACGCGGATGCGGATGAGAACGAACGCAGCCGCTCAGCGCAACGAGCGCACAAGCGGCTGCGGCCAGCAGTCTAACCGCCGCGCTGCATCTCATCGGACGACTGTACGCAGCGGCGGTCGCGGATGCCTTTCTACGCGCTGCTTAGTACTCGGAAGGTTTCCACTGTGCCAGCGCGGCGCGCGTGTCGGGCACTTTGATGCGGCCGTTCACGATCGCGGTTTGCAGGCGGTTCAGACGCGCCATCTTCTCCGGGCCGACCACACCCCACGTGTAGTGGAAATCGGTGAGCGAGAGCGCTTGATCTTGCAGTCCGAGGACCACGTGTCCGCTGAGCGGATGGTGATCCTTCATCGCTTTGGCGATGTCGTATACCGCGACGTCCACGTGCTTCATCATCGACGTGAGCACTTTGCCCGGCGCCAGCGCGTCTTGATCGGTATCCACGCCGATCACGTAGTCGCCTTTCGGACGCGCCTTCACCGCTTCGATGGCGCCCAGTCCCGCTTTGCCCGCGGCCGTGTAGACGATGTCCGCGCCGGAAGCGAACTCGCGCATCGCGATCTTTTGTCCCGCCGCCGCGTCGTCGAACGAGCCGGCATACGCGACGTCGACCTTCGCGCTCGGATCGATCTGGTGCACGCCCGCGATGAAGCCGTCTTCGAAACGCTGCATCACCGGAATGTCCTGACCGCCCATGAACGCGACGTGGTGCGTTTTGCTGACCATTGCCGCGAGCGCCCCTGCCAAGAACGAGCCGTCCTGTTCGCGGAACGTCAC
>JBKPMZ010000215.1:0-11746 GCA_046732415.1 Vulcanimicrobiota bacterium
TTCCCATAGGCCGCCGCGACGAGGGCGCTATCGCGGCAATTTCGCATCTGCGAAACGTTGCGGCGTTCCGCGCAGCCGGCGGAAACGGAGCTGTGTTCGCAAACAAAAACGCGGACTACGCCGTGGTCGTTGACCAGCCGCCTTCCGAACCGCCGCCCTTTTTGCCGCGAACGATAGGCATAATCGCCGTCGATGGGCCCGATGACGCGCTGGCATATCTGCGCGCGCACGGCGTGCTGCTGGAAGCATTTGCGCTTTCCGGGGATCGAGCCGACCTCGTCCGGGGCGCCGTCGAAGCCGGTGCAGTACGTTTGGCGCGCTTCGGCGAACTGCAGCATCCGCTGGTCAGCGGCGATCACGGAGGCCGGCCGAGAATCGCCGAATTCATACGGTGGATAGATAAATCGCTTTGAACTTGGAATCGACGAACGCCGGCGAACTCGAAGAGATTCGCACGCCCGTCCCCGGCCCGCGCTCTCGCGAACTGACGCCCCTTCTGCGCTCATATGAATCGCGTAACGTCACGTTCGTCGACAGCGATTTTCCGATCTTCTGGGAATCGGCGTCGGGCGCGTCCGTCAGCGACGTCGACGGCAATAGATACATCGATTTGACCGGCGCCTTCGGCGTCGCGAACACCGGGCACAGCAATCCGTACGTCGCCGCCGCGATCAGCGATCAGGCGGTCAGACTGATGCACGGCATGGGCGACGTGCATCCAACCGAAGTAAAAGTGAAACTGCTCGAAACGCTCGCGCGCATTACGCCTGGCGATCTCGGCAAGACGTTCCTCGCCTCGACCGGTGCGGAGGCTGTCGAAGCGGCACTGAAAACGGCGATGCTCGCGACCGGCAAATCCGCATTCGCAGCATACCGCGGCGCGTATCACGGCCTCTCGCTCGGCACGCTTGAAGTTTCAGGTATCGACAAGTTTCGCACGCCGTTTGCGCAGTTCGTACCGCAGCGCACGCTGTTTTTGGAGTACCCGCGCGCAAATCATTTAGCAGCGGACGAAGGCGCTAATTCGGCACTCGACGAGGCAAAACGCGCGCTTTCCGCTCGGGACGACATCGCGGCGCTCATTATCGAGCCGCTGCAAGGGCGCGGCGGCTGCATCGTGCCGCCTAAGGGCTATCTCAAAGGACTGCGCGAGGTCTGCGACTCGCTCGGCATTCTGCTCATTGCGGATGAGATTTATACCGGATTTGGGCGCACCGGTTCACTCTTTGCATGCGAACACGAAGGCCTCGTGCCGGACATTTTGTGCATCGGAAAGGCGATGGCGAACGGGTTTCCGATCTCGGCAACCATTGCTAGGCCGTCGATTATGGACGTGTGGCCGGAATCGCCGGGTGAGGCACTGCACACGTCGACGTACTTGGGCAATCCGATGGCATGCGCTGCGGCGCTGGCCAACCTCGGTGAAATTCAGCGCATGCAGCTTCCGCAGCGAGCGCGGCAACTGGGCCTCATGCTCGGCGCACGTCTGGATTCGCTGCGCGCGCACGAAAAAGTCGCCGACGTGCGCGGCCGCGGACTGATGTGGGGTATCGAGTTCACGGAAACGAGCGCGGCAGCGCGCGTCGTGAGAGAAGCGCTCAAGGCGGGAGTCATTCTGCTGCAAGCGGGCCCGCAAGGCAACGTCATTTCCATCACACCGCCGCTGGTCATTAGTCAACGGCAACTCTTGCGCGCCATCGAGATCATCAGCACGTGTATAAAGTAGGCATCGTCGGATCAGGCTTTGGCGTACGCGCCCATTTGCCGGCGTTTTCCGCGCATCCGGAATTCGAAGTCATCGCGCTGGCCTCACCGCGTAGCGCCGAACGCATCGCGGGCGAGCGCGGTATTCCAAATGCCTTTTCTTCATGCGGCGAACTGCTGAAGGGTTGCGAGGTCGACGTCGTTTCGGTTGCAGCGCCGCCGTTTACGCATCGCGATGACGTTATTGCCGCGCTTGCCGCCGGCAAACACGTCGTCTGCGAGAAACCGTTCGCGCTGAACGTCGCGCAAGCGCAAGAGATGCTTGCGGCCGCACAGCGTGCCGGAACCGCGACGGCCGTCATGCACGAGTTTCGGTGGGTTCCGCAACGTCTGGCCGTCAAGGAACTGATCGACAACAATCACCTCTCACCGCTGCGCGAGATCGAAATCACGCAACTTTCGAACCGGCTGCGTTCGGATGTCGAGCGCACGCGTTCCTGGTGGTTCGATCGCGAGCGCGGCGGCGGCATGGCCGGCGCGCTGCTTTCACATCTTATCGATAGCGCGAATTGGCTTGCGGGGCGTGCACCAATCCGCAGTACCGGCTACCTGCGCACGGCGAATCCGCAACGGCGCGACGCGCAAGGCATATTCACGAGCACAGTCGACGACGGCTGCTGGGCGCTCATCGACTACGGTGACGGGCTCGTTGCGCGCGTAAGCGTCGATGCGGCAACCTCGCTCGAGTCGTTCACGCTTGCCGTACACGGCGAAAACCGTACAGCCGTTGCCAGCGGCACCGACTTCGACACGATGCGGTTGTTCAGCGTCGACGACGAAGAAACGAGCGAACTGGACGTCAAACCATCGCCCTACGGAAAATTCGCGTCCGTCGATCGCCACGTGCCGTTCGTCATGGAGTTCCTCGACGAGTTCGTCAAACAGATTCGCACCGGGCATAGCGCGGTGCCAACATTCGAAGAAGCGGTCGCGACACAGCGCGTGCTGGCGTCGATCGGCTACGGCGCTTAGCTACGGGATTACTCGCCGCGGCGGGTGATCGGAGTGCGCGCCCGGGACCGGACGTTCGCCTCTGGAGCTGCGCCGAAGTACTGACTGCACAGTGAGATAGCCGGGGTTCGGCGCGTAGATCGCTTCGTTGAACGCGCCGCTCGTCGCGGGAATGCCGATTGGTGCAATCGCGATTGGCGTTCCGTTCGAAAACGTGGCGGCTGTATAATCGCCAATCATTTGGCCCAGGCGTGTACTGGGCAGCCACGACAGCCTCATCGGTCCCGCGAGCAGTTGCGGCGCGCCCCACGTTGAACCGCCGTCTTCAGACGCAATGAAATTCGCCGAAAGTGCGCACGTCGACGGAGCGCAATTCGCATCCGCATACGAGTAATACGTAATGCCGACATGCGCGCCGGACCCGCTGGTGTTCGCATCGACTGCCAGGCCCGGAAGGAAATGGTCGACCGTGCTCGTCGTCGCGTCGATTGGCACGCGCGCAGGACTGCTCCACTGTACGCCGTCGGTTGACGTAATCAGCACGAGGTCGTTGGATGTGCAGTTCTGGCGGAAGCGGCAATCCTGCCACACCGCGTAGATTTTGCCGGACGCATCTTCTCCCGCCGATACGAACGGTACGTATCGCAAATTGCCCGCTACCGCGTGATCGATGATCGGCTGCACGAGCGCCGGAGCGCTCCACGTAACGCCTCCGTCATGCGAGTTAAATGCATAGATTTGCGTGGTATCGAGGGTGTCGAACAGCACGACGACTGTTCCATCGGGCAGCACCAATGGTTGACCGCCCAAGCCGCCGATGCTTCCCTGCGGGTGCGTGGTTGCGCTCCACGTCAGGCCGCCATCAATGGAAACCGCCATATCGATGAGCCCGTCGGGCTCAAAGTTCGCGTTGTCCCATTCGACGTAGCAATGCCCGTAGTACGGACTGGACGGATGATTGTCGCACGCGATCCAGCTCTTGTCGTTGTCCGTTTGCGTCGGGCCTGTGACCGCGACCGGCGCGCTCCACGTCAGGCCGTCGGGGGAATGCGAAACGACGACGCCCGGGGTCCCGGTATACGCAAACAGGACCGGCAGTGCGACGACCAGCCACGATGCATGGCGCGCATCGTACGCGACGCTCGGGTCGCTGATACTGTCGTACGGTCCGGCCGGAATGCTGTAGTGCGTCGTTCCGGGTAGGGTGGTGCTCTGCCAGGTGATACCGGCGTCGAGCGATGTCGCAATGCCGATATCCGATGAACCAAAGTTATAGAAACGTCCGGTTTGAAATGCCGCTACGACGGTACCGCCGGACGATGCGGCGCTCGGCTCGACTTCGGTTGCGTGCTCGCTCCCGCTGTTGGTGAACGGATCGCTGCTGATGCGCTGCATGTTTGCAAGCGACGGGCCTGCTACCGGACTAGGCTGCGGTGACGGCGTCAATACAACGGGGGGCGCGCCTCCGCCGCCGCTATTACACGCACTAAGCGAACAGATTACGCCCGCAACGACGAGGCGCGCAATGCGCCGAGCCAATACCCGCATATATTACTGACGATTCGAAAGCGCAAAAGTGACGGCTCTACTGCCTGCGCATCAGGGACTCGGGTCGCCCACCGCCGAGGCCATTGCTTTGTACACGTTGATACGGCCGCAGCCGGCCTTCCCGCCTGGAATCGGTACGGCGGTGGAACAGAGCAACGTCTTGATTTGGCTCGCCGGTGCGCCGACGCTGAGCAGCAACGACGCTGCGCCCGCGACGTGCGGCGTCGCTTGCGACGTCCCCGCAATCAAGAGACGGCAATCGTTCGGACCGGTGCTGCCGGGATCTGGCTTGCACGCTCCCGCCAACGCCGGGTCAGGTGAGGTGCTCGTAAAAATATTCTCTATCCAATGTAGAACGTCGCTATCGTCGCAGGAACTGCTTACGGATCCCGCGCACGGATCGCCGCCCGGCGCAACAACTCCCCAAGAAGTGGGGTTGCTGCTACTGTAGTTGGAATACGATGCGACTTTTTCGCCGACAGCGGCGGGATTCGAATCGTCGATAGCCGATGCGCCGACAGCAATCACACCGGGATCGGCTGCCGGGTAGTCGAGCACCGGCTGTCCTACGAATTGAGCATTGCCGTTACCGCTCGCGGCAACGACGACCGCACCGGCCGCAATCGCGGCCGCGACCGCGTTCTCTTCCGCCGCGTCCGGCGTCGTATCACCCAAGCTCAAATTGATGACTTTCGCGCCATGCGCTACGGCATCGTTTATCGCGCGAGCAACATCCGTAGGCTGCGCCGTGCACTGCGAATCCGTCGATTGCGGCGGACAACCGCCGCTCGGCGGATCAGGAAAAACCTTGAAGATCATGAGCGGAGCGGCGTACGCAACGCCGGCAAACCCGATCGCGTTGTTCCCTGCGGCCGCAGCGATGCCGGCGACGTCCGTTCCGTGCCCATCGTTATCGTGCATGCCTGCAAGACCCGCCGTTACGATGCCGTTGAGCACCGATTCAGCATACGTCACGCGACCGGCAAGTTCGGGATGTGTGAGATCGGCGCCCGTGTCGATGATCGCGATTGCGGCTGTGCCGCCAAGTGCGCCCGCAAATGTTCGTCCCGTCGTATTGCTCTTGCCATACGCCCATGCGTTCGCCGCACAGATCACATGGTTGTCCCATTGGCCTCCGGTGGCGGCGGTTTGGTACAGCGGCGGCACGTTGCCCGGCGAAAAGCCTTCAAAAAACGGATCGTTCGTGAATGCCGAACTCGCCGTGGTTGATTGCAAGTAGCGGTACGCGCCATAGGATACGCTCTTCACAAGCGGTGAAGCCTGAAGGCGATCGAATGTCGCCTTCTCTCGCGACGGATCGACGCGCAGCACTTGAACGACGCGGTCCGTCGCGGGGAAATCAAGTGTTTCTTCGTGCGCCGCTACGTGCGGGCGAGCACGCAAATAGGTTGCGCGCTCGTACGTCACTTCAATCAGTCCGGGAACGTGCCGCTGTGCATTGCCGCCGTGGCGCGGTGCACGTTTCGGCAGCTCTTGCGCCGTTGACGCGCGTCCAATTGATTGCGGGGCGCCGGACGCCGTGCACAAGAGCGACGCGGGCGAGGTCGTTCCACTCGTTGGGGTTGGAGTCGGCGCAGGCGTCGGTGTTATTGGAACGAGATTATTGTTGCCGCCGCCTCCGCAAGCATTGAGCAGGAGCACACCGGCAATCGCCAGCACGCCGAGAAGACGCGAATTGGTGGGCAGAGTGTGGGGCACGCCGTTGTCTCCTTCATTGCCGCGCCGTTACTGCGCTGCGCGAGCCACCGCCCCTGCTGCGTTCAGACGGCCACAACCTTGTTTACTAGTACCGATATTCGTCGCAGAACCGCACAAGTCTGCCGCAACTTGCGCGGGTGTGAGTCCCGGCCGCAAACCGAGCATGAGCGATACTACTCCGGCAACGTGCGGCGTGGCTTGCGAGGTTCCCGCGATGAGAATCCGGCAATCGCCCGCTTGCCCTGCGGCATCCGTGCCGCACGATCCCGGGCTGACGGCCGTGCTCGAGTAAATGTTTTCGATCCAATGCAAATTGTTGTCGTCGGTATCACCGGACGGATCACCGCCCGGCGCAACTAAATACGCGCCGCCGCCGCCCGGGCCAGCCGAGCCGGCATAATTCGAATAGGCGGCAACGCCTTCCGTGACCGAATTTCCGCTGCCCTCGAGTGCGGATGCGCCGACTGCGATTACGCCCGGATAAGCTGCCGGGCAATCCAGATGATTCGCGGATTCATTTCCTGCAGCAGCCACCACGACAACGCCGTGCGCGATCGCGTTTTCTATCGCGTTTTCCTCAATCGTGTCTTTGCACGTTGAAAGGGGGCCGTCCGAACCCAGGCTTAAATTGATCACGCGCGCGCCGTGTGCCACCGCATCGTTGATGGCGCTTACCTCATCGACGTCCGTGGTGTCGCATTGCGGATCCTTCGTCGATGGCGCACATCCGCCGCTCGGCGGACTCGGAAACACGCGGAATGCGAGCAGCGGCGCAGCAAACGCGGTGCCGGCAAAACCGAACGCGTTGTTCGTCGCAGCATCCGCAATGCCGGCGACGTCGGTTCCATGGCCGTCGAGATCGGTTACGTACGGCCCGGACGTTTGCGGCGAACTGGTCGGGAACGTCACGTAGCAGCGCGCGTACGCGATTCTTCCGCGCAATTCGGGATGATTCACGTCCACGCCGGTGTCAATCACCGCAATCGGCGCGCCTTTTTGAATCGACGCCCAAGCCGTGCCGAGATTAATCACGCGCATATCCCATTGTCCGGGCTCCGTGCTCGACTCTTCATACGGCGCGCCTGGACCGAATCCGCGATAATACGGATCGTTCGGCGTGACGGCCATGGAGCGGCGGTATTGCGCTTGCTGCACGTGACGCACGTTCGTCAACGATCGCAACCGTAGGATTTCACCCTGCACGCGCGCCGGATCAATGCGCTCGACATGCATTGCACCAGACGTGTCCGTATACACGATCATGCCGGGCACAAACCGCTGCGCCGCCGGCGAGCGCGAGACAAATCGCGTTGCAGTGCGCACCGAACTCGTCGCGACGGACGACGCGCTCGCGCTGGTCGGACACGCCGCGGAAGATTGCGTACCGCCGCCCGGAGGTGGTGCCGGCGGATTGGAAGAGGGCAACGGCGTCGGCTGGAGCGTCGGCGGAGTCGAAGAACTGCCGCCTCCTCCGCACCCGGTCAACGCTAGCGAGAAAGCGGTCACTGTCGCGACGGCGATGGAACGAACAATCATGCGATTCACCTCACGGCTTTTTCCCGTGCGGTGCTTGCGCTACATCATTTTTGTCAGCGATCGCCAGAGGTAACCGAGCGCTGCGACGGTTGCACGGCGTTGTATAGTGGGACGGTCACCAACCAGATGTAACCGAAGCGCTCGCGCACCGTGCGCATTCGCAAGCGCGAGCCAGACAAGACCCACGGGTTTGTCTGCCGTTCCGCCGCCCGGGCCCGCAATACCGGTCGTTGCGAGAGCAACGTCGCTGCCGAGCCGCGCGCGCACACCCTCGGCCATCTCGAGCGCGACCTCTTCGCTCACGGCGCCAACGCGCTTGAGCGTTGCTTCTTGTACGCCCAGTACGCCGGTCTTCACGCTGTTGTCGTATGCGACGATGCCGCCGACGAAACTATTCGACGCCCCGGGTACACTGGCAAGTTCCGCTGCAATGGAACCGCCGGTGCATGATTCCGCAACGGCCACGGTCGTGCCGTCGCGCTGCAACAGATCGTGAATGACGCCGGGAAGCGTTTGATCGTCGATAGCGTACACGTGTCCGCGAAGGCGTTCCTGCAACTGCGCTTCGACTGGTGCGATCAATTCGCCGGCACGTGCTTCCGATTGCGCCTTTGCCATGATTTTTACCTTGCACCGGTAGTCGCTCGCCAAGATCGCAATCTTCGGATTCTCCAGATTGCGAAACAGGTCGTCGATGCGGTAGTCGATTTCCGACTCCGCGATGTTAATTGTATGCAGCACGCGGGTGTAGATGGCTTCACGCACGCCGAAACGTTCGCGCAGCCACGGCAACAATTGATCGTGCAGCATGAGTTTCATCTCGTGCGGCACGCCGGGCATGCTGGCAATGAATTTTCCATCGGCGCGCAGCGCGATAAACCCGGGCGCGGTTCCATTCGCGTTGGCCATGACGATCGACCCACGCGGCAAGTCGGCTTGTTTGCGGTTGTTCTCCTGCATCACGCGGCCGAGCCGCTCGAACAGCGCTTGCATGGTGTGCAGTGACGGTTCGTGCACTTCGGTGTCGCAGCCTAACGCATCGCACGCAGCTTCCTTGGTCAAATCGTCGATGGTCGGGCCAAGTCCGCCAGTCGTAACGAGCCCTTCGGCTCGATCGAGTGCCGCCCGCATGGCGCCGGCAATGCGTTCGCGGTTGTCACCGACTGCGTGCATGGCGTACACGTCGATGCCGCACTCCGCGAGCGTTTGCGCGACGTACGCGCTGTTGGTGTCGACGAGTTGCCCCAACAGCAACTCCGTGCCCACGGCGAGAATTTCAACGCAGGGCATTACCGGCCTCGACGGGCTCGGCCATCCTTCGATACCTCAGGATGACACGCATCAATAATCCACGGGGCGCAGATAGAATTCGTTGATCGCGGTGTTGGTGAGCATCGCGGTCGTGGGCAGATGACGTTTCCAATGCGTACCGTCGAGCCGACGCCGAACCAAATCGACCTCGGTTTGCGAGAACCCGCGTTCGATCAGTTGATCGTTGGAATACCCTTCGAGCATGCGCGCGAGTATCGCATCGGCTTTTGCATAGGTAATGCCCAGATCGGCTTCATCGGTTTGATTCGCTTCCAGATCCGCACTCGGCGCTTTGTCGATGAGCGACTGCGGGACGCCGAGATGGCGCGCGAGTTCCCATACCTGCGTCTTATACAAGTCGCCAATCGGGTTCACCGGCGGCGTATCGTCGGCATGCCATGTAAAATAGCCCAGCAGCCGTTCCGTTTTGTTGCCGGTGCCGATGGGCAGCGCGTTGTACTTGGCGGATTGGTCGAACAAGACGACCATTCGCACGCGCGCCATCACGTTGCCGCGCCGGCGTGCGTCGGCGTCGGGTTCGTTTTGCAGATACCCGTCGACGGCAGCGGAAATATCGACGGTGTGCTCGCGGATGCCGAGCGCGTCGATAACGAGTTTCGCATCGCTCAAACTCGACGCGCTCGAAGTCTTGTACGGCATGCGGATCGCGTAGACGTTTTCGGGCCCGAGCGCGCGAGCGCACAAAAACGCGGTGACCGCCGAATCCACGCCGCCGGATAACCCGATGACTGCCCGCCGAATGTTGCGGCGTGCCGTCAATTCGTCTTGCAGGAAAGCGATGAGCCACTGCTCGGTTACGTGCGGGTTGATGTGCGGCGGCTTGGTGAACGCCGCCGGTTTGGCTTCAATAACCGGCAGCATGCGTTCCCTTCGGAAGCGGGAGTTCGTCGTCGAGCAGCAAGTCGGGCAGTACCGCACTCAAATCGCCGAGCAGCGGCAAACGCGCACGCGCGAGATCGATTTCGCGCATGTCGAGCGTCGCACGAATGATGTGCGCGCCGAGCGCGGGCGCTTGCACCAGCGTTCGCCCATGCGGATCGACCACGCGTGACGATCCGGTCATGCCTTTGCCGCCCTCGAAGCCCGCGAGCCCCGCGTATAAAATGTAGACGCCGTGCTCTGCCGCGGTTGCATGCAGAATCTCGCGCCAGCGCGCAATGCTGCCGAGCTCCTCGTCCTCTTCGATGCCGCGCCCGGGTGCGGCGCTTGGAACGATGAGTATCTGCGCGCCTTTGATGGCCGCAATCGTCGGCATGAGCGCATGCCAAACGTCCTCACAAATGAGCATCGCGGCGCGGCCGAGACCCGTATCGAAAACCTGCAGCCGCCGCCCGCGCGAGAGAAAACGCTCCTCATCGAAAACGCCGTAAGTCGGTAAGAACATCTTGCGATGCAGGTGCACGATGCGGTGCGACTGGCCGCGGCATTCGACATACACGCTGCTGTTGTAATACGTGCCCGATGCGTTTTCGAAAAACCCGCATACCAAATCGACCGCTTTTCCGCCTGCCGCAGTATGCCACGCCTTGGCGAGGTCGGCGGCAAACTCTTCGGCGGGACGCGCGAGTTCGTACACGGCGCCTTCCAGGAAATAGCCGGTCAGCGCCGCTTCCGGCAAAACGATCAGTTCGGCAGGTGCCGGTTCCGCCGCGAGCTGCGCAAAGATCTGCCGCAGTTCGTCCAAGTTCTCGCGGTACCGGCCCTTGCGAGGTTTGCTTTGAACGATCGCGATCGGTATGGCTGAGTTCATCTACATCGCGACTTCCGGATGAATCTCGCCGGGCCCCGCCATCGCGAGTTTCTCGGCGCATTCTTCAGCCGGGTACGTCCATATCTCCGCAAGCGTCGGATGCAGATGCGGTATCGTCATGAACTGCTTGACCGTAGCTCCGTAGTACATTGCCACGATGACTTCGTGAATCAAGTCGGAGCCGTGCGGGCCGAGAATCGCCGCGCCCAAAATCTTGCCGTCATCGGCCGACGCAAGCATCTTCACAAACCCTTTGGTCTTGTTCAGACACATTGCCTTGCCGTGCTCGGCGAAGTCGTACGTGCCTTTCACATAGGCGACGCCCTTGGCTTGCAAGGCGCGCTCCGTTTCACCAACCACGGCGACCTGAGGATCGCTGAATACCGTGTGCGTTTTTACGAGATCGTACACGGCGCGCTCGTCCGCGGCGGTGAGCGCATTGCGCGCGGCCACTTCGCCCTCGTAGATCGCGACGTGCACGAGCATGTGTTTCGCCGCCACATCGCCGATGGCGTAGATATTCGCGTTGGTCGTGCGCATCGTATCGTCGGTCTTGATACCGGTGATGGGGTGCGCCTCGACGCCGGCGTTCTCCAAGCCGAGCCCCGCGATGTTCGGCACGCGTCCCAGGCAGTAGAGCAACTCGTCCGCGAGCAACTCGCCTTCGACACCTTCGCGAATAATGTGCACGACTTTCTTGCCGTCGCGTTTGCTCACGCCGCAAATCTGCGTGCGCGTGTGCACGTCGATGCCTTCCTCGATGTAGTACTGCGTGAGTGCTTCGCCGATGTCGTGATCCTCGCCGGAGAGCAGATGCGGCGATCGCAGCACGATGCTCGTCTTCACGCCCATGCGCGCGAAGAATTGACCCAGTTCGCAGCCGATGTAGCCGCCGCCCAGAACGATGAGGGATTTCGGCAGTTCCTGTAACTCCAGCGCACCGTCGCTATCGATGTAGCCCACGTCCAGCAGCCCGTGCACGGCGCTGGCCGGCGCGACGACACTGCCCGTTCCCACGATAAAGCGATCCGCTTCCAACACGATCGACTCGTCATGGTGACCGGGCCGAACTGCGATCTCGAGTTCCCGCTCGGAAAGAAAGCGCGCCCGCCCCTCGTACAGCGGAAACTTTTCGATGCCCTCGAT
>JBKPMZ010000216.1:0-4523 GCA_046732415.1 Vulcanimicrobiota bacterium
CCCCACGACCAGTGCAGCGAAGCGGTGAACGGACGCGAGAGCCAGCGAGCCGCAAACGTTCCGTCGCCGCCGGCGATGAGCGGCAAGAAGAACGTAATAGCGGCAACGATGCAGCCGCTCACGCGGCTTATCGCGCGATCCGTGCGCGGCACGAGAAACAGCGCGCAGCCCAAAAGTACGGGCAGCAGAATCTCGACCAAACTCATCTAGCGCATCGCTCCTTCCAGCGCGTAGTACACTGCAAAACACGCCGCTCCGAACACGATGATCAGCGCGTACGCGCGCAGCAGTCCGGTTTGGAAACTGCGCACCAGCGATCCGAGGAACCGGTTCGTCAAAACGATTTCGCGCACGACGCCGTCCACGAAATGCGGGTCCATCCAGCGGCCGAAGAATTCGCCAAGCGCTTGCGAGGGCTTGACGAACAGCCACTCGATGAGATCGTCCCAATAGTACAAGCGCACGAGCACGGCAGGCAGCGTTTGACTTTCGCGTTTGAGACGCGCGGGTGCTTCTGCGAGCGCAGCACGCGTTCCGTACCGCCAATACGCGACCGCCGCGCCGATAATCAGCATCACGATCGCCAGGCCGGTGGTCACGCCTTCGCTCACCGTCGTGGGCGGCAAAGTTTCGTGCGGGAACGATTGGTCGAAAAAGCGCGCCCACGGCGATCCCGGGCCGATCATAATGTAGCCGGCAATCACCGAGAACACACCGAGAATCGCAACCGGTACGCCCATGATCCATCCGGGTGCGTGGTCGTGATCCTGCGCGTGCGGTTCGTGCGTATCGTGCGCGATCGCCGCGGTCGAGCCGGCGACTTCGGACTGAATGCCGACGTCGGCTGGATTCATGTCGCCGCGGTACGTGCCGAAGAATGTCACGATGAACAAGCGCAGCATGTAATACGCCGTGATGCCGGCAGTGATAAGTCCAACCGCCCACATCCATGCGTACCCGTGTTCGAGCGCGCCGTAGATGACCTGGTCCTTACTGAAATAGCCCGAGAAGCCCGGAACGCCGCTGATCGCGAGCACCGCTCCGCCCATCGCCCAGAACGCAACCGGCGTGCGCTTGCGCATACCGCCCATCAAACGAATGTCTTGTTCGTCCGAGAGCGCATGGATGATGATGCCGGAACCCAGGAACAGACACGCTTTGAAGAACGCGTGCGTGAAAAAGTGCGCGACGCCCGCCGTAAACGCGCCCACGCCCACGCCCATGATCATGTAGCCGATCTGCGACATCGTGGAATAGGCGAGAATCCGTTTGATGTCCCACTGCGCGATGCCGAGCAGCGCTCCCGCGAGCGCCGTCAATGCGCCGACCGCGCCGACCAGCGTTTGCGCGTCGTGCGACGCGCTCCAGAGGGGCGCGCAGCGCGCAACCAGATACACACCCGCGGTGACCATCGTTGCGGCGTGGATGAGCGCGGAAACCGGCGTCGGGCCTTCCATTGCATCGGGAAGCCACGTGTGCAAGGGCAATTGCGCCGATTTTGCCGCGGCGCCGATAAAGAGGAAGACGCACGTCCAGAACAGCCACGGGTCGAGCGCGTGCGGATTCGCGAACACGTCGGCAAAGCGGATCGAACCGGCTTTGGTGACGATGATAAAGATCGCGAACATGATGCCGACGTCGCCAACCACGTTCATGACGAACGCCTTGCGCGCGGCGGCCACGGCCGACGGTTTGAAGAACCAGAAGCCGATCAGGAAGTACGAAGCCAAGCCCACGAGGCCCCAGCCCACGAGCAAGCCGACGAAATTGTCGGAGAGCACGAGCGTGAGCATCGCGAACACGAAAAAGTTCAAATACGCGAAGAACCGCGCGATCGCGTTGTCGCTCCACATGTATCCGACCGAGTACAGGTGGATCAGGAAGCCGACGCCCGTGATAATGAGCACCCAGATCAGCGAGAGCGGATCGAGGAGCAACCCGAAGTCGAAGCCTTGCAGCCACGTAAAGAGCGGCTGCTGCGCACCGATCTGCGATCCGGTGCCTTGCGTGGCGATGCCCCACGACACGAGCGCGGCGATGAACGATGCCGCAATTGCCGTGCTGCCGAGCACGCCGGCAAAGCGCTTGAGCTGCGGACCGAATGCCCAGATCGCGATTGCGCCCAGCAACGGCAAAAGCCAAATGACGAAGAGGACGGGATAGCTTCCCGTGACGCCCATCTGATGCTGCATTCCTAGCCTTTCATCAACGCGACTTCGTCGACGTCGACGTTCGCACGCGCCCTAAAGACGACCACTACGATGGCAAGCCCAATCGCGGCTTCCGCCGCCGCAACGGTAATCACCAAAAATGCGAAGATGTGTCCCGCGTTGTTCATCCACGACCGAGCGAACGCGAGAAACAGCAAGTTTGCCGCATTCCACATCAGTTCGATGCTCATCAGCATGATGAGCGGATTGCGGCGCAACAGCACGCCCGCAACGCCGATGAGAAAGATCACCAGCGAGAGGCTGATATAATTTATGAGCGCAACAGGCAGCAGTGATTCGTGCGGCATCTCTACTCCTCACCCGCCCGCAGAATCGCTTCGCGCATGTCGCGCTCCACGATCCGCGCGCGCCGGCGCGACTGGACGTACGGCGCCGCATCGCCCGCAAGCAGAATCACGCCGATGACGGCAACCATCAGGATGAACGCGGTAATCTCGAACGGCAGCAAGTCCGTCGTGAACAGCGCCTTGCCGAAATCGCCGACCGAACCGAACACGTTTGCCGCTCCGACCGGCCCGTGTGTCGATCCCGTGCCGGTCTGCGCAACGCTCGGGTTCTGCGCGCCGAACGTGCCGTTGACCAGAGCGCTCTGGCCGGCGCCGTGGGGCGCAACGGCCGGGACGTGCGCTACTCCATAAATAAGGAAGGCGAGAATGACGGCGACCGCAAGAATCGCGGGCACCGCGATTTTCGGCAAACGGTTCGGCCCGACGCTGAACGGTGCAACGCCGCTGGAGAGCAGCGCGATGACGAACAAAAACAGCATCAGAATGGCACCGCTGTACACGATGATCTGAATGACCGCCAAAAACTCCGCGGCAAGCGTCAAATACATGATCGCCAGCGCCGCAAAATGCAGAAGCAAACCGACGACGCTGTAGACCGCTTTCTTCGCAGTGATGACGAAAATGGCGCTTGCGATCAGGACGAACGCGAGAACATAGAACTCGATCATTTTGAATGGCGCTCCGGCCCAGCCTCCGCGCCCCCCACTACGTGGGGCCCCCATTGCGTCCGGTAGGCGGTATAGAATCGCCGCGTTACGACGCAGCGATTCCTTACTTGCAACAGGTTCACTGCTCTGCGAGCCCTTTCTTTTCGGTTTTCAGCACGTGGCCGCGCCAGGTTGCATCGTAACCATCGCGCCAGTCGGCGGTCGATTTTTTCTCCGCGACGCTGCCGAGATCAGCGGGAATGCCGCCGGGACGATCGTCGGGCGGCGCGCCGACGCCGGCTTCGGGCGGGACGAGCAGACGATCTTTCGCGTATATCAGCGAACCGCGCCGGTAATCCGACATTTCGAAACGCGGCGTAAGTACGATGGCGTCGGTCGGACACGCTTCTTCGCACATGCCGCAGAAAATGCAGCGTAATTCGTCGATCTCGTAGCGGGCCGCATACCGCTCACCCGGCGAGCGGCGGTCTTCGGGCGCGTTTTCCGCACCGACGACGGTAATGGCGTTGGCGGGGCACACGCTCGAACAGAGTTCGCAGCCGATGCAGCGCTCTTTGCCGTCGGCATAGCGGCGCAGTTCGTGCAAACCGTGAAAACGCGGTGCGTGCTTCTTCTTCTCCGACGGATATTGAATCGTCGGCTTCTTCTGGAACATGTACTTGAACGTCACGCCCAGACCCGCGAGCAACGCTCCGACGTTGTATAAATTTTTCTTGGACACGGTGCTAACCCCAAACCGCGACGACGAGGGCCGTCGCGAGCAGGTTGAGGGCTGCGACCGGCAAGAGCACCTTCCAGCCGAACGCCATCAGGCGGTCGTACCGCAAGCGCGGGAACGTCGAGCGCAGCCAAATGTAAAAGAACATGAAGAACGCGACTTTGATGAGGAACCACACGATGCCCGGAACGACGGTCCACCCGAACGGTGCAATCCACCCACCCAGAAACACCAGCGTCGCGATGCACGAAACGGTCAGCATGTTGATGTATTCGGCGATGAAGAACAGGCCGAAACGCAAACCCGAATATTCCGTGTTGAAACCGCCCACCAATTCCGCATCGGCTTCGACCAAGTCGAACGGCGCGCGATTCGTTTCCGCCACCGCCGTCACGACGTAGATTAAAAAGCCGACGATCTGCGGAATGAAGTACCACAGTTTCGCCTGTCCGTTGACTATGCCGACCAGCGAGGTCGTGCCGGCAAGAATGAGCACGCCGATGAGCGACATGGACATCGCCAGTTCGTAGCTGATCATCTGTGCGGTGGCGCGCACGCTGCCGAGCAGCGGATACTTCGATCCCGACGCCCAGCCGCCCAACGTGACGCCGTACACGGC
>JBKPMZ010000217.1:0-13272 GCA_046732415.1 Vulcanimicrobiota bacterium
CGGCGTGCGCTATGTGAATTATGCCGGCGGAAGCGGAAAACCGCGCCCGTTCGACTTTTTGAAGGAACGCGCGGGCCTATTCACCGCCTTTGCGGCCTGGGGGTTTACGGTCGGCCCGCGCTAGCGGCGATGAACTGCTGCCAGTCATCCAGAACCGCCACGAAGGGATGCGGAGGTCGAGATCGAGCGCGCCCGGTTCCGCTGCGGGAACCGGCGAGCGTCTAACCACGGTTCGCGCCGTCGTGGAGTACGACGGCACGAATTTTTGCGGATTGCAATATCAGCCGGCGGTGCGAACCGTTGCGGGTGAGATCGAACGCGTGCTCTCACGCATGTTCGACCACGACGTGAAGATCACGGCAGCGGGCCGCACTGATGCCGGCGTGCATGCAACGGGCCAGGTGGTTTCCTTCAAAACGCCGGCGGCGTTTCCGTTCGATCGTCTGGCGATTGCACTGAACAGCACCTTGCCGCCCGATGTGAGCGTGCGCGACGTGGCCATCGTCGACGATCACTTCTCCGCGCGCTTTTCCGCCCGGGAGCGCGCGTACGTCTACGCGATTTACAACCGGCGAGAACCGTCGCCGTTGCTTTCGCGCTATGCGTATCACGCATGGCGCCACATCGATATCGACCTGTTCTTACAGGGAGCGCAGCAGCTGGTCGGCGAGCATGATTTTCGCTCGTTTTGCGGCATGCTGCCCGAAAGCGGCCCGACGATCCGCACGGTGCGCATGCTGCAGGCGCGTCGCCTGGGCGATCTCATACGCGTCGAGATTCGCGCGGACGGCTTTTTGCATCGTATGGTGCGCACGATCGTCGGAACGCTCTCCGAATGCGGCATGGGCCGGCGCGATCCGGCGGATATTCCGCGTGTGCTGCAGGCGCGCGATCGCGCCGCCGCCGGCTTGACCGCGCCGCCGCAAGGCCTCTACCTCGCGGGCGTCCGCTACGAGGACGGCTACGATTCGTTCAAGGAGCCGCCGGTCACGTCGTCGTTCGTGTAGTCGCATCGGACGAACGTCATCGCATAGGCGTTGCGATCATCGGCGGGGCACGCGCCGATCACTTCGCGCGCGCACGGCCGCTGCGGCGGCGTGTAGATCACGTCGCCTTGTACGCTCGCATCCACCTCGGTAACGAACGCGGTGTCGACATAGGGCGCGAACTCGTTGAAGATTTGTGCTCCGCCGATGATCGCGATCTCCGGCTCGTCACGCGTGAGTTCGAAAACCTCGGCAACGCCGCGCGCGATCTCCACACCCTCCGGCGCATAGCCGCTGCTGCGCGTAACCACGATGTTGCGCCGCTTGGGCAGTGGCTTGCCGATCGAGTCGAACGTCTTGCGTCCCATGACGACCGGCTTTTCCAGCGTGAGCCGCTTGAAGTGCTTCAGGTCGTCGGGCAAATGCCAGGGAAGTCCGCCGTTTTTTCCCATGACGCCGCGCCGGTCGTGCGCGACGACGAATATGACGCGCGGACGCCGCATCGCTACACCGCGACCTGCGCGCGAATCGGCGGGTGCGCTTCGTATCCCGCGAAGACGATGTCCTCGAAACGATAATCAAAGAGTGAATGCGGGCGGCGCTTGAACACGAGCGCCGGCGGAGCAAGCGGCTCGCGCGTGAGTTGTAACTTTGCCTGCTCCAGGTGATTGGAGTACAAGTGGCAATCGCCGCCTGTCCAGATGAACTCGCCCGGCTCCAAATGACACTGGTGCGCGATCATGTGCGTGAGCAGCGCGTACGATGCGATGTTAAACGGCACGCCCAAAAACGCGTCGGCGCTGCGCTGATAGAGCTGGCACGAAAGGCGGCCGTCCGCAACGTAAAATTGGAACAGCAAGTGGCACGGCGCGAGCGCCATCGCGTCGAGATCGCCGACGTTCCACGCGCTGACGATGAGACGGCGCGAATCCGGATTGCGTTTGATCTCGTCGACGACGTTCGAAATTTGATCGATCGTCCGGCCATCCGGCGCTTGCCACGATCGCCATTGCTTTCCGTATACCGGACCCAAGTCGCCGTTTGCATCGGCCCACTCGTCCCAAATCGTCACGCCGTTATCGCGCAGATACTGCACGTTCGTGTCGCCGCGCAAAAACCACAGCAGCTCGTACACGATGGATTTCGTATGGAGTTTCTTGGTCGTGAGCAGCGGGAAGCCGGCGTGCAGATCGAACCGCATCTGATAGCCGAACACGCTGCGTGTTCCGGTCCCGGTACGGTCGCTCTTTTCGGCGCCGCGTTCCATGATGTGACGGAGAAAATCAAGATATTGCTGCACGACGCGACAACGTTCGACGGCGCCGGGAGCGTATTCCGCCCGTACGGCCGGTGCCCGGGCATGGAAGGCGCCTGGAGTAGGTCGTTCCTGCAAGTAACCGTGCCGAGTGTAACCGAATCATGCAACGGAAGTACTATCGCTTTGGAGGATCGATGACCGACCAGCGGGTCGTTGGAAAAATCGGCCGTGTAACCGGAACTGTGCAGCCGGGAACTGTCGGGGAAGTAATGATTCCGATCCGCGGCGGAAGCGAAGCATTTCTGGCGCGGACCGACGGAGAACGGACGCTACCGGCCGGTACCCGCGTCATCGTCACCGAGTATCTCCCGCCAAGAACCGTCGTCGTCTCGGAATTACCGTAAAGGAGTTTTTCTCATGGGTGTGCTCGCGGGTTCAGTGATCGCCGTTATTATCGCGGCGGTCGTAGCCATTGTGTTATTAGCGCTGCTCTTTAAAGCGATGTGGCGCGTTGCGGAACCGAACGAAGCATTGATTATCTCCGGCATGCGGCAAGCCGGAAAATCCGATGGCCTCGGATTCAAAATCGTCACCGGGCACGGGACCTTCGTCATCCCCGGTCTTCAGACGGTGCGCCGCCTTTCACTGGATTTGCGCGAAGCGGAGCTCTCGACGGACTGCGTGACGCAGCAAGGCATCCCCGTGAAGATCCGCGGCGTCGTCATCTATAAGGTCGGCGACGATTACGCGTCGATTGCAAATGCGGCACGTCGTTTTTTGGATCAGCAGGCCCAAATGGACGGCCGCATTCAGAACGTCTTTGCCGGACATCTGCGCGCGATCGTCGGCAGTTTGACGGTTGAAGATCTGATCCGCGACCGCGATAAACTCACGTCCACCGCGCGTGACGCCGCCGGCACGGAGATGCAAAAGCTCGGTCTGGTAATCGATTCGCTGCAGATTCAAGAGATTGACGATCCGACGGGCTACATCGAGAATCTCGCCAAACCGCACACGGCCGAGGTGCAGAAGCAGGCGCGCATCGCGCAAGCGAATGCGGATCGGGAAGCAACGCAGGCAGAGCAGGACGCCGCCGCTCAAAAAGCTCAAGCGATTCGCGATAGTTCGATCAAACAGGCCGGCTATCAAGCCGAAGTCGATCAAGCCAAAGCGCAGGCGGATCAAGCCGGTCCGTTGACGTCGGCAAAGGCGCAGCAGCAAGTCATCGTCGAGCAGACGAAAATGGCAAACCTCGAAGCAGATCGCAAAGAGCAGCAGCTGCAAGTCGACGTTCGCAAGCCGGCGGACGCACAGGCCTACGCCATCAAAGTAAAAGCCGAGGCGGATCGCGATGCCGCAATCGCTGCGGCACAAGCGGAAGCGCAGCGCGTTCAATTGGAAGCGGATGCACACGCAAATGCCACGCGCGTCACCGGCCAAGCCGAAGCCGATGCGAACAAGGCGCGTGGACTTGCCGAAGCGGAAGCGACGCGCGCGAAGGGGCTCGCCGAGGCCGATGCAACGAAAGCACGCGCCGACGCGCTCGCACAAAACCAGGAAGCCGTCATCGGGCTGCAACTCGCCGAACGCTGGCCGCTCATCGTGGAACAAGCCGCAAAGGCGTTCGGAAGCATCGGCAACATTACCGTGCTCGACGGTGCGGAAGGCGTCGGCAAAACGCTCGGCGAGATCATCGGCGCCGGCGCCGCCGGCCTGGGACTGCTGCGCAACACGATCGCCGGCGTGAAGAAAACGCAGACCAACGGCGCGCCGCCCGTACCGCCGGCGGTCGACGAACTCATCAATCCGAAGGTATAGTGATGAGCGCGCCGGAGTCGTTCTTCGATTGGCTGCTGCGGATTTTCCGGCAAAAGGCCGTCGCGCGCATGAACCGTCTCGACGATCCGGCTGAGGCTATCGACGTCGTGATCGCCGAACAGCTTGATTCAATCAATGCGGCACGGGGCGATCTCGCGGCCGTGGCAACCGCGCAAAAACGCTTGGCAATGATGGCGGACGAGTTCGCGCAGCGCGCCGCCCGCCACACTGCCGAAGCACGTACAGCAAAATCTGGCGGAAATGAAGGCGGCGCTCGCACCGCAGTACGTCGCAGCCTGGAGTGCGAGCACCTCGCGCAAGAAGCGCGTACGCAAGAAGCGCAGATTGACGAACAGCGCGCGGAGCTCGAACGCTTGCTCGACCGCATGCGCGCCAATTACGACCGTTTGCGGGTGCGCCGCGAGTCGGTGGCCGCGCAAGCGGCGGCGGCACGCGCTACTGCGCAAGGCAACGAATCGCTTACCGGCCTTGGCGAAGGCGCGAATATCGAACGCGAGCTCGAACGGGCGCGGTTGTCGCTCGCCGATCTGCGCGCGCGTGCGGAAGCGACGACGCAGCTGCGCGAAAGCGGCGCCGCAGACCGCGTCGGCGCCGGTGAATTCGACTCACGTGCGCTCGTGAGTGAGGCCGAAGTGGACGAACGCCTGCGGTCGCTGGGCGGCTAGCCAAAACTGTAGCGCCTCCGGGCGTGTTGAATACCAGAGCAGTGCTCGACGAATTCCACCCGCTGCTCCGGCAGTGGTTCCAAGGCCGCACGTGGACCCCGACTCAGCCGCAAATCGAGGGCTGGCCGCTTATCCGCGCGGGCGATGACGTTCTGATTTCGGCGCCGACCGGGTCCGGTAAGACCCTCGCTGCCTTCAGCATTTGCCTTGACGAGCTGATCGGGCAAGCAGAGCGCTGCGCGCTGCCGGACCGGACGCTCGTCGTGTACGTCTCGCCGCTCAAAGCGCTCACGAACGACGTACGCAAGAATTTGGAGATCCCGCTCGGCGAAATCATGGAACTCGCCGCGGGCACCGCTACCGCACTGCAGCCGATTCGCACCGCGGTGCGCACCGGCGATACCACCACGGCCGATCGCGCGCGCATGTTGCGCAAACCGCCGCACGTGCTGGTGACCACACCGGAATCGCTGTTCATTCTGCTCACGGCGGAAAAATCGAGAGCGCTGTTGACCGGCGTGTCCACGGTTATCGTCGACGAAATTCACGCGATGGCCGCCGATAAACGTGGATCGCATCTTGCGCTTACGCTCGCTCGCCTCGACGCGCTGGTGCGCGAGCACACCGGCCGCACGCCGCAGCGCATCGGTCTCTCCGCGACGGTTCGTCCGCTCCAAGACGTTGCGCGTTTCCTGAGTCCGCGCGCACAGATCGTCGACGTGGGCAGCAAACGCGACATGGACCTCGCCGTCGAGGTGCCGCGCGACGAACTCGGCCCGGTCGCGAGCAACGAAATGTGGGCGGAAATCTACGATCGCGTTGCCGAGCACATCCGAGCGCGGCGCACGACGCTCGTGTTCGTCGGTACGCGCAGGATGAGCGAGCGTGTCGCGTTCGCGCTGACCGAGCGTTTGGGCGAGGGCGTGGTGATGCCGCACCACGGCAGTTTGTCCAAAGAAAAGCGCTTCGAGGCGGAAAACCGCTTGAAGAACGGCGAACTGCGCGCCGTCGTCGCGACCGCCTCGTTGGAACTGGGCATCGACATCGGCACGATCGATCTGGTCGTGCAACTCGGATCGCCGCGATCCGTTGCGGTGGCGATGCAGCGCATTGGGCGTTCGGGACATTGGGTCGGTGCCAAACCCGACGGCCGGCTGTTCGCGACGACGCGCGACGAACTCGTCGAGTGCGCTGCCCTCGTGCGCTGCATTCGCGGCGGCCGTCTCGACGCGCTGCACATCCCCAGCGCGCCGCTCGATATTCTCGCGCAGCAGATCGTAGCCGCCGCATCGACGGATCAGTGGGACACCGATACGCTGTACGACCTCGTGCGCTGCGCGTACCCGTACCGCGATCTCGCGCGAAAAGACTTCGACGAGGTGCTGACGATGCTGGGCGACGGCGTCGCGCATTCGCGCGGACGCAGCGGCGCGTTTCTGCATTACGATCGCGTCAACAATCGCGTGCGGGCGCGTCGCGGCGCGCGTATGGCCGCGATTACGTCGGGCGGTGCCATTCCCGAAACGGCGAACTACAACGTCGTCGCGGAGCCCGAAGGCCACGTTGTCGGAACGCTCGATGAAGACTTCGCAGTCGAGAGTCTAGCCGGTGACGTCTTTTTGCTCGGAACGAACTCGTGGCGCATTCGTCGCGTCGAGCCGGGAACGGTGCGCGTGGAAGACGCGCACGGCGCTGCGCCGACCGTGCCGTTCTGGAACGGAGAAGGGCCTGGTCGCACGATTGAACTCTCGCACGAAGTCGCTCGTTTACGTGCGCAGATCGACGAACGCGAGGACGAGGCGGCGTACGAGCTGCTGATGCGCGAATGCGCGCTGGATCGCGCCGGGGCCGAACAGGCCGTTGCATATGTCCGCGCCGGCAAAAAGATTCTGGGCGTCGTTCCGACGGATACAACGATCGTCGCCGAACGGTTTTTTGACGAAGGCGGCGGCATGCAGTTGATTCTGCACACACCGTTCGGAGCGCGCATCAACCGCGCGTGGGGCTTGGCGCTGCGCAAGAAATTCTGCCGCTCGTTCAACATCGAACTGCAGGCCGCCGCCACCGACAACGGCATCGTGCTTTCACTGACCGATCAGCACGCGTTCCCGCTCGAGATCGTTTTCGAGTACGTAAAAACCGCGAGCGTGGAATATACACTGACGCAAGCGTTGCTTGCAGCGCCGATGTTCGGCGCACGCTGGCGGTGGAACGCCACGCGCGCGCTCGCGATCCTGCGAATGCGCGGCGGCCGCAAGGTGCCGCCGCAACTCATGCGCATGCGCGCCGACGATTTGCTCGCGTCGTGCTTTCCCGATCAGGCAGCGTGCGCTGAGAATCTCACCGGGCCGATTCGCATTCCGGACCACGTGCTGGTGCGCGAAACGATCGACAACTGTCTGCATGAAGCGATGGACTTGGACGGCTTGATGGGGGTTCTGCGCGGCGTCGAAAGCGGAACGATTCGCACCGCGGCAGTGGATACGCCTGAGCCGTCGCCGTTCTGCCATGAGATTTTGAACGCCAATCCGTACGCGTATCTCGACGACGCACCGTTGGAAGAACGTCGCGCTCGCGCGGTGCAATTGCGCCGAACGATTCGCGACGATCTGGACGGCGCGGGCATCTTGGATGCAGCCGTCATTGCCGAGGTGGCGGAAGAATCGTGGCCTGTCGTACGCGACGCCGACGAATTGCACGACGCGCTGCTCACGCTCGTCGTTCTGCCGCCGGTGGCGGAGTGGCAAACCTGGTACGACGAACTTCGTTTGGAAAACCGCGTTGCGACGATAACCCGGAGCGCGCGGTCGTTTTGGGTTGCGGCCGAGCGTGCAGACCTCGCGCATCGTGCCCTGGAATTGCAGCAAGAAGACGCGTTTGCCGACGTGCTGCGCGGCTGGCTGGAGTGCAGCGGCCCGCGTACGATTGCCGAACTCGTCGAAACGTTTGGCGTCGAGCGCACGGTCATCGAAACGGCGCTGCTGCGTTTAGAAACGGAAGGTCAATTGCTGCGCGGCCGGTTCCGCGCACCGCAACACGCAGAAGATGTCGTGTCGGAAGAGGAGTGGTGCAATCGGCGCGTACTTGCGCGCATTCATCGCCGCACGATCGGACAGTTGCGGCGCGAAATCGAACCGGTCACTGCGGCGGAGTATCACCGTTTTCTCTATCGCTGGCAGCATGTCGTGCCGGCGTCACGGCTGCACGGCGTCGACGGCACGCTGCAAATCATCCGGCAACTCGAGGGCTACGAAATTCCTGCGGCCGCCTGGGAGACCCAGATTCTCCCGGCGCGCATCGCCGGCTACCGCGCCGAGTATCTCGATAAACTGTGTTACTCCGGCGAAGTGATGTGGGGCAGGCTTGCGCCGCACCCCACGCTTTCTGTCGATGAAGCCGAAACCGCACGGCGCATCCGGCCGACGAAACTCGCCCCCATCTCGCTTTTCACACGAGAAGACGCCGAAGAACTCATCGTTCGCAGCGAAGTCGGAACTGCCGGACTTTCGCATGCCGCGCGCGAGGTGCTCGAAGAGATCGAACGTCGGGGGGCGCCGTTTTTCATGGACATCGTGCGCGGCACGAAACGTCTGCCGGCCGAAGTGGAGGAAGCGCTTTGGCAACTCGTCGCCGCGGGCCTCGTAACGGCCGATGGATTCGACGCGCTGCGATCGCTGATCGACGCGAAGCGCCGGCTCGGCGAGAAAGGTTTGCGCGCGCGTCCACGATCGTCGAGCGGCCGATGGACCTTGCTCACATCCGGTACGGAGCATATCGACGCCGACAAATTTGCGCGCCGTTTGCTTGCGCGCTGGGGCGTGGTGTTCCGTGACGTGATTGCGCGCGAGTCCATGGCGCCGCCGTGGCGGGAACTGCTGCTCGCATTACGCCGCATGGAAGCGCGCGGTGAGATCCGCGGCGGGCGTTTCGTCAGCGGATTCGTGGGCGAGCAATTCGCCCTGCCCGATGCAATCGACGCGCTGCGCGCATCGCGCCGCAGTGCCGATGACGGCGAATTGCCGCACGTCGGCGCGTACGATCCACTGAACTTGACCGGCGTGATTCTTCCAGGCGGAAAACGCCCCGCGCTTGCGGCCGCGGCGCAGGCGTGAGGCGCTAGGCTCTATAGAGATCCGTACTCAAATATTTCAAGCCGGAGTCGATCATCAGCGTGACGACGCGCGCGTGCGGGCCGAGCTGTTTGCCGATCTCGATAGCTGCGCACACATTGGCTCCTGAAGACGTGCCCGCGCACAACCCTTCTTCACGCGCAAGCCGCCGCGCCATCGCTTTTGCATCTGCCGTGGACACGGGAACGACGCGGTCGACGAGCGAGGGATCCCAAAGCGGCGGCAGATAGCCGATGCCGACGCCTTCGATGTCGTGCGCGCCCGGCTTTCCGCCGGAAAGCACCGCGGATTCTGCCGGTTCAACTGCAACGACCGCGAGTTTTTCGTTGTACCGTTTGAGCGCCGTTGCGGCGCCGCGCAGCGAATGCGACGTGCCGACCATTTGCACGAAGGCATCGACGCGGCCGCCGCTTTGGTGCCACGCTTCATCGCCGATTGCTTCGTAACCGGTGGCCATATCGGTGTTCTCGAGCTGGTTCGTCCAAAAGGTGTTGGGCTGCGCGGTCAAATTTCGCGCCGCTTCTATCATGTCGAGAAATACTTGCTTGGTAATTCCGCGTCCGTCGTAAGGTACGAGCGTCAATTGCGCGCCGTATGCTTGCATGTGGGTGAGTTTTTCGGCGCTAAATGCGGTCGAACTGACGAGGTGGATCTTATAGCCCTTCGCCGCGCACACCATCGCGAGCGATGCGCCGGTGCTGCCGCCCGTATATTCGACGATCGTATCACCCGGCTTCAGTCTGCCCGCTTTCTCGGCGCGATCGATTGTGGCGGCCGCCATGCGGTCTTTCATGCTGCCCGTCGGGTTTTGCCATTCGAGTTTGACGAATATCCGCGCGCAGTTTGCAGGCACCACGCTGTGCAACTCGACCAGCGCCGTATTGCCGATCGACTTCAAAAAATGCGGGTTCATAGGCGCGGCTAATACCCCAATCGTTCGAACAATCCCAGCAGCGCGATGCGATCGGTGCGGGTGATCGTCGAGGCCAGCGTTTCGCCGACGACCCGGTCGACGTCGTCGAGCGCCTCGTCAAGCCGCTCGCGCCCGGCTTGCGTGATCGCAACGTAACTGGCCCGCGCGTCGCGCTCGTGGGATGCGCGCTCGACCAATCCAATCTTCGCCAGCGGCAGTACCGCGCGCGTGACGCCGGAAGCCGTCAACTGCAACCGGTTCGCCAAATCGACCGGCCGTAAGCGTCCGCCCACCACGGACGCCAGTTCGTTCAGGATGACGAAATCGGTAAAGCCGATACCCGGCAGGACGGACTCCACGCGCTTGCGCAGCCAGGCATCGATGCGGGCCACGCCCAAGGCTATGGCGACGTTCTCGGTCAGCACGGACAGTAGAATACTTGACAACTCAATTACTTGTCAAGTAAACTTCTGCGTAAAAGTGCTTGACGCGCAGGGGGATTTCCCGTAGACTTGGCCGGTCATGCGAACCTTTCAGCAGAAGACCGCCGACGCCAAGCACGACTGGTACATCGTCGACGCAGCCGGGCAGCGCCTCGGCACGCTCGCGGTGCGTATCGCACGCGCGCTTTCCGGCAAGCACAAACCCACCTGGACGCCCCACATCGACGACGGCGACCACGTGGTGGTGATCAACGCCGACAAGATCGAACTCGGCGGCAAGAAGTGGGACAACAAAGTCTATTATCGCCACAGCGGCTACCCGGGCGGCCTGAAAATCGAAACGGCCCGTCAGGTGAAGGACAAGCATCCCGAGCGCCTCATCGAGCGCGCCGTGCGCGGCATGCTTCCGACCAACCGCATGCGCAACGTCCAACTCAATCGTCTCAAAGTTTATACCGGAACGGCTCATCCGCATGACGCGCAGCAGCCGAAGCCGCTGGCGTAGGAGTTCTCGTGAACGAAAATTTTCAAGGCACCGGCCGTCGTAAACGCTCCATCGCGCGAGTTCGCATCTCGCTCGGTCAAGGCGTCATCACCATCAACAAGAAGCCGATCGACGAATACTTTCCGCGCCAGACGCTCCAGCAGATCGTGCGTCAGCCGCTGGAAGCGACGCAAAGCGCGTCGCGCTTCAACATCGACGTAAAGGCCGAAGGCGGCGGTCCGACCGGTCAGGCCGGCGCGGTCCGCCACGGTATCGCTCGCGCGCTCGTCTCAATGGACGAATCGCTGCGCGAAGTACTCCGCAAAGCGGGCCTGCTGACACGCGACCCGCGCGAGAAAGAATCGAAGAAGTACGGCCGCAAGCGCGCCCGCAAACGCTTCCAGTTCTCCAAGCGCTAATGACCACGAAAAGAGCCGCCAAGCGCGGCTCTTTTACATCGTACACACTGCCGTTCGACGTCGCGCTCATCGTGTTCGGCGTCATCGTTGCGGTGTGGCGCCCGTCGCCCGCGTGGGTCGAGCAGCGCTTTACGAACGGTTACTATCCGCACTGGCAGCAGTTCTGGAGTTCGCTCGCGTCTGCTGTGCCGTTCGCGCTCGGCGACGCCGTTATCGCGGCCGGAGTTGCGGTCATCGTTCTTGCGCTCATCTTCGCGCGGCCGTGGTGGCGCATGCTGGTCGGCATCGCCGCAGTCGCGGGGTTGTACGCGATATGGTTTTACGCCGGCTGGGGATTCGGGTACGACCGCGCGCCGGTGCAAGACCGCACCGCGTATTCCGATTCGCGTGTGAGCGAGGTGCAAGTGCTCGCGCTGCGCGCGCGCGCGATTGCGCAGTTGAATCGCTTGGCGCCGCTCGCCCACGCGCAGCAGCACGGCAACACGCCGGATATTCCCGCTCTACGAAATGCGTGGACGCCCGTTGTGCAGCGTTTAGGCGATGAGTGGGTGCCGTCCGTCGGCCCTTCAAAACCGGCGCTCGCCGGATGGTTCATGGACAAAAGCGGGACGAGCGGATTCACCAACCCGTTCACGCTCGAAACGCAACTGGCGCCGGATTTGCTCTGGTTCGAGCGCCCGTTCTCGCAGGCACACGAATGGGCGCACGTCGCCGGCTTCAACCGCGAAGACGAAGCCAACTACATCGCCGTGGTCGCGTGCTTGCGCGATCGCGACGCCGTCGCGCAGTACTCCGGCTGGCTCGAACTCTTTCTCTATCTGCCGCAAAAGAGGCATTACGCCAAACGCGAATTCGTGCCGCAGGTTTGGGCGGACTTTGCAGCCATTCGCGAGCGCAACAAGCACTTCGTCAACCTCAATTTCTCGCGGTTCTCGTGGCGGGTCTACAACAGTTATCTCAAGAGCAACCACGTGGCGTCCGGCGTGCAGAACTACGACGAGGTCACAAGACTCGTCGCGGGGATCCCGCTGGACGCGGATGGTCTGCCGGTAACCCGTGGTTCGGGGCGGTTTTAGACCTGGGATTTACCCGGGTATATTGGTTGGCGTGCAGGAGAAACAGTCTAGCCGTCCCCTGACCGACAACGACGCCCACAGCCTGGCGATGTCGAGGCCCATCGGCAGCGTCGTCACGCAATTGGTAGACATCCTCGGTGCCACGACGGTCGCCGTCATCGGCGGCGTAACGGAAACTCGCGCGGTGCACCAATGGACGACCGGGCGCGGACCGCACCGCGAACACGTGTTGCGCTTCGCCTTGCAAATCGCGCTGATGATCGCCGACGGCGACGGGTATGAATCGGTACGCGCGTGGTTCCAGGGAAGCAACCCCCATCTTGACGACGGCATCCCCGCCCTGATGCTGCGAAGCCAGCCGTTGGAAGAGATCCAAGCGCCGCTCATGCGCGCGGCGCGTACGTTTGCATCGCGCCTCTAATACCACCCGCAAGCACATCTTGTACGCGGATCGCCGTCCTGAGAGAATCTCACCATGGCTCTCCTGGCCGGCGCGGTCGTGCACGAACGTACTTCCCGCTGCGACGTCGTCCACGTCGTGGGCGACGTCGATCGTCACAACATTTCGGAACTCGAGCAGGTTCTCGAGCGCGTTTTGCATTTGTACCGCGACGTGATTATCGATCTGACGCAGTGCCGGTACATCGGCTCGCTCGGCGTTCGCGTTCTGCTGCGCGCGCGTCAGCGTGCCGGCGGATCTTTCGAAACGCTCGTGCGTCCTGCCAGCAGCACAGCGCGCCAACTGAGCCGAGCGCGAGTGGACGAATTACTCGGCGTTCGCTACGCACCACGCGTCTATAGTGGCGACGTTAGCGGCTCGGCCCGCGAACACGAGGTGCACGTCATCACACTCGAGGGCGAGTGGGATCTCTCGCGCGGACATGAACTGCGCGAGCGGCTGGAAACAGCGGTTGCGTACCCGCGCCTCGTCATCGACATGTCGAACGTGCGCTACATGGATCAGCATTGCCTCGGGATGCTCGTACGCGCGCGTACGCAGCGCGTCGCCAAAGGATTTCCACCCGCGCGTTTGGTGCTGGCTGAGGGCAGCGTTCGCCG
>JBKPMZ010000218.1:0-4495 GCA_046732415.1 Vulcanimicrobiota bacterium
TCGAGAAATCGACGCCGTCGACCGCTTTTACGTCGCCGACGTGGCGTGACACGAGGCCCGCGTGAATCGGGAAATACTTGTAGAGGTTTTTTACTTCGAGGAGGGTGTTTGTGGCCTCGATACCTCGGCCATCCTTCGATACCTCAGGATGACTTGCGTTCGCTACGCTCACTTTGTCGTTCATCGCGCAGGCACCGTTTCGACTTCGATCGGGCGCTGATCTTTGGCGCGCTCGTCGTACAGGAAGCACCGCGCGACGTGGCCGGTGCCGAAATCGTACGTCGGCACGGGTTCATCGCAGATCGGCATGCGATAGCGGCAGCGTGCGGCAAACGCGCAGCCGGGCGGTAAACGCAGCAGGTTCGGCGGTTGGCCGGGAATCGGTTCGAGGCGTTTGCGCTCGGTGATGTCCAGGCGCGGCAGCGACGAGAGCAGTCCTTGCGTGTACGGCATCTTCGGCGTATCGAAAATCTGCTCGGCCGTGCCGTACTCCACCATGTTGCCGCCGTACATCACGAGCACGTTTTCGCAGACTTCGGCGACGACGCCCAGGTCGTGCGTGATCATGATGATTGCGGCGCCCGTTTCTTGCTGCATCTCGTTCATGAGTTCCAGGATTTGCGCCTGAATCGTCACGTCGAGTGCGGTGGTGGGCTCGTCGGCGATGAGCAGCTGCGGATCGCAAGAAAGCGCCATCGCAATCATCACGCGCTGGCGCATTCCGCCGGAAAACTGGTGGGGATATTCGTTGACGCGCTTTTCGGGTGCGGGAATGCGCACCTTTTTGAACATCTCGATCGTCTTGTCGAGCGCGTCTTTTTTATTGAAGCCCAGATGCAGTTCGACCGCTTCGGCGATCTGCTCGCCAACCGTGAGCACCGGGTTGAGCGAGGTCATCGGGTCTTGGAAGATCATCGCGATCTTGTTGCCGCGGATCTTGCGCATCTCCGACTCGCTCTTCTTCAGCAAATCCTCGCCGTTGAAGAGAATGCGGCTTTGCGGATCGATTTCGCCCGGGCGCTGGATGAGCCGCATGATCGAGAGCGCGTTGACCGACTTGCCGGAACCGGATTCGCCGACGATGCCGAGCGTGGAGCCGGCTTCGAGCGAATAGGAAAGACCGTTGACGGCTGTAACGAGGCCGTCTTCGGTGCGAAACGTGGTCCGGAGATTGTTGACTTCGAGCAGGGGCATCAGAGCGTGTTCGCTAGATGCCGGTCAGTGAGAGAATCGTACCGAGGACGACAAACGCGACCGCCGTCACGCTCGTAATCCGTTTGAGCTGCTCTTCGGCACCCGGCCGGCCGTACACCGACTCCACGCGTCCGCCCAGCGTTCCCGAGAGGCCTTCTTGTTTGGTCGTCTGCACCGCCAGCAGCACGATGAGCGCCAGGGCGAACAGGATGAACAAGCCGCCGAGCGTGTGCGTGAGCCAACCCGCATGCTGCTGGAACCAGGTCTGCGTGGCATAGTTGATGCCGGGGTTGACCTGCAGCGGCCCCGCGGTCGGGACGTTGCTAATCGGAACTTTGATGGGCGCGGCTTTGGCTGCGGCCGCACTCGCCTTCACGGCCGGGGCCGCTGCGGCAAGGAGCAGAGAAATCAAGCGGTGTCTCCTACAACTTAACGGGGGCCTACGGCCCCCATTTGACAAGGCATTCTATCACGGACGGACGGGAGCGACAAGAATGCTTGCCACACGCCCGGCCACGTGCTCGCCCGTCAACCCGAACAAGGCGCGCTGTTTGGCTTGGCTGTCGTGCTGCACCAGCGCGTTGTTCGGAACGCCGATGCGCTCGACGGCCACGTCCAGGCCGTGATCCGAGACAAACTCTACGACCGCCGACCCGAAGCCGCCTGCGAGTGAGTGCTCTTCTAAGGTAAGAACGTGTGAATGGGTGTCCGCCAGTTCCATCAGCAGCGCCTCGTCGAGGGGTTTGGCGAAGCGCATGTTGACGACGGTCCGTGGTTCTTGGCACATGTCCCAGGCGTCGAGGGCCACGTCGACGGTGTTGCCATAGGCCAGCAGTGCGACGCCCCGGCCGCGACGCAGCACTTCGCCCCGGCCCTGGATGATGGGCGCGACGGGATCGCGGTGCTTGCCGCTGGTCGATCCGCGCGGATAGCGGATGCCCACCGGCGCGTTCAGCGAGAGCGCGTGCTCGAGCATCGGCAGCAGTTCGTCTTCGTTGCGCGGCGCCATGAGCGTCATGTTCGGCAGCGTGCGCAGATAGGCGATGTCGTACAGGCCCATGTGCGTGGGGCCGTCGTCGCCGACGAAGCCCGCGCGGTCCATGCAGAAGACGACCGGCAGATTCTGAATGCACACGTCGTGCACGATTTGGTCGTATGCGCGCTGCAAGAACGTCGAGTAAATCGCGCACACCGGCTTCAGGCCGCTCGTCGCGGCGCCGGCTGCAAAGCACACGGCGTGCGCTTCGGCGATGCCGACATCGTAATAGCGGTGCGGGAACGCTTTGCCGAACTTTGCCAAACCGGTTCCGTCGGGCATCGCAGCGGTGATGCCCACGACGCGATCGTCTTTGTGGCCGACCGCGATCATCGCCTCGCCGAACGCGTCTTGGAACTTCGGCGGCGCATTGGGCGCCTTGATCACGGTGCCGTTCGATTTGTCGAATTGGCCGAGGCCGTGGAAGGTGCGCGCGTCTTTCTCGGCGGGCTCGTAGCCTTTACCTTTCACGGTGCGTACGTGGAGCAGCACCGCGCGCGATTGGGTCTTGGCCGTGTTGAGCGCATCGACCAACGCATCGTAGTTGTGCCCGTCGATGGGACCGATGTAGCGAAAACCGAGTTCTTCGAAAATGACGGCGGCTTTTTCGGACGGCGCGATGAAGCGCATGGCGCCCATTTCCGCCGACTCGAACGCCTTCTTCGCCATGCCGCCCAGCGGCAGATGATCGAGCACGGCTTTGCCGGTGTGGCGCGCGAAATTCGAGATCGGTTTGCTGCGCAGCACCGAGAGATACGAGGCAATCGACCCGACGTTGGGCGCAATCGACATCTCGTTATCGTTTAAGATAACGATGAAGTTCGATTTCATTTGTCCGGCGTTGTTGAGTGCTTCGTAGGCAAGGCCGCCGGTGAGCGCGCCGTCGCCGAGCACGGCGACGATCGTTTCGTTGCGCCCCGCGTGGTCGCGCGCTTTCGCCATGCCGAGCGCCGACGAGACGCTCGTGCTGGCGTGGCCGGCGCCGAAGCAGTCGTACTCGGACTCGCTGCGCATCGCAAACCCGGAGAGGCCGCCGCCCTTGCGAATGGTGGGGAAGCGGTCGCGGCGCCCGCTCAAAATCTTGTGCACGTAGACCTGGTGGCTGACATCCCAGACGATGCGATCCTTGGGCAGATCCAGCACGCGGTGCAGCGCGAGCGTCAGTTCGACGACGCCCAGATTCGGAGCCAGGTGCCCGCCGTTCTGCGCGCAGACGGCGATAAGCATGTCCCGGATTTCCTGGGCCACCTTGTCAATTTCCGCACGAGTGAGTTTCTTGACATCGGCGGGCGAGTCGATGCGTTCAATCACCATATCAGTCAGCACCCTTTCGACGTACCCAGAACGAAGGTCCCCCGCCCAAAGCAAGCGGGCATGGCCGGGCGGCCCGCAGGCCGCACCCGTCCCGCCACGCAAAACCGCGCCGTATGATCGACACGAAAACATTTATTCGCGAGGCGAAAACCGCGCTCGTCATCATCGACCTGCAGCAAGGCATCGTCGGGCGCGAGGTGTTTCCGCATAGCGGTTCGCACGTGGTGGCGAATGCGGCCCGTCTGGTGGAGGCGTTTCATCGCGCGGAATTTCCGGTGGTATTCGTGCGCGTGTCCATGACGGCGGAGACCGCGCTCAAGCCCATCGTCGATGCCCCCGCGCAGATGCCTGCGATGCAGCCGGGCTGGGATGAGATCGTGCCGGAACTTGGCGCGCGCGCCGGCGATATCGTGGTGACGAAGAAAAACTGGGGCGCGTTTTACGGCACCGATCTCGACCTGCACTTGCGCCGGCGCGACGTAACGCGCATCGCGTTATGCGGCATATCGACCAGCATCGGCGTGGAGTCGACCGCGCGCGACGCGTTCGAGCGCAATTACAAATTGCTGTTCGTCGAAGACGCGATGGCGGCGATGACGGCGCGCGAGCACGAGTACGCACGCGACGTCATCTTCCCGCGCATGGGCATCATCCGCTCGACCGATGAGGTGGTGGAGGCGTTAGCCTAAGATCGGCTGAAGTGCTTCCAAGGGAGGGGCTTGGCCCTCCTTTTGAGAGGAGAGCTTATGAACATAAGCCGCATCTTGGCTTTGATTGTTTGCACAACACTAGCCACCGCTGGAATCGCGCGAGCCGACGCGTGGGTCTATGCGAAAAACTTAAGGATCCTAAACTCGCACCCTTCGAGCGCGAACTGTTCGCACAACGCCGACCACTTCCGCTGCAAGACCGAGAAAGGCCGCGAGGCACAGTTGTTATTCGAGTACGCCG
>JBKPMZ010000219.1:0-2673 GCA_046732415.1 Vulcanimicrobiota bacterium
GCGCAACGCGCTCGACCGCGCGCTCTCGGGCCGCGAGAAAAAGCTGCGCGCGGAACTCGCACAGGTAGATGGCAAACTGCGCGAAAGCGAAAAACGCGAAGCACTGCGCGAACAAGGCGACGCGATCTACGCGACGCTGCACGAACTGCCTACGTCGGATCGCGACGAGGCAAAAGAACGCGCTGCCGGCCTTTTCGCGCGCTATAAAAAGGCCGCTGCGGCAGTCTCGCACTTGGAGCGCCGGCGCGGCGAATTGACCGAGGCGCTCGACGATCTCTCACATTTGCGCTGGGAGCTGGAGCGCGCCGGTGATTCGGAACTCGACGACGTCGCCGAAGCGATCGAGTCACTCGAACGCAAACCGCAGGCGGCGTCAAAACGTGCAGCAAGCCGCAAACGGAAACCGCTGCAATTCGAGACGCCGAGCGGTTCGCGGATCTACGTCGGGCGTACGCCGCTGGAAAACGCGGAACTCACGTTTCGCCTCGCCCGTCCGGACGATCTCTGGTTCCACGTGCAGAACCAGCCCGGCGCACACGTCATCCTGCAGCGGCACGATCGCGAGCAGCCGCCGGACGACGACGTTATGACCGCGGCTTGCCTGGCCGCACTCCATTCCAAGGCGAAAAACAGTCCGAAGGTGACCGTGGATTACACGCATCGCAAGTACGTGCGCAAAAGGCCCGGCGCGGCACCCGGCCTCGTGTTTTACACGCACCCCAAATCTGTCTACGTTTCACCGGCCGCTCCAGAGGAGCGCTCGAAATGACAAGAGCCTCGGCGTTTGCCGAGGCTCTTGTACTGCACTGAGGCTTTTATCGCGCCGCGAGTTCTCCCGCGTGCTGCAAGCGCGCTTCGCACGCCGCCCAGTTGAGATTCGCGTAAAACGCCTCGATGTACTTGCCGCGTTCCGACGGTTTGTAGTCCTTGATGAACGCGTGTTCCCAGCAGTCCATCACCACGATGGGAATGAAGCCGGCGAGATTACCGTTGTGATGCTGTTCGATCCAGTGATTGCTGATCTGCTGCGCAGCCGGATCGTAGAACGCGATTGCCCAGCCGACGCCGCGCATCCCGCCCACCGCGAAGAAATCTTTCTTCCAACTCTCGAAGTCGCCGTAGCTCGATCCGAGCAGGTCGTGTAAACGCCCCGACTTCAGTTCGCCGGCGTTTTTCGTGAGATTGTCGAAATAGTATTCGTGCAGCCGCATGCCGTTGAATTCCCAGCCCATGCGGCGCACCAACTCCGCAAACTTCGGATTCGAGCCGGCCGCTTCGCCCTTCTGGCGCGCTTCGGTCGTCAATTCGATCAGCGTGTTGGTGTTCTTGACGTAGCCTTCGTAGAGGCCGAAGTGCATCTCGAGCGTGGCATCGGAAATGCCCTGCAAACCCGAGAGATCCCATTTCTTGGGCGTATACGTCTTCATGAAAAACTCAAGACCCCTTTCTATGTGACCAAGACAATCTTACCCACATGCGCAGATTCCTCCAGGCGCCGGTGCGCCGCGGCTGCTTCCTCCAGCGCGAACGTGGAGTCCACCACCGGCCGGATCGGGCCGCGCGCCGGCAGTTTTGGCCACACGTCGTGCAGCAGCCGCCCTGCGATAGCACGTTTTTGCTCGATGCTGCGCGCCCGCAGCGCCGATGCCATGACGGCAGCTCGCTTTTGCATGAGCGCGCCGAGGTTAATCTCCGCCGTGCGCCCCCGCGGTGTGGCGATGCACACGACGCGTCCATCGGGCGCCAGCGCGTCGACGTCGCGCGCAATATAATCGCCGCCCACGATATCCAAGACGACATCGACGCCGCGCCCGTTCGTCGCAGTGTGGATGGCTTCGACGAAATCGCTCGTCTTATAGTTTATCGCGATATTCGCACCCAGCCCTAGACAAGCGTCGCATTTCTCACTGCTGCCTGCAGTCACCGCGATGAACGTTGCGCCGAACGCCTTGGCCAGCATGATTGCCGTCGTGCCGATGCCGCTGCTGCCGCCGTGAACGAGCACGCTTTCGCCTTCGCGAAATTGTCCGCGCGTGAAGAGGTTGTCGTACACCGTGAACATGTTCTCGGGCAACGTCGCCGCTTCGACGAAATCCCAGTTTTCCGGAATCGGCAGCACTTGTGAGCGAGGAACCGCGACGTATTCCGCATATCCGCCTCCGGTAAGCAGCGCGCATACGCGCTCTTGCGTTCCGTCGATCACGCCCGCAACTTCCAAGCCGGGAATATCCGAACTGCCCGGCGGAGGCGGATATTTTCCCTGGCGCTGCATGGTGTCCGCACGCGAAACGCCCGCCGCTCTCACTTCGATCAGCACTTCGCCATCCGCGGGCACGGGCGTCGGGCGCTCCACGACGCGCAGCACGCCGGGGTCGCCGGGCTGCGAAATTTCAACCGCTCGCATACCGGGCCTATTCCCGCTTACGGCTCGATGAACATTGCGTCGCCGAACGAAAAGAACCGGTACTCGCGCCGCACCGCTTCTTCGTATGCGCGCAAGATGTTTTCTCTGCCCGCGAAGGCACTTACGAGCACCAGCAGCGTGGATTGCGGCAGATGGAAATTCGTAATCATCGCGTCGATCACGCGGAATTGAAAACCCGGCGTAATGAACAAATCGGTTTCATCCTCGCCGGCGTGCGGCGCACCGTATTTTGCCGCTGAGCCTTCGAG
>JBKPMZ010000220.1:0-2169 GCA_046732415.1 Vulcanimicrobiota bacterium
ACCATACACAACGCGAGAGGCGTGTGAGCGGTTTGTAAAGACCAAATCATCGAGCTATGGCATGATGGCGTGTCGCCAGATGACCGATGCCGACGCAAATAAGGCGCAAGATATCCCCCGCTTGACGCACTAGTACCAAAACGGCTATAGTCATTCTGACTAGAGTGAGGTGCCACAATGCAAAGGCGCGGTGATCCGGCCGGCGTACTGCCGTTGAGCACGGGTGTGTTTCATATTTTAGTATGTTTGGCCGGTGGCGATTGTCACGGCTACAGCATCACCAAAGAAGTCGAAGCATCCACTGGAGGAACGGTAAAACTCGGGCCGACGACACTGTATCGCTCGCTGCGCCAATTGGAAGCCGATGGGTGGATCGAGGAAGTCGCGAGCACCGACTCGGATGATCCACGCCGGCGTTCGTATCGCCTCACGCCCTGGGGGCGGCGGATTGCTCAGGCCGAGGCCATGCGCCTCGCACAAACTGTACGGTTGGCAAAAACGCGCAATTTGCTGCCCGCAGGCCTTCGCGTATGAACCCGTTCTTACGCTTCGCTCTTTTGCTCTGCCCCACGGAGTTCCGCCGCCAGTACGCAGACGACATCATGCAAGATGCGCAGAACGGGAACGCGCTACACGTCACCGTGGACGCAGTTCGCGCTGGTCTCGCAATGCGCTTTGAAAATTTCGCACGTGCGTGCCGTAGCGCTGCGTCTGCTCTTCTCCGCGCACGGCTTTCGACAGCGGTGTCCGTCATTTCCATAGCGGTGGCGATTGGTGCGAGCGTGGCGATGACGAGCGTGCTTGACGGCGTGCTCTTTCGCGCGCTCCCGTACGGGCAACCCGACCGCTTAGTCTTCGTATCGCAGTACGTCAAGAACTTTGACGTCGTCGGTCCCTCGTTTCCCGAGGCAGAGCGCATCGCAAGCGACTCGGCGACGCTTAGCGGCATCGCCATCGAAACAGGCGCGGCTGCTACCATGCTCGGGCACGGTATTCCGCAACAGATCAACGGCCGGCTCGTGAGTGTTCCGTACTTCGACGTTTTGCACATCGCGCCGAAACTCGGGCGTTTTTTCCAAACGTCCGACGTTCACGCGAATGCGGCGCTCATCTCCGAGCGGCTTTGGCGCAAGTACTTCAACGCATCACCAACCGTGCTTGGCAGTACGCTCCGGCTCAAAGGCTACGCCGCACCGGCCCAAACGTATACCATCGTAGGCGTCGTGCCAAGCGGCTTTCGCGATCCGTCACCGCATGGGCTTCGCGAGAGCGATTATTGGAAGATCGCGCAGCCAGGTACCGCACAGACGCGGCTCAATAGATACTTCGACGCCGGTATTGCGCGTTTGCGCGACGGTACGTCAATCGAGGCCGCCCGCGCCGACGCGTCACGCATCATCTCCGCCTTTGGGCAACAGAACGCGCACGGCCGGATTGGACGTGCCAGCCTTGCACCCGTATTGGAAACCATCATCGGCCCAGCAAAACCCATCCTTTGGCTGCTATACGCGGCCGTTATTGCTGTGCTGCTCATCGCGTGCGCGAACGTGGCAAGCCTCAATTTCACGCGGCTTGTTGCGCGCGATCAAGAATTCGCTATTCACAACGCCCTGGGTGCTACGCGTTCACGCCTAGCCTGGCAGATTTCGCTCGAGGCTGGAATGATCGCACTTGCGGGAACCGCCATCGGCATCGGGATTGCGCTCTTGGCGTTGCGCACGTTTTCCACGTACGCCGCAGCGTCGTTGCCGCGCTGGGATCAAGTCTACATCGATACACCCGTTCTGCTGTATACCGCCGGGCTGCTGATGTTCGTGACGTTCGTAACGGGAACGCTGCCGGCGCTGCTCCGCATGCGTCACGCGCGGCTGAGCACGGCGCGCACGCCCAGCGAGAGCCGCTCGCTCAAGCGCGCGTGTGCCGCATTTATCGTGATAGAGGCAACGCTCTGCATCGCCGTCGCAATCTGCGCAGGAGTCGTGTTGCGCAGCTTCGTGACGCTCGTTCACGCAGACATCGGTATAGATACCGGGCGCAATACCTACAACGTGCAGTTTCTGCCGCTGCCGCCGGGCCGCGCCAAAGATGTAGTTGCAAAAGTGCGGGCGATTCCCGGCGTCGTGGCGGTCAGCGCGTCGGACGACGTCCCGTACGCCAACTGGACGCAGA
>JBKPMZ010000221.1:0-1436 GCA_046732415.1 Vulcanimicrobiota bacterium
GCGCATCATCGTATGACAGACGGCCTTGCGTCGTCGACACATACCCGTCCGAGCCTTGGACGTCCAGTACGCGCTCGAAAGAGATCTGGAACAATCCATTCGTCTGGCCCGTGATGCGATAATCGTTTGATTCACGTGCGTGTCCGTCGGACGCGCCGTTATGCCAGGCGTGCTGTTTGTCGATTTCAGACCAATTCAGAAAATTACGTCCGAGCACGCGCAGCAAACACATTTCTTCCACGGTGATTGTATCGATCGGATCGCATTGCACCAGGCCCGTGCCGTACGCGACGCACGTTGACGGCGGCTGGCTCGCGCGCGCGGGCGATTGTTCCGACACGCGTACGAGCGTACCGGTGTCGTCGAGCACTTTCACGACGTCGACGGCGATGCTTCCCGCATCGGCTTTGGCGCCGCCTTCCTGCGCGATGACGCCCGTGTTCATCGTAAAGCCGTATTCGAAGTGGTGTGGAAGCGGATAGGCTGCGGCAACGATCGTTGCCGCGAGAAGTGCTGTAAACATGGCCGCTGTATCCGTTTGAGCGGGAGATACAGCATAGCACCGCTACAATTAAGAAATTAGTTGTAAAGCATCAAGAAACTGTAGCGATTCCATAATGCACGCTATTGATGCCGGCGGTATTATTCCATCAACTTCATTGTGAAGTACGTCCACCCGAGCGCAGTCGTTCTTGCAGTTTCTTTCAGATTTGCGCCCGCGCCGTGTCCGCCTTCCGTAACCTCATAGAAGAAGTACGGCACGTGCATCGACGCGAGTTTCGCCGCGAATTTGCGCGCATGCTGCGGTCCTACGCGATCGTCTTTGGTCGTGGTCCAGATGAACGGCTGGGGATACGCCACACCTGCTTTCAGATTTTGATACGGCGAGGTCTTTTCCCAGAACGCGCGGACGGCCGGATCGGAAACGCTTCCGTATTCGCCCACCCACGAGGCGCCCGCCTGAATTTTTTCGTAGCGCAGCATGTCCAGCAGTGGAACCTCGATCTGTACGGCGTTCCACATCTCCGGATGCTGCGTGAACTCGACGCCCATCAGCAGTCCGCCGTTGGAGCCGCCGTAAATGCCCAGATGTCGCGGATCGGTAACTTTGCGCGCGACGAGATCTTTGCCGACGGCGTAGAAGTCGTCGTAGATGCGTTGGCGATGCGTCGTCAATCCGGCGTCATGCCAAGCTGGCCCGAATTCACCGCCGCCGCGGATATTTGCGAGTACGAACACGCCGCCGCGCACGAGCCAGAGTTTGCCGGCCGTACCCGAGTAGTACGGGGTCTCTGAAATTTGAAAACCGCCGTACGCCGTCATCACGGTGGGGTTTGCGCCGGTGTAACGCATGTTCTTCGGATGGACGATGAAGTACGGAATCTTCGTACCGTCTTTGGAGGTCGCTTCATGTTGCTCGACCACGTCGTTGGAAG
>JBKPMZ010000222.1:0-4132 GCA_046732415.1 Vulcanimicrobiota bacterium
CGCGCTTGCACCACGGACATGATCGTCTGCGTTGGTACGTGAACGTTTCCCGACACGTCCACGGAGACGATCTTCGGTGCGGACGCGGAGAGCGCCGGCGCCGGCGAAATCACCATGAAGATGGAAGCAAGTGCGAGTACCAGGCCCGCACACCGGTGGAGCGCGCCGCGCGCACGCCAGAGGGTTGAGGTCATCAAAAATCTTTCCCTTGAGAGTTCGATCGCTCCAACGCTGGTGGCGTCAGGAGTGTAACGCGCCACACGTGCGCTGTGTTTCCTTTCGACCCGCACCGGCTGTTCGCGAACGCAGCCTCGTGCCCTGCCTTTGCGCATGCGTGTAGCAAGGGGCGGCTAGAACAACCGTTGGAACAGGAAGGTGAAGCCGCTGGTGCCCTGGACCGCCTGCCCCGCCGTGGCGCGCGGATTGTTCGAGAGCACTTGACCGGGGCTCAAGAACAGCGGCGTCGGCCCCTGCTGGAAGAACATCGTGAACTGCGCCGAGGTGAACGCGTTCGGCTGATACGCGAAGCCATACGTCTGACGAACCGGTACGCCCAGCGAGGTGCCGTAGACGGCGTAGAAGTCGTGAGCCAGCGGGCGGCGCAGACTGATGCCGACGTTGCCGCCGTAGTCGACGGTCAGGTTCACGTCGGAAAGTCCCAGGGTGCTGCTCAGCGCGGTCTCCAGCGGCGCCAGCAGACCGCTGGTGAACTGGGCGTTGAGAATATTGAACGCCTCTTGGCCTATCGTCACCGTGCCGTTTTCGCGGCGCTCAAAAATGTTCGGCAGCAGCGCGCCGGTGCCGGGCGCGGGCGCGCCCGCGATCTGTCCGGCCGGAAGCACGACGCCGGTATCGGTAAACTGAATCGGGCCGGCGAGCGCATTGAGCGGCAGCAGCAGTGCGATGAGCTGCTGCTCGGTGTAACCGCCCGGGCTCGAAGTCAGGCTGATTTTGACCTGCGGCACCGTGCCGTTCACCCGCGCGGTAATCTGCGTGCTGCCGGTCGGATTGCGCTGCGGGTTGGGATCCGGATTGGTGACCGTGGTCGTCGCGAGGGCGTAGATGTCCGGCAGGGCGCCGTTTGCGGGGTTGAACGTGACGCGCCCTTCTTCCACGCGAAACGCGCGATCGATCAGCGTGAGCGTGCCCCCCGCGGAGTTGAACTGCCCGGACATGGCCGGCTTTTCGAGCGTCCCCGCCAGATGCGCCGTCCCTTCACCGGAGATGTCCAAGCCGAATAAGCCGACGCCGCCGCTGCGCACGTGCACGTCCTTGCCGGCGGTAATGCCCAAATCGAAGCCCAGATTGAACGGCGGACCGGTTTTCACGCCGTTCGGCGCGCCGCCGCTGAGCGCCAGCAGCGAGTTAAAGGAAATGACCGTGCTGCTGAGGGTCGCTTTTCCTTTGAGTTGCGCGAGTTGCCCGGGCGTTCGCTGCAGCGAGAGCGACGAGTCGAACGTGCCCGAACCGAACTGCGGCATCGAGATTTGCGCACCGCGTGTTTGAAGAGCGATCGCGTAGCCGAGCGGTCCGCCCGAAAGTCCGCCGCCGAAATTGAGCGACCCGCTGCCGTCGAGCGTGCCGCCGCCGAGCTGCGCGTGCAGACGGTCGAGCGTCGCATGCGTTCCTTCGAACGTGAGCTGCGCGACGGTTTGCGTGATCGGCGTCACTTCGAGCGCGCTTACGTAACTTGCGTTCGTCGCGGAGACTTGTCCGAAGATGCGCGGGTTGCCGACCGTTCCCGAGATGCCCAAGTGCCCGTTGAGCGCACCCGCCAAGCGCGTGTCGTTGCCGAGCAGCGATTGGAACGTCGCGAGATCGACGTCGGTGGCCGTTGCGTCCATCGAGATCGCCGCGGTTTTCGGACCGAAGGCGAACGGCTGCAACTGCAGCGGGAGCGATCCCGCGATCGTCATGCGTCCGTGCGGCAGCGAAAGCTCGGCGTTGCGTACCACGATATCTTTGCGATGCAGCTGTACCTGTCCGACGAACGACGGAATGCTGATGCCGTACACGTCGAGATTCGATGCGTCGACGCCGGCGGAAAATTTCGGCGCGTTGACCGTGCCGCCGATCGACAGCGTCGATTCGATGTGTCCGCGCACGTCAAGGCGTTTTTTCGAAACGCTCGCAACCAGCCGCGGCAGATCGTCGGTGACCGCGTGCACTTGAAAATCGACCGGCGCCTTCGGGGCAAGACCGAAGCTCCCGCTGCCCGTTGCTTCCAGTGCCGGCAGATCGACGAGTACGTGCGTGACGTCGATGCGATCGTTGGGCGCGGTGCGCGCCGCAATTTCCGCTTTCTCAATGGTCAGCGGTCCCACCGTGCCCTCACGCATCGCGGCGCTCCCCGTTACGGCCAGATGCGGAAACGTTCCGCGCACCTGCGCGCTGCCGTCGACGCGGCCCGTGACGGGCACCTGCGAAAACCCGAGCGCCGGCAGCCAGGTGGTCAAGTCGAGATTGGTGAGCGACCCGTTGATGTCGTACCGCGAACGCGTGAGCAGCGACCCGAGTTCTCCGCGCCGCGCGAACGCAATCGTTCCGGATGCGCGCAGCAGCCCGTGCTCGCCGCCGATGTCGACCGTGCCTTGCGCCACGTTGCGAACGCTGGCCCAATGCGCGATCGTGTCGCCTATCGGAAAGCGCCGGTAGCGAAACCCATTCAGATTGACGTTCCCCGCGGTATACGTGAGCCGGTCGAAATGCTCGAACGCGAGATCGACCGCGCCTTTTCCGGCGAGCGTGTCGCCGGTATCGAAGAAATCGTTGAAGTCCGTCAGATCGGCGCGGCGCGATTCCATGGAAAATGCGAGCTGGCTCGTGCTGACCGTCGCGGAAAAATCCGCTTTCGTCGTACCGACCGTCACGCCGCCGCTCTGAATCGACACGCCGCCGCGGCTGGCGTCGACATGCGCGTGAGCATCCGCAAAGCCAAGCCCGTTGATACTGCCGACCGGAACTTGCAGTGCGCCGCGCACGCGCGGGTTTACGCCGGAGCCGCCAATGAGCAGATCGCCCGCGAAACTGCCTTCCGCATAGTACGTGGGCACGGGCGCGAGACGCGCGACGCTCGCCAAATCGCCGACCGGCACATTGGCGTGCACGTCGTAAACCGGCACGCCGCCGGCCAAGTTGCCGACGGATCCGCGCACGTGCGCGAACGTATCGTCGAGCGAGGCGATCGTATGGTTCACATGCAGTGTGTCGCTTGCAATCGCCACTTCCGCGCTCGCGGAAAACGGTCCGTACCCGGCGGCGCGTCCATTACGCAGCACGACGCCCGCGTCGATGTTCGGCACGCTGCCGCCCGGCGCGATCGCGCCTACCGCACGGATTTTCCCGGCGGAGATCGGCACGCCGAAGCCGTGCATCGCTTGCGACGCATTGAGTTCCGTCGTCGCGAGCGTCAAGCGTGTTTGTTCTTTGCTTGGCTGCGTCGCGAAACTGCCGGCGGCGACGACCGTTCCGCCCGCGGCTTTTGCCTGCGCGGAATACACGCGCAAAATACCGTTGTCATACGCCATCGTGCCGGAAACACTGCTGATCGGAATGCCGTGCATGCTGGCGTTGCGCAGCTGCGCGTTTTGCGCTTGCACGTAAATCTTGCCTTGAGCAATCGCGATCGCCATCGGTCCGCTAATCGCTCCGCTCACCGGAAATCCGCCCAAGAACATGTGCAAGCCTTGAAAGGTTCCGGAGTATCCGCCGCGAGCGACGATCAGATTCGGTGCGAACGTGCCGTTGCCGTCGAAACTACCCCACGGCCCGTCCGCGTGCACGCGACTGATGCGCGATGCCGCGAACGGTCCCGCGAAACGCGCGGCGATCGTATCGAACGGTACGCCCGCAATCGTCGCCGGCGACATATACGCGCTGCCGCCAATAACGACGTTGTGTCCCGATCCGGTTCCGGCGATATTCGCTTCGACGATGCGCGCGTCGATGGGCGGCAGTTCGGGAATGTTTACGCCCGGCATCTTCACCGGAACGGGCTGATTCAAGCGCATGTGCTGCACCGACGCCCAAAACGCGCTGTTGCCGTTCGGCCGATCCAAACTGAAGCCCGCGACCAGTGAGCCGCCGTGACCATTGCGCACGCTGATCGGTCCGAACGTGCCCACGCCCAAGC
>JBKPMZ010000223.1:0-1925 GCA_046732415.1 Vulcanimicrobiota bacterium
AAGCCAACCTTCTGCTTCGCATCAGTTCCGCGCGCGCCTAGGCCGGCAACCGTCTTGATGGCCCTCAACTGGCCGCCAAAATGGCCCACTTTCTGACCGCCATCCACATTAGCCCTGAATTGTCGCTCGGCACACGGGCCCTCACCGCACAATCTTGCATTTGGGCAATGCTCTGCGAAGCTTCGCGCTGTCCGCCTCGCTGAAGGCGCCGTCAAGCAAGAACAGTTCATGCAGTGACGCGAGATTACCTAGGTCATCGAGGCATGCATCGGAGATGGCGGAGGCATCGCTTGCGCCATCTGCATTGGCCAGCACCAACCGTTCGAGTCGACGAAATCCGCGGAGATGCCGAGTCGCATTTTTTGTGATCTGAAATCGCGCGTAAATCTCCAGCGTCTGCAAGTCAGGGAATCCAGCGAGCGCAGCAAAATCTTCTTCGGTGATCTTTTGCGAAGTTACGAGCCGCAGGCGGATCACCGATTCGAAATGCTCGTCCCCTAACAACCGGCGCGCGGCCGCTGGACCGGGCGGCGTCAGACGAGAATCAAAGTAAAGCATGCCGCTCTTGCTACGAACCAATTCGTGGCGGAAGCCGATTTCGGCGCCATGGCGGGTCCAAACCCCCATCGCATATTTCTGGCGCCGGACACGCTCGACGTGCCGCCCCAGCCAGATCCCAGCAAGCGTGAGCATGAGGAGCAAGCCTCGCAGCGAGAATTGAAGCCAACGGCGCTTCGTCTTGGTAGGCGTATTCATGGGAGCCCGCCGTGGCCTGTCCGCTCAGTCATCGAGTTTTTTTGGGATTTCTCCGCCCGCGGCCGCCAGCCAGAGTTCGGCTTCGGCTACATAGAAGTCTGCCGCATCCAGCTTTTGTTTTTCGCCTCCGCGGGCGCCGGTCTTGTTCAGGGCCTTAATCGTAAAGTATGCCCTTTTCATACGCTTCCAGTGCTCTTGCAGGGCGGCGATTTCCGTAGGTCGATCCTTCGCCAAATTCAATTCGGCCTCCATCCAGCTACGAGACCACCGGTAGACTTCCGAAAACACGGCCATGCCCTTGTCATAGTCGCTCTGCGTCGACTGATATGTCGCCTTAGCAGCGTCGCGCACTGCAATGGCTTGCTTTCTGTCATCGGGCGGTTGATATGCCGCCATGGCCGGGCGGAATTCAGCAGCCGGGTTTGTAGGGATTGAATCTTCGTTAATACGGTTACTCTTGGCAAGGCTCGGTCGCATCGGAAGGCGGAGTTGAGCCGCCCTTTTTGCGTTTGGAGCCGGCGGGCGGAATGGCGGCATTTGAACCATCATCCGCCGCGTCAGGCGGCGGCGCCGACGGCGGCTGGTTCCGCAGGCGGTAGCTTTTTCCTTGGAACGCGAGTAACTCGGCGTGGTGCAAGAAGCGGTCGAGAATCGCCGTGGCGCTGGGCACGTCTCCGATGAGCTTGCCCCAATCTTCAAGCGGGCGGTTGGAGGTCATCATGGTCGAGCGAGTCTCATAACGCCTCATGATGATTTCGAACAAGACCTCGCCGCTCTGGCGCGGCAAATTCTTCATTCCCATGTCATCGACGATCAGCAGGTCCGGCTTCAGATAGCGAGCGAGCACCTTGTCCTGGCCGCCCACGGCCTCGTCCATCAAGAACTCTCGGACCACATCAAAGATCGAACGATACAAGACCACGAAGCCTTGCTTGATCGCGTGATAGCCGATGGCTTGGACGGCGAAGCTCTTGCCCGTACCCGGCGGACCGATCAAGAGCGCGTCGCGCCGCTCGCGCACGAAGCGACAGGTGGCCAGATCGAAGACTTGCTTCTTGGGCAGCGAGGGATTGAAAGACCAGTCGAATTGGTCGAGCGGCTTGAGTTCGCGGAAAGCGGCCGCTTTCACGCGGCGCCCGATGAGCCGCTGATCGCGCACCAGCAGTTCG
>JBKPMZ010000224.1:0-6272 GCA_046732415.1 Vulcanimicrobiota bacterium
AGCAGTTCATCGCCGCTAGCGCGGGCCGACCGTAAACCCCCAGGCCGCAAAGGCGGTGAATAGGCCCGCGCGTTCCTTCAAAAAGTCGAACGGGCGCGGTTTTCCGCTTCCGCCGGCATAATTCACATAGCGCACGCCGTACATCCACCGATGCCCCGCCCGCTCGCCTGTTTCGAACGTCGCTGATGCATCGACCAGCGATCCCGTCCCGAAACTGGGATACGGCGATGAGTCCAGACCATTGATCCAGTTCGTCGACCGCTCGTGCATGCGCGGTGCCACGCCCGCGTCCAGCGTCACCTCGGCACCGCTCGGCAGCGAAAACGTCCGCAACGCTTCGTAACGCAATCCCGCCGCACGCACGGCGAGCTGCACCCCGTCGGACAAGCTGGAGTGTGAATCGTACAACGCATCGCCCATGCCGAAACCGGCCTTTCCGCTCGGCAGCCAGTACCGCGCGCCCGCCGTCGCATATCCCACTGCAACGCTATACGTCACCTGCGGCGAGGCCGCGCGCAACGTACCGGAAAACGCGCGTACCGCCGGGGTTCCCTGCGCGAACAGTTCGTATCGGTCGCGCCGAGCGCGCAGCGCGAACAGCGGCGTCGTGATGCCGCCGTCGTTCGGGCGAAGCAAGCCGGCACGATGGCTCGCGGTTCCGATTTGCGCACCGACGAACGCTTCGACGTGCGGCAGCCACTTACGCGACACGCACGTCGTTGCATTGTATGCGCGCAAGTGCGAATGCTCATTGCCGAAAAAGCGTTGTACGCCGACATAGGGCATTAGCAGCGAGTTCGCATCGGCAAAGCGCGGCGCGGGCCACTGCGTATATGCGGCGACATAATTGAGATAGCGAACGCCGTACGAAATGGCGTAGTCGCCGATGCGATCGAGAAAGCGCGCGTTCGCGTCGACTTGCGATGCGCGCTCCCAACTGCTGGGGCTGCTGAACGTGACGTCCTGCGTGTTGCTGTGAACGTGCGTAACGTACGAATAACGTCCGTGCATCGACGGATTCACGCCGAGCGTCGCGAGCAGTTCCTTGCCGCCGTGCAGCGGCAGACGGCCGGTAATCTCGTACCGCGTTCCCGCAACGCGAGACGAATCCAATTCCGTCCCGAAATGCGTTGCGTCGAGGGCGCGCGCGAAATTCGTGCGCTGATTGTACAGCGACTCGCCGACGCCGACGGCCAGCGTGCCCGGCCGGTTCCAATAGCGCACCGCCGTATCGAGATACGTCAGCGAAATATCCTGCATGCCGATTGGGTTGTTCGCAATGTGAATGGGGCCCATCGGCGGCAAACCTTCGGCGGCAAGTTCCACGCAGCCGAAACGCCGTGATGCCGTCACGATCGGCACGGGAATAAGCGGAGCGACCGCGGTCCCGTCGCTCTCGCGATGCGTTCCATGCGTTCCGGTTAATTGCACGCCGATCGAGGTTTGATCCGCGCGTACCGGCTGCGGTCCCAGTAATGCCGCCAGAAGTATCGTTACCCACACCCGCCGTTTCATCGTTATCCTTTTTCTCCGTGCCAGTAATCCAAGTCTTTTCCGCCGCCGCCGCTGACCATTCGCGGCATCATTCCGCGCCCGAACAGCAGTTTGTCGGAATCGAGATACGCGCAACCTTCACCGGGCGCGATATTGGAGAGCGCGAGCACCGCCATGCGTTCCGAGCCGTCGTTCTTGAGTTGATGCGCGCCGTCCATGCCCACCGGAAACGCGATGAAGTCGCCTTTGCGCACTGGATACTCGCCGCGCGGAACGCGAATCGTTCCGGACCCTTCCAGGATGACGTACAGTTCTTCTTCCTGCGTGTGCGCGTGCATCGGCACGGCCCAATCGCCTGGCTCGACGTGAAAGAGTTGGTATCCAAGCCGTTGCGCGCCGATGAGCAGGCCGATCTCCGATTGCTTGCGGTGAAAACGCCCCGGGCCGCGGCGTTCCACCCACTGCGAAAGTTCGTCGATGTTGATTTTGTTGACGAACACGTCGGCACGCGACTGCAGGCACGCGCCGATGGCGGCCGTCGCATTACCGAAGATGCACGTGCCGTCGCCGACGAGGATGTTGCGCGGCTCCAGCGCCCATACGCGCCGTAAACTGAGCGCTGCTTTACGCGCGTCCATGAGTTTTTCGTCCGGCATCATGGTGAGCGCGCCCGCCGGCTTGCCCCAGAGCGCATCGCCCACGATGACCGTCGCGCAGTCCGCGAGGTGCAAGGCAATCTCGCCCGCGCTCTTGAGCGCGTCCAATTCCAACACGCGCGCACGCCCGACGCTATCGCCTTCGTGCAGCTCGCGATCCGACTTCACGCGCATCTCGGCGGCATCGCGCGCCGGGACCGCGATCTTCGCGCCCAGGCGCTGCGCGAACGTCTGCGCGTCGCGCTCGTGATCCCGATTCGTCACGACGATCCACTGCGCGCCGCCTTGCAAGCGAATCAGTTCGAACACGTTCTCGTCCGCCGGCAACGGATCGACGACGATGCTCTCCTCGCCGCGAACGAAAAACGAATTGAAAGACAGTCCGCGATCGGGCTGCCAGTTCGACCACATCCATACGCCGTCAACGGCCGTCTGGGAAAGCATTGCTACGATACCAACCTCGCGAGAACGAATGCCACGGCCGCCGCCACGCCGCCGGTGAGCAGCGTCTGCAGTCCGCCGCGAAACGGCGGAATGCCGGTCAGGCGGCCCTTCACAAAGCCAAACACAAAAAGCGCCAAGAGCGTGACGATGGCGCTGATGATCAGCGCTTCACGGGCGGCGGGAACGAGCATGTACGGCACGAGCGGAATGAGGCCGCCGATAACGTACGCCCCGCCGATGGTGAGCGCGCTGCGAAACGCGCGCCGCGGGTCCGGTTCTTCCAGGCCGAGTTCGAACTTCATCATGAACTCGACCCAGCGGTGCGCATCCGCCGAAATCTCGTCGACGACTTTGCCGCGCACGTCTTGACTGATGCCGTAGCGTTCGAGAATCTCGTCGATCTCTTTGCGCTCCACGTCGGGCAGTTCGCGCGTTTCGCGCTCTTCGCGAGCGCGCTCGCTTTGATAATGTTCGGCGTCGGTTCGAGCGGCGAGATATCCGCCAACGCCCATCGCAATCCCGCCCGCGGCAAGTTCCGCAATGCCGGCGGTAACGACGACGTGCGATACGGCAATCGCACCAGAAATACCGGCGGCGAGCGCAAACGGTACCGTCAGTCCATCGGACATGCCGATGACGACGTCGCGCACGGCTTCACCGGCGTTGAAGTGTTTCTCGACGTGGGCTACGGTGACGGGCATGGAGCTACCGCGCTTCGCAGGAGGAGTGACCGCAACGGCAGCCCGTATGCGTGGGCGAAAGGTCGCCGTGGGTCGCGTCGTCCTTGCAGACCTTGCTGCAGTACTGCTCGCCAACCTCGATGCTGCAGGTGCACGCTTCGTGCGCGCATTTGACTTGCTGCATTGCGGCTACCCGTGTTGCCGCTGCAGCGGGAAGAGAATGACGTCGCGCACGCTCTGCTGATTGCTGAGCAGCATCACGAGGCGGTCGACCCCGATGCCGATGCCCGCGGTCGGCGGCATGCCGTATTCCAGTGCGCGCACGAAATCCCAGTCCGGTTCCGGAATCTCCTCGTCTCCTTGTGCGCGCTCCTTCATCTGCGCTTCAAAACGCGAGCGCTGATCGTCCGGATCGTTGAGCTCCGTGAACGCGTTGCTGATCTCCATATTCGCGCAAAAGAGTTCGTAGCGGTCGGTGATGTCCGCATCGCCCGGGCGGCGCTTTGCGAGCGGCGAGATAAGAACGGGATAGCCGGTCACGAAAGTCGGATGCACGAGATGCGGCTCGAGCACGCGTTCGAATATTTTGTCGAGCGCATGACCGTGTGTCGGAGATTCGGGCAAGCCGAGCTCCTTGGTAATTCTGGCCGCGCCGGCTGGATCGAGCAATTGTTCGCGCGTGTAGCCGCCGTGCTGCGCAATGCCGTCGAGATATTCGATTCGCGCGAACGGGCGTTTGAAAGAAATCGTCTTATCGCCGTACGCCAATTCATCTCTTCCGCCGGTCACGGTGGAAACGAGATGCGCGACGAGCGCTTCGTTGAACTCCATCATGTCGGTCACGTCCCAGTAGGCGGCGTAGAGTTCGAGCATTGTGAACTCCGGATTATGGGTCGTGTCGATGCCTTCGTTGCGGAAAATCCGGCCGATTTCGTACACGCGCTCCATGCCGCCCACGATGAGGCGTTTGAGGTTGAGTTCCGTGGCGATACGCATCTGCATCTGTTGATCGAGCGCATTGACGTGCGTGATGAACGGGCGCGCGGCGGCGCCGCCCGCTACGTGCAGCAGCGTCGGCGTCTCCACCTCGAAAAACCCGTGCGAGTCGATGAAGCGCCGCATTTCGGAGATGACGCGGCTGCGCAGTACGAACGTGTCGCGCACGTCGGGGTTGACGATGAGATCCACATACCGCTGGCGGTAGCGTTTCTCGACGTCGGTCAACCCGTGCCACTTGTCCGGCAGCGGATAGAGCGATTTGCAAAGCACCGCGAACGTTCGCACGTGCAGCGAAAGTTCGCCCTTTTGCGAGCGGAACATGAACCCGTGTACGCCGGCGAGATCGCCGATATCCAAGTCTTTCCAATCCGCGAACGCCGCCTCGCCGACTTCGTCCTTGCGAACGTAGAGTTGCAAGCGGCCGGTGCGATCGTGCAGGTCAGCAAAAATCGTCTTGCCCATGTCGCGCTTGGACATGATGCGTCCCGCGAGCGACCAATCTTCGCTTTCCGCTTTTTGGCCCGTTTCGAGGAACGCGTACTTTTCGAGCAGTTCGGAAACGTGCGCGTCCACGGCATAGCGCGTCTGGACGAACGGATCGCCGCCTCGCGCGCGCATGGCGGCTAAATTGTCGCGCCGGGCCTGCACCAGCGCCGCTTCGGTTTTTCCGAGATCCTCGTTCATCGCGCCGTAGGTTCGAGCAAAGAGAAAACCCGCCTTGCGGCGGGTTTTCAAACCTACGAGGCCTTCTTCGCGGCCTTTTTCGGAGCGGTGCCGCCCCCGGCGCTCTTAATCGCCTCGATTTTATATTTCACGGTGCCGCGCGGCGTCACCACGTCGACCGTCTCGCCTTTTTTGTGCGTCATCAGCGCACGCCCGAGGGGCGATTCGTTGCTGATGCGGTGGTTGGCGGGGTCCGCTTCGGCCGAGCCGACGATCGAGAATTCGTGGCTCGCATTGGTCTTGAGGTCTTTCACCTTGACGGTGCAGCCCAAATGCACTTCGCCGGCCGCATACTCCGAGTCTTCGATGATGCGCGCGTTGCGAATCATGGACTCCAGTTTCAGAATGCGTCCTTCGATGAAGGCCTGTTCTTGTTTGGCGTCTTCGTACTCCGCGTTTTCGCTCAGGTCGCCGAACTCTTTGGCCTGGCGGATGCGGTCGTTCACTTCCTTGCGATGAATGGTCTTCAGATCGTCGAGCTCGCGCTCGAGCTTTTCCAGGCCCTCTCTCGTAAGGACGATCTCTTTTTCGTTCAAGTACAGACCCTCAGTAATGAAGGCGTCCGGCCAAAACCGGACGGCCTCCGTGCAATGAAGCGCCCTACAGTGGGGGCGCCAGCGCGGTTGGTTCGCAGTGCCCGGGGAGGTCGCCTGCCTCTTTTCCGACAGTCCCGCCGCCCCGCCACGCCGCAAATGGTAAGCCCATACATACCCCAGCCAACGCGATGTATGCCAAAAACCGCTCCTCCATCGAAATGGTGGCACCCACGACGCCGCCGAGCGTCAGCAAGCCGACCAATGGCGCGACGACGCCGCCCCACATTGCTTCTCGCCGGTTCAAAAAGATGCGAACCGCCGCCGCGGCGCTGAGCACGAAGAGCAGACCGAGGAACACGGAACTGGCGTTGAGGACGTCCGTGAGCGCGTCGGCTGCGGTCGGCGAAAGGCCCGTAACCAATTCGCATGCCGTCACGAGGACGGCCACGGCGCCGAGCGCCCACAGCGGCTCGCTGCGCGCATCCAGGCGGCCGAGCGGACGCGGCAGCACGCCGTCACGCCCCATGGCATACACAGATCGCGACAGATACAGAATCGTCGTCCACAATGTCGAGCTCGTCGACACGAGGACCGTCGTAATGATGAGCGGCCGCCAAAATCCGTCGCCAAGCAGGTCCGCGACGTACCGCATCGCGTCGGCCTGGTTCGCGGCAAAGCCGGCAATGGTGCCGGCGTGTACGTACGCGGTCATCGCGCACGCCAGTACGACGGTCGTGATC
>JBKPMZ010000225.1:0-3501 GCA_046732415.1 Vulcanimicrobiota bacterium
GATCAATGCCGCGCGATCGGCCGCGCAGCAATTTCCGGACGCGAAGATTCACATCGTCGATTCGCTCAGCGTCGCGGGCGGACTTGGCATGCAGGCTCTGCACGCGTGCGCGCTGGCAAAAGCGGGTGCGAGCGTGCAAACCGTGCTCGACGCGATCGATCGCGAAAAGCGCACGCAGCACCTGTATGCGTGTATTCCGGATCTCTCGCATGTCGTGCGCACCGGCCGTATCGGCAAGGCGAAAGCGGTAATCGGGACGCTCATGAAAATCGTACCGGTGATCTCGCTGCGAGACGGCGAGGTCGTTGCCGAGGCGCAAGTGCGTACGCTGGGCCGCGCGCAGCAGACCATGATCGATCTCTCGCTCAAGCATGTCACCGATGCGTCGAAGGCACGCTTTTTGGTCATGCACACGAACGCGCCGGATTTGGCGCGCGACATTCTCGAACGGCTGCGTGCGCAGCTGGGCGATGCCGAGCCGGAGATGCTGGATGTGCTCGAGGCGGGACCCGTCATTGCGACGCACGGAGGTCCGGGCGCGGTGGGGATTTTCTCCGCGCAGGATTAGCTGCCATGACCGGCATCTACGTTCACCTTCCGTTCTGCCCGTATATTTGTCCGTACTGCGATTTTGCGAAATGGCCGCACAAACGCAGCGCTGCGGCGCGGTATCTGCAGGCGCTGTATGCGGAAATTGCGGGCCTCGCCAAGCTCGGCCATGCTTCGATACCTCAGCATGACACCGGAAGTGTGTTTTTGGGCGGCGGTACGCCGAACACGTATGACGCGCACGATATCGCGCAACTCGTGCAGCGCCTGCGCGAGGTGTTCCCGGGAGCGCACGATCGCGAAACGACGATCGAAGTAAATCCGGAACTCGTGAGCGCGGATGCGCTGCGCGCGTATCGCGATGCGGGCATCAACCGGCTTTCGATTGGCGTGCAATCGTTCGAAGCCGGCGAGATCGCAACGCTGGGGCGCAAGCACACGGCGCAAGACGTCGAAGGTGTGGTGCGCGCCGCGCGTGCGGCGGACATACCGAGCATCAGTATCGATCTGATGTTCGCGGTGCCGGGACAAACGCCGCAGAGTTGGCGCCGCTCGTTGGACGCGGCGATCGCGCTCGGCGTGGATCACGTGTCGACCTACGGATTGACGATTGAAGCCGGCACGCCGTACGAGCGCTGGCAGCAGCGCGAGCCGTCCGCCTTCTTCGACGACTCCCGCGAGGCGGATCTCTACGGCATCGCAATCGATACCTTGGAAGGCGCCGGATTCGAGCACTACGAGATCAGTAATTTTGCGAAACCCGGACATGCGAGCGCGCACAACGCGAACTATTGGAGCAACGGCGAGTACGTCGGTCTGGGCGTCGGGGCTGCGTCGTATCGCGGCGGCGTGCGGTCGGTGCACACACGCGAACTCCAGACGTATATCGCGGCGGCGCTGGAAGGCGGTCCCATTCCCGGCGAATCCGAACGGCTGCAGGGGCCGCGCCGTGCCGGCGAGGCGGTGATGCTTGCGCTGCGCACGGCGCAAGGTGTCTGCCTGGCGTCCTTCAAAGAGCGATACGGCTTGGATTTTTTGACATTTTATGCGCCGGTCATCGAAAAGTATCGTTCTCTTGGATTGCTCGAAACACAGCCGACGCACGTGCGCCTCACGCGGCGCGGGCGTTTTCTGGCAAACGACGTATGCGCGGCATTCGTGACCTTCGCGTAGGCCCCGGCGTGGCCGCAGCGCTGCTGCGATTCGTATTTGCCGTCGTCTTTGGCGTGACCGGATTCTTGCTCGGCCGCGAAGCGTACGTGCATATGTTCTCGCTGCACGTCGCCAGCGAAGCGCTGCAACTGGCGTTCAATATTCTCGCGCCGGTGCTCGGGGCACTCGTGGGCGTGCTGCTCGCGCCGGTGGCGCAGGCGTTTTTCGAAGACGAACTCAATGCGGTCGAGCGTGCCATCGAGCGGCTCGCGCCGGTGGAGCTCGCGGGCGGCGCGATTGGGCTCATCGTCGGCTTGCTCATCGCGTTTCTCATCCGCAGCATTTTGTTCGAATTCATCTCCACGAGCGGCCGCGCGGGCAGTTACGTCGCGATTCTGCTCTACATCATCATCAGTATTTTTGCCGCGTATCTTGGTGCGCGAGTCGGTGCGCGCATGCACATCATGCCGCTGGCGGCGGGCGTCAGCCCGGCGGGCGCGCAACCAAAGGTCATCGATACGTCGGTGATCGTCGACGGACGCATCGTCGAGATCCTCGAGAGCGGATTTCTCGAAGGCCCGCTTATTTTGCCGCGCTTCATCCTGCGCGAGCTGCAAACGATCGCCGATTCCACCGACGTGAGCCGTCGCGCACGCGGGCGGCGAGGACTTGAAGTCCTCAAACAACTTCAGGAAACGGGCTTGCTGGAAATCAGCGAGCGCGACTACGGCGACGTGCGTGAAGCGGATGCGAAACTGGTGCGCCTCGCGCAAGATCTGGCCGGCAAACTGCTCACGACGGACTACAATTTGAATCGTGTTGCGCACGTCGAAGGCGTCGACGTGTTGAATATCAACGAACTCGCGAATGCGGTCAAGCCGGTCGTGCTTCCCGGCGAAGAGATGCACGTGCAGATCATCCGCGACGGCAAGGAACCGCATCAGGGCGTCGGTTATTTGGATGACGGCACGATGGTCGTGGTCGAACAAGGGCGCCGCCTTATCGGCGAATCGACCGATGTCACGGTGACCAGCGTGCTGCAAACCGCCGCCGGCCGGATGATCTTCGGAAAGGTCAAGAAGTGAACTTCAGCGCGGTCGTGGTCGCCGCGGGGCGCGGCACGCGTTTCGGGCGCCCGAAGCAGCTGATCGACGTCAACGGCAAACCGATGCTGTGGTGGCCGGTTCGCACGTTCGCGCAGATGTACGAGGTGGATCGCATCGTCGTCGTCACCGAAGCGGAATGGCTCGAAGACGTACGCGTCATCGCCGCCGACGCGGGCGGCAGCAAAGTGGAGCACGTCGTCGCGGGCGGCGCGACGCGGCAGGCCAGTACGTACGAGGGATTGCGCGTGCTGCGCGGCGATGGCGGGGTCTTCGTACACGACGGTGCGCGTCCGCTCGTGAGTGCGCAAGACGTGCGCCGCGGCATGCAGCCGGTGTGCGATGGAAACGGATCGCTGCTCGCCATCCCGGTCGTCGACACGATCAAAGTCGTTACCGGCGCGCGCGTCGTTTCGCAAACGCTCGATCGCAATGCGCTGTGGGCGGCGCAGACCCCGCAATTTGCTACGCTTGCCGACATGCTGCGCGCGCACGAGGCAGGCATGCGCGACGGAGTTGACGCAACCGATGACGCGATGCTTCTGGAACGTATCGGCGTGACCGTCCACATCGTGCCGGGATCGCCGGAGAATTTCAAGGTGACGCTGCCCGAAGATCTCGCGCGCGCCGAGCACGCAATGGCGCTGCGCGCATGAGAATCGGCCACGGCTTCGACGCGCACCGTCTGGCGGAGGGC
>JBKPMZ010000226.1:0-4589 GCA_046732415.1 Vulcanimicrobiota bacterium
CCATACCCGCCCGTCAGCAAACCGATGCCCAGAAAATGCGCGCGCCGAGCCGCCAGCATGTCCCACACGCTGTCTCCCACGACCATCGTTTCTTGCGAAGCGTCCGGCAGTTTTGCCGCGGCAGCGAGCAGCAAGCCGGGATCGGGCTTTGGCAGCGGCGCATCCGATTTGAATATCACGGGCACGCCGCGATCCGCGCCGACCAAACGCAGCAGCGGTTCGACGTCGCTGCGATCGCCGCTGGTTGCGATCGCAAACGGCACCTTCGCGCGGCGAAGCGTTTCCAGCAAATCGCGTGCCCCTGGAAACGGCGCAATCGTGTCGCGCATGCGCGCGAACTCTCGCGAATGCCCGTCTTCCAAGCGTTTGCGCGTCGCGTCGTCGATTGGTGCACCCAGCGCGTTCGAGAGCGAACGGATGAGCAAACCGCCGCTCATGCCGATTTTCCGATGAATCTGCCACATCGGCAGATCGAATCCGCACGCTTGCAGCGAGATGTGCCACGCCAAGACGTGCTGATAGACGCTGTCGACCAGCGTGCCGTCCAGATCGAGGATAAAGCGCGCCACTATTCCGGCTGATCGTCCCGTTTGCGTTCGTTGCGCCCGAAACGGTCTTGTGACATTGCGTCGTCCGCTTCTTGTGAATCGACGCCCGCGTCGTACTGCTTGCCGTGCTCGGCATCGTCGAGCTTCGGCGGCCGCGGCTTGCTTTGGTTCTCGGTCAACTCGTCCTGAAAGATCTCGCCGTGCCGGTCGCGCTGCAGCTTGTCCATAGCCGCTTTGTACCCGCGAGCGCGAGTAAGAGGCTGCCGACCGAACGGTCTGTAAACACACATCCTATGAAGCACGCTTTTCTTTCCGCGCTGCTCGCCGTGGCGTTTATCGGCAGCGGTGCCATAACCGTGGCGCAGACGAGCGATACGAACGCGTTCACGCCCGAAGTGCCGACGGCGACCGCTTATGCGACGCAGAGCGATCCGATGACCGTGGTACTCGACGCGCGCGACGCCTCGCGCGGACTCATGTACTCCCACATGACGATTCCCGTCAAGCCCGGCGCGTTCACGTTCGTGTATCCGAAGTGGATTCCGGGCGAACACGGTCCCACGGGTCCACTGGCCAACATCTCGCAGATTCACGTGAGCGCGAACGGGCACGCTCTTGCGTGGCAACGCGACGTTGTCGACATGTACGCATTTCACGTCGATGTTCCGTCCGGCGTTTCGGCAATCAACGTCGATTTCACCGTGCTTACCAACGCGCCCGACACCATGTCGAGCAAAAACGTCGCGGTGATCAACTGGAACCGCGACCTGTTCTATCAGAACGGCGTGAACTCGCACGACTATTACGTCAAGCCCAGCATCATTCTGCCGCATGCCTGGGGCTACGCAACGGCATTGTACGGCGCGCACCAAAGCGGCGACCGCGTCGACTTCGACGTGACGCCGCTCAATATGCTCATCGACTCGCCGCTGGACATGGCGCGCTATTACAAGCACATCCTCTTGTGGAAGAACGGCAGCGCTTCGCAGTGGCTCGACATTTTTGCCGACAAACCCCAGGACCTCGATATCGACCCGAAGGTAATCGCCGCGTATAAGCGCATGCCGGCGCAAGCGTTCGCGCTGTACGGCTCGCGCCATTGGACCTGGTATCACTCGCTGCTCGCGCTCAGCGATCCGATCGGTTTTCAAGGTATCGAGCATCACCAGAGCAGCGACGACCGCGCGCCCGACGATTTCATGACCAACCCCGAAATGCAACTCGAGGGTGGAGATCTCGTCACCCACGAGCTCTCGCATTCGTGGAACGGCAAATACCGCCGCCCATGGGACCTCACGACGCTCAACTTCCAAATTCCGATGCGCACGGATTTGCTCTGGGTGTACGAAGGTATGAACCAATACTTGGGCGACATGCTTTCGTTCCGCACTGGCATCCGCAATCCCAAAGACTATCCGGAGTATCTGGCAAGTATTTGGGCGAGCATGGATACCGAGCCGGGGCGCGCCACGGAACCGCTTATCGACACGACGACCGCCGCGCCGTATTTGTACGAGGCGGACGGGCAGTATTCGCGGATCCGGCGAACGGCCGGCGACTTCTATACAGAAGGCGAGCTCATTTGGCTCGACGCGGACACGATTATCCGCGAGAAAACGGGCGGCGCGAAATCGCTCGACACGTTCCTGCACGCGTTCACCGACCCGGCGGTAACCGGACCGATCACCAAAACCTACACGCGCGAGGACGTGGAAAAGACGCTCGAGTCCGTAGTTCCGTACGACTGGCACGGGTTCTTCGAGCGGTACGTTTACCAAGTCTCGCCGCATCCGCCCAGCGACGATCTCGCTCGCGCCGGTTGGCGTCTCGTGTATAACGACAAACCGAACAAATTCATCGAGGCGTCGAGCGCGACGCGCCACAACCAGAACTACTGGTATTCGCTGGGAATGAACATCAGCGGCAAAGGCACGGTGACAAACGTTCGCGAGAACTCGCCGGCATGGAAAGCCGGTCTCTCACCGGGCGTCAAACTCGTTGCGATCGATGGGCAAGACTACGATCCCGACGTTCTGGAGTACGCGGTGAAAAACGCGCAGCATTCCAGAGCGAAGATCGTGCTGCTCGGCGACAACAACGGGTTCGTCGGTTCGTATACGATCGACTATCACGGCGGCTTGCGCTATCCGCATTTGGTGCGGATTGCGGGCAAGCCGGACATGCTGGCAAAAATCATGGCGGCGCATTAGCGCCGCCATGACCGGTTTTTAGCTCGAGACGCGGGCGGTGAACTTGAATGTTTCGTGCGTACGTTCGTCAAAAGCGCCGCCCGTAATCGCGCCGTTCTGCAGCGTACCGCTTACGCGCAAACGGCCCTTCTGCCCGATGTCGAGCCACACCTGATCGCCGTTGCGCCCGCCCGTTACGGGAACGAAGGCAATCATGTCGTCGTCAGGATGGTAGTAACCCTGGATGATGCCATCCGGGTTGACGGTAAGTTTTAGGGTGCCGGTCCACGGCGACGGCGAGCCGTAAATCGATTGCAAACTCGTTTGATACGTCGTTTGCACCGGTACAGTGGATTGCGCCGTGGCCGCCTGCGAGACAGCCGGCAGACCCATGGAGAGTGCCGCGAAAACGAGCGCGGCAGTTTGAAATATCTTCGTTTTCATGGTTCTGTACTTTTTAACGCGTGCGCGCGTAGTAGAGTTTCGAGAACGCGTTATTCTAACCGCGCTCTTATCCCACGGCAGAGCAGCCGAGCATGCGTTTATTCCGCGAGTAATTGTTGCGCTTGCGATGGCGTAAGCACGGTGATCGACGGCACCGGCGAAGACCACCGTTCCGGCGTGTCGATAATCAAAAACTTCGCTCGCCGCTCGCGTACGAGCTGCACCAGTGCGCCATCTTCGTCGACTACGGCAGCGTCCAAATCATGCGAACGCGCGAAGGCCACGGCCTCCACGTCAGTGTCGACGAGCAGCGGCAAGTGGCCGGTTTGTTTGTATTTGCGGGCCGTCTCCAATGTTGCGGGCGTAATGCCGGCAATGATGACCGACGGCAACTGCAGCCGCAAACGCATCGTCAGGAAGATCGAGAGCGGCGTGGAGATCGCAATGGTGAACACCACGACCAAGAACAGAATGCCGGCGAGTTGCCCGCCCCCGTGCAATCCCCACGCCGGAATTTGGGTTGCATAGTAGGTTGCCAGCGACACGGCCACGATGCCGCGCGGAAACACGGAACCCATGAGCGCCCGTTCCGCGATGGTGAACGCCGTCGGCAACGTCGCCAGCGCAACGGAAATAACGCGTATGGCGATCAGTACGCCGACGATTGCCGCCGCCGGGGCGACAAGCGGCCCGAGGCGCTGTACGTCGATCTGCGATGCGAGGAGCACGAACACCGTCGACAGCCCAAGCATCGACAGATCTTCTTTGAAAGCGCGCAGCAGCCGCTCGTGCGGCATGGTGCGAAAATCCAAGAGCAGCCCGCAGGAAACCACGGCCACCAGTCCGCTCTCGTGCGCGAGCGCTTCCGCCGAAGCGTATGCCGCAAATCCTAAGAACAGCACGCTCATCTTGCTGACATCGCTCGAAGAGCGAGCGGTGAGTGCGAGCACGGCGCGCCCGATGACGCCCCACAGCAATCCGACGACCAGTCCGGCGCCAACGCGCTCTGTGATGTGCCACGCCGTATCCAAGCCGCTCCCCGGCCGCGACGTATAGCTTGCGAACACCGCAGCGGCGACGATAACGCCGAGCGCGTCGAGCACCAAACCTTCCGATTCCAGCAAATGCGAAACCGGCGCGCGCGGACGCAGGCGTGCCATGAGCGGCCCGATCACAGTCGGCCCCGTGACGATGCAAATGGCCGCGATCATCGAACTGATGAGTTCGCTCAAATGATATGCGCGCGCAACCGACGGCACGATGAAGAGCACCAGGCCGCCGCCGACGACCGCCATAATCGCAATACTGGCTTTCGGGATGCCGCGTAAATCCATGCGCAGCGTGGCTTCGAAGAGCACGATAACGACCGCAAGTTGCAGCAGTGCGCGCGTACCGGAATTGGTTAGGT
>JBKPMZ010000227.1:0-6866 GCA_046732415.1 Vulcanimicrobiota bacterium
CATGCGGCCCCCCTCTAGCGAACTGGGCACATCGGTACGCGAAGCGCTGCACAGCGATGCGGCTCGCATCGCCGTACTCGCTGGACAGCTCGGGTACGAGGTGCCGGTCGCGCACGTCGAGCGCCAGATCTCGCACATGAATGACGAACGTACCGTGCTCGTAGCGGTCGTTCCGCGCGCCGGCGTGGTCGGCTGGATTGGCGTCGCGCTTCGTGAAGCGATTACCGACAGTGCGCGCGCCGATATCGAAGGACTCGTGGTCGAAGACGAATATCGCGGCAACGGCATCGGACAATTGCTGGTCGAAGCGGCCGAAGCGTGGGCGCGCCGGCGCGGATGCACGTCCATGCGCTTGGTTTCCAACGTCGTGCGCGAACGCGCGCACGAGTTTTATAAACGTTTGGGGTACGACGTTCTCAAGACGCAGCACGCGTTCAAAAAGACACTATGATTGGACTGGCCTACTGCGATAAGGCGGGGCGCATCTATTTCGACGAAGAGCGCGAACCGCTCGCCGACGGCGGCGTCGTGCGTGAAATCGAGCGCGACGAACTCATTCCGGCTCCGCAAGGCACTGTGCCGATGATCTTGCCCGGCCGCCACCCCGTGCTGCGCGACGGATCGGCAGCGCGCCGCTACGCCCTCGCCGTTATGCTGCCCGCCGGCTACACGCGTTTGCTGCTGCCCGCCTACGAACGCGACGATGACGCGCCCGCGCTGCCGTTGTTCGGTTATACGTTTGCATGCGTGGTGGACGACGAATTGTACGTCGCTGCCATGCGTACGGACGAGAGCGAAGACTGGGAGCCGCGCCGTTTCGGGCCGGGAGAACTCGAAGCGATCCTCCAGACGCGTCTGGCAACGGATGCCTCCAATCGCGTGCTGCGTCAAGTTGCACTGTGTTCGCGCGAATACGGGTGTTTCACCGCGCAGAACGTGTTTCTCGAACGCGGTGAGGCCGCGCTGCCCGTATCGCCAAAATGCAACGCGCGCTGCGTGGGCTGCATCTCCGAACAGGAGCCCGAAGCCGGCTTGCCTTCGCCGCAGCAGCGCATCGCGTTTGAAACCTCCGCGGAAGAACTCGCGCGCGTTGCCGTTCACCACCTCGAGCGCGTGCCGGACGGCATCGTTTCGTTCGGCCAAGGCTGCGAGGGCGAGCCGCTGCTGCGCTCGATTACGATTGCGCGCGCCATCGAACGCATTCGCGCCGAGCGCGGGAACGGCACAATCAACCTCAATACCAACGGCAGTATGCCGTCGGCGCTCGCGCGCTGCATCGATGCCGGGCTGCAGGCGGTACGTATTAGCTTGAATTCGTTCCGGCCCGCGGCGTACGCCGCGTATTACCGGCCCGCAGGCTACGATCTGCACGACGTGCTGGAATCTATTCGGCTCGCGAGCAACGCCGGATTACGGCTCTCGCTCAACCTGCTCACGCATCCCGGCGTCACGGACGACGAAGAAGAAGTGCGCGCCATGGCCGGCGTATTGAGCGGTGTGCGCGTGGACATGATTCAGACGCGCACGCTCAACATCGATCCGGAATGGTATTTCGCCACCGTGGGACGGCCGCGAAAACCAATCGGCATGCGTGCGGCGCTAAAATCTATACGCGCGGCCGGCGTCGCCGTCGGCAACTTCACGCATACGCATTAACGTGCGTCTCTGGCATATCGCCGCGCTGCTGGCTGCCGGGCTCGTCGTGGGCGTGCTCTTCCCGTACCGGCTTACGCAGTTGTTCGGACAGGCGACGCTGTACGTGTTTCTGCCGGCGCTCATCTTCGAGGCGGCGTGGAATCTCGACGTGCATTTGATGCGTCGCGCGTGGAAGGCGATCTTGCTGCTCGCCGTTCCGGGCGTCGTGCTTACGGCGGCCGTCATTGCGATCTGCGTGCACTTCATCGGAACGTTTGAATGGGGACCGGCGATCTTGCTCGGCACGATTCTGAGCGCCACGGATCCGATTGCCGTCGTCGCCGTGTTTCGACGTCTTGCCGTACCGCGCGAATTGGCGACCATCGTCGAAAGCGAATCGCTGCTCAACGATGCGGTTGCGGTGGTGCTGTACCGCGCGGTGATCGCGGCGCTGCTTGTTTCGGGCGGTACGAATGCCGTCGCGGGCGCCGCATTTCAGGCGATCGCGGGCGTTGCCGTCGGCATCGCAATCGGCCTGGCGCTCGCGTATGCCGCGGCCTTCGCGTTGCGCAAACAGGTCGGCGCCCCGGTACAGACAATCGTCACGTTCGCGGGCGCGTACGGCGCTTACATCGTTGCCGATCACTTCGATTGGTCGGGCATTTTCGCGGTGCTGGCCTTCGGCATTGCGCTCAAGGAATTCGAACGCCATCGCATGAGCGTCACGGCGGCGCAAGGCGTTGAGAACGTTTGGGAAATTGCCGCACTCCTCGCAAACGTCGTATTGTTTTTCCTGATCGGCGCTGCCCTCGATTTCCGCCGGTTGGAGCACGCGCTTCCGGCGGCAGGCGTGACGCTGGCAGCCGTACTGATTGCTCGTACACTGCTCGCCAACGGCCTGCTTCACTTGGTGCGCGAGCGAGTGGGATCGACATGGAGATCGGTCGTGCGCATGGCGGGAATTCGCGGCGCGCTCTCGCTCGCGCTTGCGCTTGCAACGCCGGCGGCGGTGCATCAGAGAAGTCTCATTATCGACGCCACTATGGCGGTCGTAATCGTCACGATCTTCGTAGGATCGCTCACGCTTAACCGCCGGCTGCAGCGCATGGATTTGAACACCGGTTAGGGCGCAAGCCCCGAGTCGTAATCCTCTCACATCATCTTACGTGCGCAGCTTATGCTCGATGCGTGCGAAACGCAGCGCTCTGTGTTTTCGCCGTATACATCATTCTATTACTCGCATCATGCGGCGGACGTCATTCGGGAGTCATTCCTCCAACGCGAACTCGCGAAGTGAGCGCACTCGCCGCACCGGCGGGCGTCGTGCAGAGCGCCGCGGTTACGAGCGCGCTTGGCGCAACGCTTTCCAGTATTCCGATCGATGGGAATCTGCTGATAGCTATCGGATTTAATGCACGAAGCGTCCTTGGGTGTGCAGCCGGATGGACGGCGATCCGTCACGTGAGCGCCAACTATGTCGACGCGCAAAGTTGTTACCGTATTGCCAGCGCGGATACGGCCGCGGAAACGCCCTTTTCGGGCACTGCTGGTGACACCGCGGGAACCATTTGGGAGATCGCAGGTCAAGCAGCGAGCAATTTCATCGACGCGCAGGCCGGAGCGGAGGCGGGGCCGCGCACTGTGACGCTGACGTTTGCGCCGGCGAATAGCGGCGATCTCATCGTTGGCGCCGGCGCGACGAATACCAAACTATCGGGCATCACGCCCGCCGGTTTCATAGCCGACGTGAGCGCGTCGCCCGCCGGTACGACGGGATTCTCGCAACTGAGCGCGCACGAATTGAACGCCGCGTCCGGATCGCAGAGCATAGCGTGGTCATTTAATTCAACAACCGACACGCACCCGGTGACCGCCGAGATGATCGCAATCGCGGGTGGTGGAGGCGGCGGCATTACGCCAACGCCGGCGCCGACGGGAACGCCTGCGCCAACCGCGACGCCTTCCGCCACACCGCCTGCGACGACGCCGACGCCTCTACCGACGCCGACGCCGATTGGGGGATCGGGCGGCGGACTTTCGATCCTACAAAGCGCCTTGGTCACCGGTTCACTCAGCGCGACGCTGCGCACCGCGCCCGCAAACGGCGATCTGCTCGTAGCCATCGGGTTTAATGCCGTGTCGGCAGTGGGCTGCGCTTCGGGTTGGACGTCGATCCGGCGCGTCAACGGCAATTATGTCGACGCACAAAGTTGCTACCGGATCGCATCCGGGGATGGCACACTGGAAACCCCGTTTACCGGAAACGCGACGAAAACGGCCGGTGAACTTTGGGAAGTTTCGGGCCAAGCCACTGCGGGATTCATCGACGCGCACGCCGGAAGCGAGGCGGGTCCGCGTTCGATCACGCTGACGTTCGCACCGCCCCATAGCGGCGATCTCATTCTCGGTGCGAGCGCAATCAACACGCGTCTGGCGGGAATTACACCCGCCGGCTTCGCGCTCGATGCGAGCAATACGCCCGCCGGCAGCACCGGATTTTCGGATCTCGTCGCGCACCTCTCCGGCGCGGCAGCGGGAACGCAAAGCGTGACGTGGGCATACAATTCAAGCACCGATACGCACCCCGTGACGGCGGAGATGATCGCGATCTACGGTACGGCGGCGGTCGCCACGCCGACGCCGGCGCCGACGCAGCCGCCGGTGGATTGGCTCACGAACGCGTACGATCTGCAGCGCACCGGCTACAATCCCAATGAAAGCACGCTGGGCGTTGGCAACGTCGGCTCGATACATGCCCTGTGGACCAGCACCATCGGCGGCGAAATCGGGGAGCCGGTATACGCTTCCAACGTCAACGTGAACGGTCAGACGATCAACGTGCTCTACGCAACGAGCGGCAGCGGCCAGGCGGTTGCGATAAACGCAGACACCGGAGTCCGCCTTTGGACCGTGCAGATGGGAACGTCGTCGTATATGTGCGGCACGGGAACGTTCTCGTTCGGTGCGAACGGAACGCCCGTGATCGATCGCTCCACGAGCCGTGTATATATGAGCGACGGCGCTGCCAACGTTCACGCATTCGACTTATCGAGCGGCACGGAAGTAGCCGGCTGGCCGATCAACATCGCCTCTCCCGCGGACCACAATTTCATCTATTCCGCGCTCACGTACAACCCGGCCAATCACTTGTTGTACGCGGAGACGTCGTCGACGTGCGACATTTCGCCGTGGTTTGGACGGATAACCGCAATAGACGCAACGTCCGGGTCGATCGTCAGCACGTTTTTCCCCGCGCAGGGTGCCAGCGGCGGCGGTATTTGGGGATTTGCCGGCGCGTCGATCGATCCGTCGACGAACAACGTGTATGTCGCAACCGGCAATAGCGACACAACGGGCGGTGGAAGCCAGACGGCCGGATATTCCGAGCAAGTGGTCGCGCTCACGCCGTCGCTCGGCAGCGTGCTTGGGAGCTTTTACGCGCAATTACCACCGGGCTCGGACAGCGATTTCGGTGCGACGCCGATGCTGTTTCGGCCGCCGGGATGTCCGCTGCTTGCCGCGGCGATAAATAAGTCAGGACTGTTCGTGCTTTATAACGCCGCAAGCATCGGTTCGGGGCCGGTGCAGTCGATTCAAATGTCGATTGGGACCGACGCCGGTGACTTCGTCGGCACGCCCGCATGGAACCCGGTGACCGGCTACGTGTACGTCGGATTGCCTGCGACGCAAGGAATCTACCGGCCTGGTCTTGCGGCGTTTTCGATGCAGCTCGATTGCACGCTCAATCCGACGCCCGTGTGGAACGCCGCTTTCGGCGGGGACGGCGCGACGACGAGCGCGACAACGCTGCGTTCACCGATCTCCATTGCCAACGGCGTGGTATACGTGAACGATTATGCAACGTCGACGGCGTACGCGTTGAATGCCGCGAGCGGAACGCAGTTGTGGAGCGCGGCGCTGAGCGGCAAGGGTGTCGTCGGTCCGATTGTGGTGAACGGCCGGCTCTACACCAGCGACATCAGCGGCAAAATCACGGCGTGGTCGCCGTAACGCCTACGCGGGGGCGGTAATCGACTGGCTCAGCACGTCGAGGATGATCTCCGTCGACGAGATGACCGTTACGGGGTTCTCGCGGTCGATCGATTCGAAGATGAGTTTATTCGCCGGATTGTTCACGCGCGCAATGCAGCGGGTCTTGCCCTTCTTTTTCGAGATCAGGCAAACCACGAGATTGTCTTCGTCATCGCCCGTGTCGGCAACGACGACGTCCGCGCGCGTCACGCCCGCCTCTTCGAGTACGAGCGGGTCGCAGCCGTCTCCGACGACCGTAACTTTTTGTTCGATGAGCTGCTCGAGCATCCGCGCCTTGCGTTCCTCTTTCTCCACCATGACCACTTCATGGCCTTGCTTGAGCAACGCGCGCGTGAGATAGGAGCCGACCTTTCCGCCGCCGACGATGAGCACGAACATGGGTCATTCCCCTCCCGCGGCTGCCGCGATGCGTTCGCGATCGAGTTGAAACATTTGTGCGAATTCGCTAATCGCATCCGGCGCGACGATGGCGTTGATTTCATCGCCCTCACTCAAAATCGTGTCCTCGCCGGGAACGCGTACGGTTTTCCCGGTGCGCACGGCGGCAATGCGGATGCGCCCCGGGCGCTCGAATTCGGAAACGCGCTTGCCGGAATCGGCTGCGCGCACGACGGCGCGAAGCGAGGTGACTTTGCCGAAATCGAACGATTGCAGCGTGTCCCAGGGCGCCTCGAGCAGCATGTCGCGGATCATCTTCGCACCAACCGTCGTTGGGCACACCGTTTCGATGCCGAGGTCGCGGTACATCATGCCGCGCGTCGGATCGTAGATGCGCGCGACGACTTTGCGGATGTTGAACATGCGCTGCGCGATGAGCGCTGCCATCACGTTGCGGTTGTCGCCGTTGGTGACGGCGATAAAACCCTCCGCCGTTTGCGCCCCGGCGCGTTTGAGCACGTCGTAGTCTATGCCGGTGCCGACCACGACATGTCCCTTGAATTTCTGGCCGAGACGTTTGAATGCGGAGGGGTTTTCGTCGACGACGATGACTTCGTTGTTGTCGGCGTCGAGGAGCTTGGCCAGTGTTGAGCCGACGCGTCCGCAGCCGACGATGAGCACGAACACGAGTCATTCCCCTCCCGCGGCTGCCGCGATGCGTTCGCGATCGAGTTGAAACATTTGTGCGAATTCGCTAATCGCATCCGGCGCGACGATGGCGTTGATTTCATCGCCCTCAC
>JBKPMZ010000228.1:0-1862 GCA_046732415.1 Vulcanimicrobiota bacterium
GTATCAAAACATCAACCGCGTACCATTCAACTCCGCGCCAATCGGCAGCGGCCCGTTCAAATTCGTGAAATGGGAGCGCGGGCGCAAGATCGTGCTCGAACGATTTAAACGGTACTTCAAGGGCGAGCCCAAACTCGAACGCATCGAATTCAACATCATTCCTGAAGACCAGACCGTGCTCAACGAAGTGCGGCTGCATCACATCGATCTCGTTGCCTCGCCGCCCTCGACGTTGTACGGGCAGTACCGCAAACTGCCGGACGTGACCACGCGGCTCTATCCGTGGAACTCGCAAGCGCTGCTGATTATGAACGAGAGCCATCCGGGCTTGGACGACGTGCGCGTGCGCCGCGCGCTCGTATCGTCCATCGATTACGATGCGCTCATTCAGAAACTGACGCACGGGTCTGCCGAGCCCGCGCACGACATCATTCCGCCGACGGCGATCGGGTATGTGAAAAACCCGGCATATGCGTACGATCCCGCAGGGGCGAACGCGGCGCTTGATGCGGCAGGGTATAAACTGGGAGCAGACGGCGTGCGCACGAACGGCAAGGTGCGCTTGGAATATACGCTGGACATCATCTCGGGCTCGGATTCCCTGCGCATGGTCGCCGTACAATTGCAGCAGTATTTTCACGCAATCGGTATACGGCTGGACATCAAAGCGTTCGCATACAACGAGATCTTTACGCCGGACGGGCCGATCTATGGAAACCGCTACGATTTTGCCACCTACGGCGTGACGATGACCTGGGACCCGGACATGACCTATTACATCGGCTGTGATGCGTTTTATCCGAAAGGCGAGAACGTATACCGGTACTGTAATCCCCAGGTCGACGCGCTGGAGAAGGCCGGCCTGAACACGGACGATCCGAAAGAGCGTGCCGGGATTTACTCGAAGGCCGAGCGGATCATCTGGCGGACGATTCCCTACATCCCGCTGTACGAACGCGAGCGCATTGCCGTGCACTCGCCGGATTTACGAAATTTCAAGGTCAATCCCAGCAGTACGCCGTGGTACAACATCTGGCAATGGGATATTTGAGTAACGCCGATCTCGACGTGTTGATCTGCGGCGCAGGGCCGACCGGCTTGGCGATGGCTGCGGAAGCGGCGCGCTTGGGCTTGCGCTACCGCATTATCGACAAGGCCTCGCACGGAGCGCTGCACTCGCAGGCGCTCGTCGTGCAGGCGCGCACGCTCGAACAGTTCGAGCGGTACGAGATCGCACAGCGAGCCATCGAATACGGGCGGCGTTTGCGCCGAATCCGCATGTACAGTGAAGGCCGGCGCGTGCTGGAGGCTTCGCTCGAAGAGATTCCCGGCAGCTACCCGTTCGTGCTGTTTCTGCCGCAAACGCAAACGGAGCGGCTTCTCGTCGAGCACGTTGAGGCGCAGGGCGGACGCATCGAGCGCGAATCGGAGCTGCGCGCACTCACCGAACGCGAAGCGTGCGTCGAGGTCGAGATTGCGCACCCGGACCGATCGAGCGAACGTACGACGTGCGCGTATCTCATCGGCGCGGACGGCGCGCACAGCACCGTCCGGCATCTCCTGGGCATGCCGTTCGAAGGCGGATCGGTCCAGCACGATTTCTTTCTTGGCGATCTGCGCGTGCAAGGCGACGTGCCCGACGATGAACTGAGCGTGCATCTGCATCACGGGAATTTGGTATTCCTCGGGCGGATGGATGACGCGCATTGCCGTTTCATCGTCGCGCTGCAGGACGATCCGATGACGCGCGAACCCACCGTCGACGACTTTCAGAGAGCCATCGATCTGTGCGCTATCGAAAATTTGCGCGTGAGCGATCCGCTCTGGATGACGTCCTTTCACGTCTCGGAACGGCGTACCCC
>JBKPMZ010000229.1:0-3010 GCA_046732415.1 Vulcanimicrobiota bacterium
TGAATGATTTTCGCGCCTGCATCCTGATGCTGGCCTTCGCCGCCGACGGCCATCGAGAGAACCGTTCCGCGCGCGCCTTCGCCCATCAAATAAATCGACGGGTACTTCATCGTCAGGCGCGAGCCGAGGTTGCCGTCGACCCATTCCACCGTTGCGTTCTTGTACGCGACGGCGCGTTTGGTGACCAGATTGAAGATGTTCTTGTACCAGTTCTGGATCGTCGTGTAGCGGATCGTCGAACCTTCGAGTGCGATCAGTTCCACGACGGCGCTGTGCAGCGAACTAGACGAAAACTTCGGCGCGGTGCAGCCTTCCGTGTAGTGGAACTTGGCGCCGGGCTCAGCAATGAGCAGCGTACGCTCGAACTGCCCCATGTTCTCACTGTTGATACGGAAATAGGCCTGCAGCGGCGTCTTGACTTCGACGCCAGCCGGCACATAGGCGAACGAACCACCGGACCACACCGCTGAATTGAGTGCGGCGAATTTGTTGTCGGCCGGCGGAATAACGGTCGAGAAGTACTTCTTGACGATCTCCGGGTACTCACGAACGGCGGTGTCCATGTCGCAGAAGACGACGCCGAGTTCCTCGAGGTCCTTGCGGATCGAGTGATAGACGACTTCGGACTCATACTGCGCCGAGACGCCGGAAAGAAACTTGCGTTCGGCCTCGGGAATGCCGAGCTTGTCGAACGTCTTCTTGATGTCGTCGGGGACCTCGTCCCAGGTCTTGCCGACCTTGTCGCTCGCGCGCACGAAGTACTGGATGTTGTCGAAGTCGATCTCGGCAAGGCGCTCAGTGTCGCCCCACCATGGCATCGGTTTACTAAGGAAGATGTCGAGCGCTTTCAGCCGGAAGTCGCGCATCCAGCCGGGCTCGTTCTTCATTTCGCTGATGTTGGCGACGATCTCGCGCGTGAGCCCCTTGCCCGACTGGAACACGTAGTTCTCCGGGTCGTGGAAGCCGTGCTCGTACTCTCCGCCGATGGGAGCGGTCTTGAATTGCGTCGCCATTGCCTTCTCAGGCTACCCCCTTAGGGGTGCAATAGTCAAGATAGTGAAGTCGTATCTTCACTATCTATCCGTCCGCACTTCCTGCTCGCTCGCCGGCGCAACGGCCGAGCGGAACAACTCGAAAATCGCTTCCGCCGTGTCGCTTGCGCCCAAAGCGCGATAGGCGTGAAAAGCCCCGCCAAGCGAGCGCTCGAGCAGCGTGCAGGTACGGTCGTAGTACGTCCGCAGCCCCGGATTGAGCGGAGAACCGATGGCGCTCCGAAGCGCGTCGGAAAATCCCAAAAGCCGCGCCGCAACCTCTGATCGACCGGTTGCGGCCAGTGTGCTGGCCGCGTCTTCCAAGCACTCGGCCAAGTCGCTGCTCGCCCCCAGCGCAGACAAAAGCGGGCTTGCCGCGGCCAGGGAATGGATGGCACTTTTAAGATCGCCGAGCTCGCGCTGCGCGGCCGCGCGCATGCATAGAGCCACCGCGTGCATCGCTACTTCGCCGGTCGCCGCTATGTTCGCAAGGGCTCGATCCACCCACTCGATCGCTTCCTGGTGGCGGCCCAGGTAATGGGCGGCGGTGGCGACATTCTTGAGCGCGGTGCCGGATTGACGCAGTTCCCCTAATTCCGGCAGGCCGAGCGCCGCGCGCTCCAACAACGGAAACGCTTTTTCAAATTGGCCTTGCGATAGATACAAAGCCCCCAGGCGTCCGAGCGTCTTGAGCAGCAGCATCGTATCGCCCGTGCGTTCCGTCCGCTCGCGGATCTCGATGAACCGGCGCTCGCATTCCTCGTAGCGCCCCAAATGATACGCCATGATTGCGAGCCCGGTCAGCGCATCGCATAGACGCAGCTCGTCTTGCACCGCGCGATAGTACTCTACCGACGCGTCGAACAGCGGTATCGCGTCTTGGTAACGTCCGCATGCTTCGCTCAACATTCCGGCAATGCGCGAGATGCGCGCCCGTACCGCGCCCGCACATTTGCCGCTTTCGAGCAGACGAAGCGCTGCGTTGAGGACATCCTCCTTGTAGTGGTTACGAATCCCGTATTTATGAAGCCCTTCCAACAACTGCAGTCCCAGTTCGGCGGCCTCATTTTCGCAAGCATAATCGAGCGCAGCCAGAAAATCCGGCATGCTCTGCAGCGTCGATTCCAGCAGTTCGGATAGATCCTTGTCCGCCGCGACGGCGATGGCGTCCGCTTTCCTCGCGAAATGTTCGGCATGCGCTTGCGCAACGCCGGCAAGTTCCGGCGCGAGTTTTTCCGCGGCGAAGCTGCGCGTCGTCTCGAGCAGGCGGTACCGCGTTTCCGGCTTGACCGCGAGCGCGGATACGAGCGAGGCGTCGAGCAGTTCGAACAAAACCGAAACCGGCTGATCGACCTCCGCGCAGACGCGTTCGACATCGTCCGCCGTGAACGCGCTGCGGAAAACGGCCAGCGCGGCGAAAAGTTTTTGCTGACGGCGGTCGAGCAGCGCGTAACTCCACGAGAGAGCCGCGTCCATCGTTTTATTGCGCGCGCCGGCATGTTCGCGTGCCGCACGAAGCGCTTCGCTCAGACGTTTGCGCATACCGCTGATGCTAAGTACGTTTGCTCGCGATGCGATGAGTTCGATTGCGAGAGGCAAACCGTCGATGCTCTGCAGCAGCCGCGTCAGAGGCTCCATTTCGCGCCGCTCGACGTGAAACGCCGGGTTCACGAGCGAAGCCCGTTCGACGAGCAGCCGGTACGCGGAGTAGCGCAGGGCGGAATCTCCGGAACCGAGCGTCACCGGCGGAATGTCCAGCGGCCCGACGGCGAGTTCGCGCGCGCCGTTGACGGACAGACGCCGGCGGCTCGTCGCGAGAACGTGAACGGCAGTGGCTTCGGCAAGTTTATGGATAACGGCAGCCGCGGCTTGCGGAACGTGCTCGCACGTGTCGAGTACGATAAGCGCGTGCGCATTCGCAAAATACGCGAGCACCGTTTGTTCGCGTGATTCCGCGGGCGGTATGCGCGCAGCTTCGC
>JBKPMZ010000230.1:0-23909 GCA_046732415.1 Vulcanimicrobiota bacterium
GGTATCAAGTGCTCGCACTCCACGAGCCGTGCGATGGCATCTTTCGCCGCCGCGACCGGCAAACGAAAATAATCGCGCAAATCACCTTCAACGGCGATCCCGCAGGCTCGCGCGGCAATATCGACGAGTCGCGCGTACGCCTCGCTCGCGTCGACGTGTTTTGCGTACACGTCCGGGGGGATGACGCGTTCGGTGAGATCGTACACGCGCTCGAAACTGCTGCGCCGCGCCAGCGGCGTAATCTCGCCGCACCAGAACAAAAATTCGACGGCGCGTTTGGTGTCATCCCAACTCCACCAGCCCTGTCCGCGCTTTTCGCCGCGGCGTTCGCGCAGGTGCTCCAAATCCGAGGCGCTCATCGGCCCGCGCTCGGCGATCGTTTCGCGTACGCGTGCGATCAAATCGCCGCGCTCGCGGCCGACCCGCGCAACGCCGCCCCACACTCCCACGCCGTGACGCGAACGCTCCATGCGCCAGCGCAGCAGCGGAAACAGGTGCACGGGCAACAGCGACGCTTCGTGGCCCCAGTATTCGAAAACGCGGCGCGGACGCTTGTATGCGACCCGTTCGAGCAGCGCGCGATCGTAGCAGCCCATGCGCGAGAACGCCGGCAAAAAGTGCGAGCGCACCAGCACGTTCACCGAATCTATTTGCACCGCGCCGAGTTGCTCTATCATACGCCGAAGATGACCGGCGGTAATCTTCGCGGGGGGCGGCACGCCGAAGCGCTGCGCCGCGAGCGCGATCCGGCGCGCCTGTGCGCCGCTTATCCTAGTTCGGCGAGCAGTCATAAGGACTAACCGGTGCGGCCCTTCGGCCGGTGGGGACTCTTTTCCATTTCTCGTTACACTGATCGTGATGCGAATCGTACGTCCCGTTGCCGCGGCCCTGTGCTTGGCGGCAGCGACGGCTGCATGCAGCAGTTCCGGCGACACGGGTTCGGCCGGTGGCTGGCGTGTTTCGGGTGCGGCCCTCCGAAGCGCCGTGCAGACGTGCCCGTCGTCCGCACCGGTTTTGGATACTTTCTCCGCAACGCCGACGCCAAACCCGGCATGTTCGGCGCCCCCAAAGAATGCGTTCGGCGCGACTGCCGCGCCATCGCCGAGCGCCTCGCCCGCGAATTGGCAAGCCGTGCACGTGCAAGCGCAGTATCACAACGCGCCCGCGGAATCGCAGTGGCACACCATCTATACCACGTACACCGCACCGCCGGGCACCGGCGTCTACGCACCGATGGTGCATGCGACGAATCAGCCGATGCCGACGCCGCCGTTCTCCACGCCCACGCCAAAGGAGCAAACGCCGCCGCCACTGCCCACCGCCGGCGCCGCCGCCGCGGTTACGCCGACACCGTAACGCGTTCAGATCGCTTTCCCGCCGAACGTTTCGCGATCGAGCGCGTCCAGGAACGCGCGCAATTCGGCAGCGCGCTCCGCACCGATGCGCCGCGCCGTTTTCGTAATCAAGTGCGGCGGAATATCCGCGAGCATCTTGCGCAATGACTTCAGTGCCGGGGCAAACGACGGCGCCTTCTCTCCGGTGAGCGCGATGAGCCGCGCGGCGCCGATGTCGCCGAGGAAATCGAGCGAGTCCGCATCGTGCAGCACGATCGCCGCCGGTGCGCTGCCGGGAACGCGATAGTACATGTGCGTACGTTCCGCGGCTTGCACGGCCGCGAATTTTTGCATCGGAAATCCCGCACGCCGCAGCACGGCTTCGCTTTGAATCGCCGCGCAGTCGCCATGCTCCATCTTTGCATCGGCGCACGGTTCGAACGCCGCCATGTCGTGTAGAAACGCCGCCGCGAATAGCACGTCGGTATCGACGTGCAAGCCGTCACCGCGCGCGAGTTGCAGCGCGAGATCGTAATTGCGCTCCGAATGCTGCCAACCCCACGCGGGATGCACGAACGTCGTCTGCGCCAGGTGATAGATCGTCACTTTCCACGGTGCGTCCAGCGGAATTCCCGTCGCACTCACCGGCGGCTGCACGGCCAGAAGCACGCTCGCAACAAGCGCTGCAATCATTCGATTCTCCTTTAATGCGGCTTCGCGCGCAGATATTGTTTGGGCCAATAGTCGACGTCCGCGCCGAGTTGCGCGGCGGCGAGCAGCGGCCAATTCGGCTGACGCAGCAGTTCGCGGGCGAGCAGCACGATGTCGGCGGCGCCCGATTCGATAATCTCATTCGCTTGCTGCGCCTGCGTGATGAGCCCGACGGCGCCCGTCGCAATCTGCGCGTGTTCGCGAATAGCGCGCGCGAACGGTACTTGATAGCCTGGGCCGAGCGGGATTTTCGCGTTCGGGACGATGCCGCCGGACGATGCGTCGATGAGATCGACGCCGAGCGGTTTGAGATCGCGCCCCAGGGCCGCGCTATCCTCCACCATCCAGCCGCCTTCCACCCAGTCGCTCGCTGAAACGCGTACGAACAGCGGCAAGTCGCCCGGCATGCGTTCCCGCACCGCGTGCACGACTTCGTGCACAATGCGCGTACGGTTTTCGAAAGAACCGCCGTACTGGTCATCGCGTTTGTTCGTAATTGGCGAGAGAAACTCGTGCAGCAGATATCCGTGCGCCGCGTGAATTTCCAGCACGCGAAAACCCGCTGCGATTGCACGGCGCGCGGCCTGCGCGAACTGCTCGACGACCTCGTGAATCTCCGAAACGGTGAGCGCGTGCGGAACGATCCAGCCGTCTTTGAACGGCAGCGCGCTCGGCGCAAGTACGCGTTCCCACCCGCCGTCTTGCGGCGCAACCGGTTCGCCGCCTTCCCACGGCGGCGCCGTGCTCGCCTTGAATCCCGCGTGCGCGAGCTGCATGCCCGCTACGGCGCCGTGCGCCTGGATGAACTCCGCGATTTCACGAAGTTTGGGTACGTGCTCGTCGCGATAGATGCCGAGATCGGCCGGAGAGATGCGGCCTTCGGCCGACACCGCCGCGGCCTCGGTGAATACGAGCGCCGCGCCCCCGACGGCGCGGCTGCCCAGATGCACCAGATGCCATGCGTTTGCGAAACCGTCGTCGCTGGAATACTCGCACATCGGCGAGACCGCGATGCGGTTGCGCAGCCGCACACCGCGCAGTTCGAGAGGTTCAAACAGGCGCATACATCCAACATCCGTTCTAAAGCGTAGGAGTACATATGAAGAAAGTGATTGGTCTCCTCGCGCTGGGTGCCGTCTTTGCGGCGCTCGTTGCCGCGGCTCCGCCCTCGCGCGAGCGCGTCGTTCTCGCGGGCGGCTGCTTTTGGGGCATGCAGGCCGTTTTCGAACAGGTGCGCGGCGTAACGCGGGTCGTCGCCGGATACTCGGGCGGCAGCAAAGACACGGCGCACTACGACATCGTGAGCACCGGAGACACCGGCCATGCCGAATCCGTGGAGATCACGTACGATCCGTCGCGTGTCACGTTCCGCCAACTGCTCGAAGTGTACTTTCTGGTCGCGCACGATCCGACGCAGCTCAACCGCCAAGGCCCCGATGACGGCACGCAATACCGTTCGGAAATTTTCTATACGGCCGATGCGCAGCGCGCCGCCGCGCAAACGTACATCGCACAGTTGGAACGCTCGCACCGGTTCAACGCGCCGATCGTCACGAAACTGGCAAAGTTGACGGCGTTCTACCCCGCCGAGCAGTACCATCAGGACTTCGTGGCGCACAATCCGGACAACCCGTACGTGGTTATCAACGACAAGCCCAAACTCGCGCACTTGCGTGCGCAGTTTCCGCAACTGGTCAATCACTGACGGCGCGGGAACGCGGCCGGGCGCGGGTGAAGACCCCGCGATGCGGACGTTCTCCAAGGCCTGCGTTCCGCCCGCGGCGCGAACGCTCGACGCGAACTGGTACCTCTCGCCGGGAACGTTCGGCGCAGAACGAGAGCGTATTTTCAGCCGCTCGTGGATCTGCGTTGCTCGGGTGGAGCACTTTGCCCAGCCCGGCGCCTTCAAAACGGTACGCATCGCCGGCGAAAGCCTGATTCTCACGCGCGACGCGCGCGGCAAAATGCACGCGTTCTACAATGTCTGCCGCCATCGCGGCACGCGCATGTGCGAAGAGCGTGAGGGCGCGTTCAAAGGCAGCATTCAGTGCCCGTATCACGCGTGGACGTACGCGCTGGACGGATCGCTTCTGGTTGCCCGCAACATGGACGATACACCCGGATTCGATCGCGCCGAGTATCCCTTGCGCGAAGCGCACGTCGCGCAGTTGTACGGTTTCGTCTTCGTGGCGCTCGACCCGGCGCAGCCGTTCGAGCAGGCGTTTGCGCCGCTTGCCGGACGCTTCGATCCGTGGAACATCGCCCAGCTTCGCAGCGCCAAACGCATCGAGTACGATCTCGCGTGCAATTGGAAGCTCGTCTTTCAAAACTATTCCGAATGCTATCACTGCCCGGTGATTCACCCGCAACTCGAGCGCCTTTCCGCCTCGGACAGCGGGCGCAACGATCTGGACGAAGGCGCATTTCTCGGCGGCTACTCCACGCTGCGCGACGAGCACGGCAGTCTGACGACCAGCGGGCATTCGGCACGGCAGCCGCTTGCGGGTCTGCCTGCGCAAGAACACGGACGCGTGTATTACTATACGGTCTTTCCGTCGCTGCTGCTCAGCCTGCACCCGGATTACGTCATGGCCCATTATGTCGAACCGACCGACGCCACCCACACGCACGTTGTGTGCGAGTGGTTCTTCGACCCGTCGGCCATGCAAGAGCCGGGCTTCGATGCATCGGACGCGGTCGAGTTCTGGGATCTCACCAACCGCCAAGACTGGCACGTCAACGAACTCACGCAGGCAGGCATCGCTTCGCGGGCCTACACCCCGGGGCCGTACAGCCAGCAAGAAGGTTTGCTGCACGCGTTCGACCGGCACTACCTGCGCGTCATGGGCGCGCAGTGAGCAAACTCGCACGAAAACTGGGCGCGTTCGATGCGACGCTCATCGTGATGGGCGGCATCATCGGTACGGGCATTTTCATGAACCCCGCGGTCGTTGCGGCGCGCGCGCATACGACGCCGCTCATCATGGCAGTGTGGCTGGTGGGCGGCGTTATCGCCGTCATCGGCGCGTTTATTTTCGCGGAACTTGCGTGGCGCCGCCCGAGCGTCGCCGGAAGTTACGGCTATTTGCGTGATGCGTATCATCCCGTGCTCGCGTTCATGTCGGGCTGGACGTCGCTGTTCGTCACGAACAGCGGATCGTACGCGGCAACGGCCGTGACCTTCGCAATCTACGCCTCACCGTTTTTGCACGTCGCGTCCGTGCCGCTTGCTGTCGCAGTTATCGCTGTAATGAGCGGCATCAACTGCTTCGGCGTCGGGAAAGGCGCCGGCGTGCAGAACGCGCTGATGGTACTGAAAATCGTCGCCATCGGCGGACTCATCATTGCGGCGCTGTTCGCACCGGCGCAGATCGCGCACGCTCAAGCGATTGTCGCGCCGCATGGCGTGGCGCTCATCGGCGCGCTGGGCGCAGCGTTGCTGCCCGTGTTTTATTCGTACGACGGCTGGCAAACCGCGCCGTTCATGGACGAAGAACTCAAAGATCCGGAACGCACTTTACCGCTCGGGCTCATTTGGGGAGTCATCGCCGTCGTCGTGCTGTACATCGCCGTGACGCTCGTGAGCATACGCGTGCTCGGGCCCGCTGGCCTAGCGGCATCGCAAGCGCCCGCAACGGACGTTTTGCAGCGGGCGATCGGCCCTGCGGGCGCCGCGCTGATGGCTGGGTGCATCGCGCTTTCGACGATCGGTTTTTTGAGCAATACCGCGCTGTGCATCCCGCGCTTGTATTTCGCGATGGCCACTGACGGATTGTTCTTCAAGCAAATCGCCTACGTCAATCCCAAAACGCAAGCGCCGGTTGCCGCGATTTTGCTGCAGGCCGCCGTATCGATCGTCATCGTGCTCATCGGCAAATACGACCAGATATTGAACTACGTCACGTCGATGGACTTTTTGTACATGGTGCTGTTCGCCGGCGCGCTCTTCATCTTTCGCCGGCGCGGTGTCGCCGGCGCGCGCACGGGCATGCGAGTACCGCTGCACCCGTGGAGCACGCTCGTTTTCGCGGGCGTCAGCGCAGCCGTGGTGATCAACTCGTACGTGGCGTTTCCGAAAGACACGCTGATCGGGCTGCTGATTTTGCTTTCCGGTGCACCGATCTACTTCATTTGGGTGCGGCACGCCATGCCGCGCGCGGTTCCTATAGAACCGTAACGTTATGCGGGTCGGCGCGTCCGACGGTTTGTCCGCGTTCGGTCTTGACGATCAGGTACGCGATGTCGGGGCCTTCCTTGCAAATCTTTTCCGCCCACGTGCTGCGCGCGGCGGCAAGCACTTCTTGTTTCTGCGAGTTGGGCAGCCGGTTCCACTGCGCTTCGTCCATGGTGAGCAGCAGCTCTTTATGCTCGGAATTCATCGCGCCCACTCGCGCGGAGCGCACCAGCCCATCCTCACCGTAGCGGATTTCCAAACCTTCCACGCTGCCAGCGTTCGGCCGTACGAGCTGCACTTCGCCCGAGGTTACGCGAACTGGCGCCGCTACCGGCGCGGCGGCACGCTGCGGCAGTACGGCGGCCGGTTTCACGAGCGAGCGGCGACGCGCGGCAAAGCCGGCCGCAACGATTGCCGCGGCCGCTATACTCCCCGCAATTTCAAGCCCGAGCGTCAAGCCGTACTCCTCTCGCGCACTCATCGTACCCTCGCTCGCTCTGGGCGGGGGTGTCCCGATGGTCCCGGTGCGTTGGGTATGTCGACGGCGCGCGGCGCCTCGACCGTCTCGCTCAGAAAGCGCGCTTGGAATGCGACGATGTCGTCGACGCCGGGAAACTGCGGATGCGTTCGCGTTTGCGAGAGCTTGTAACGCGCGCCGGAACGCTCCAAGATGTGCAACTGCGCCAGGCGCCGGACGGCGAGGATCGTCATCTTGCGCGCATTGCGCGCAAGACGCGGCTCGATGAACAGCGCAGGCGGCAAGGAAGCGGTGCGCGATGCGATCGCGGTCGCCGCTTCATCTTCTGTAAAACTTCCGCCGCGCGCGAGCAGCCACTCGGAGAGCAGCGCGCTCGTCGTTACGGGGCGCGCCGCTTTGAGTTCTTCAATCGCCGTTGCCTTGTCGCTCGCCTGCGTGATACGCACGTATTGCGCCAAGCGCGTTCCGACAAATGGATCGTAACTGATCGAGGCCAAAAAAACGTGCTCGACGACCGGCAGCAGGCGATCCCAAATACCGCGGAACGGGAGCATCAGACCCGTCGTCGTGTATTCGCCTTCCGGTGTTACCAGAAACGTCGCGCCGCGCTTGAGCGCATCCTCGATGCGCTGAAGATCCTGTTCGACGCCGGCTTTCATTTCGTCGAACGCTTCCTTGCGGTATGAGACGTTCAGATCGGAAAGCCGGACGTACGTGTCCTGAGCGGTGCGAAAATGCTGCGAGGAAAAGAGCTCGTTCGTACGCACGCCGCTAAAGCCGGTGCGTTCCAGCACGGCGGGTTTGAAAACTTCGTCGAGCGGCAGCACGCCGTGACGGCGCTGCGCGCCCCATGCCCACCGCGCAATCGAGCGCGATTGCAACTCGTTCTCCAGCGGCAGCAGTCCCATGCCTTCAAAAAGCCAGCCGAGGTTCACATTCTTCATCGCACGCCACAGCCAGGGAATGCGCACGGCCATGAACCCGGGTTCGTACATGAGTTTTGCGCAGGCGACAAGCACGGGCGAACGGCGTCCGCCGCTCAGGACGAAGTGACTGATGAGCGGCATGAGATCGAGATCGATTTGGTGGTTGGCGATAACCAGTGACGCACCGCGGTTGCGCGCGAGACGGCCCCACGAACGAATGCGGTACGCAACATGCACGTACGTTTGCATTGAAATCGCCGACGCAATGCGCAGCGGAACGCCCCACCACGGAATCAGCGGACGTTTTCCGACGGCGAGTACGACGAGCGAACCAAACAGAAAACTTGCCGCCGCCGCGAAGAACAGAATTTGATAACCGCCCAGCGATCCGCCGTACGCCGCGAGAATCCAGCCGCCCGCGAGGGGGGCTATGACGGCCGGAAAATTTTGCGCGATGCCCCAAATACCGAGGTCACGCGCAACGTCGCGCAGTTGCGGCACGGAATCCATCGCCAGGGCCCAGCCCGTCGACATTATGCCGCCGAATCCGACGCCGAAGAGCGCCGCGAAGACGAACATCCAGTGCTCTTGCGGTACGAGACCGAATCCCGCGGCAGCCATCGCCATGGGAAGGCCGCACAGCGCGACGACGATCTTGCGCGACACGCGATCGGAGAGCCAGCCCAGGAAGATTCCGGAACCGATGGCGCCGACGAGCGAGGCAGCCGCGACCAGGCCCGTGCTTCCGGACGGATTTGCCGCGTGCAGAATATCGCGGAAGAAATACAGCACGAACGTCATCAGCAGCGAAAGGCCGAACGCAAGGAACGCTCGTCCGAGGAACACGATCGTGAAATCGTGCCAATCGCTGATATGGGCGCGTTCCTGCGGCTGATCCGGAATGACGTGCTCGCCAACCGCGAACAGCGTTATCGCTCCCAAACCGATGCCGACCGCAATGCCGATGAACGTGCTCGCCGGATACGTGCCCGCCGCAACGCCTATACCGACGACGGTGCCGACGACCATCGCGACGCTGCGCACGCCGGAAACGGTTCCCCATGACGCTTGCGGTACGACGTCGGGAATGAGCGCCTGATACGCGGCCAGACTGATGTTGGCACCCAGCGTGGCAAGCAGCAGAAACGTCATGAATAGGCCGAGGCTGTGCACCTCGGCCATCATCACCAAACACGCGATGTCGAGCGCCGCACCGATAATAATCGGTATGCGCCGTGGAACGCCGCGCAATCGCAATCGATCCGAAATGGCGCCGGCAACGGGCGGCACGATCATTGAGACAAATGAAACGAGCGCGGCAATGACCGCGAACACGCGCACGTGATCGCCCGGCGAAAGAACGAGCAGCGCCGCCGGCACGGAAATGGCGATGAGCGCCGTATCCTGAAAGTGCAGCGGCACCCAGAACGCGTTGATCAGCACGGATTTCCACGTGCCGTACCGCTGGGAGCTTACGGACATTCGCGTGCCGCCTGTGCCTCGATGGCGCTGGTCTGCTGTGCGTACTGCGTGATCAGGTGCTGCTGCGTCTGCGTCGGCGCTCCTGCGTATTGTCCGATAATGTAGCGCAGATACGCGATTTGCTCCGACAACTCGGCGGGCGAGCGGTACCCGCTCGGTTCCGAATTACGCAGACGATCGAGCAGGGCGGGAGCAGCTTTACATGCCTTGTCCTTCTTCAACCGTGCGATCAGCGCTTCCACGTGCGCCTGCGATATGCCGAGATTCTGCAGTGCGCCGAACTGCGCCGTGAGCTGCGTCACGGACGCCGGATCGTGCGGATCTTGCTGCACCGTGACCGGTGCTTGCAGATGCGTTCCCAACACGTCGACGCTCGCGATGTACGTGCCGGGCAGCGCGTCGCCGCCGCTGATGGTCATCGGATAAAAGATGTAGTAGTAGCGCGAATCTTGCGCCGTTGGCGAACCGGCGGGCAATTGCGTGCTCAAGTCCCACGCAAAACGATTGATGCCCGCGTGCACTTGCGTGTCGAATGCCGCAATCTGTTTGCCCGCGGCATCGCTCACCGTAACGTGCACCGTCGGCCTCTGTTTGGGTTTGGCCGGTGGGGGCGCTTTGGGCAGATACAGCGTAAACATGGCGCCGTACGGCTTGTTGTCCGAAACGAACGCTCCGCGCCCGTGCTCGTTGTAGAACACGTTCGTATAGCGAATCGCCGGCATAGGTGCGGTCAGGTACGGAGCCGATCCGTTCATCTGCGCCCAATGCTGCAGCGGCGTCAAATCGTCCAAGATGTAAAATCCGCGCGCGTGCGTGCCGACGATGAGGTCGTTGTCGCGCGGCTGAATCTGCAGGTCGTACACCGGCATGTGCGGCAAGCCCAGTCGCAAGTCCGTCCAATGCGCGCCCGCATCGAACGAGGCGAAAATTCCGCGTTCCGTGCCGGCATACAGGACCGACGTGTTGCGCGGATCCTCGCGAACGACGTGCACGTAACTCGAGAAGCCGCTCGCGATGCGCTGCCAGTGCGCGCCGTAGTCGCGCGTGACGTACGCATACGGCGCGTAGTCGTTCCACATGTGCCGGTCGAAAGCCGCATAGGCCGTACCGGGCGTGACCGCCGAGGGCGAAAGCGACGCAACGCGCGCGGGCAGCGGCAAACCGGGGACGTTGCCGATCACGTCGTTCCACGACTTTCCGCCGTTGCGCGTGATCTCCACATGACCGTTGTCCGTCCCATACCAAATGGTCTGCGGATCTTTGGCGTCCTCGCCGATCGTGTAGATGGTGCAGTACGTCTCCGCGTTGGTATTGTCGTAACTGATCGGGCCGCCGCTCTTGCCGAGTTGCGAGGCGCTGCAGCGCGTCAGATCCGGGCTCACCACGCTCCAGGAATTTCCCTGATCGCTCGAGCGGAACAGCACGTTGCCGCCGTAATAGATCGTGTCGGAATCGAATCGCGAAACCAGCAGCGGCGCGCTCCAATTGAACCGGTACGGATACGTGCCCGCGCCCGTGCCGAAACCGATGATCGGTTGCGGCGAAATATAGCGGCGCTCACCGGTCTTGAGATTGGCGCGCACGAGATCGCCGAAGTGCGTATCTTCATACACGATCGACGGATCGCGGGGATCCGCCATGGCGTACTGCCCGTCGCCCCAGTCGGAGATATTCACCCAGTCGCCGTCGCCCGGCCCGTCGATGCGGCTGAGCAATTCGTTCGGCCCCCACCACACTTCGTGATCCTGCAACCCGCCCATCACGTGATACGGCGTGTCCATGTCGTAGCCGACGCGATAGACTTGTGCGAACGGCACGACGTCGTCGTAGCTCCACGTCTTACCGCCGTCGAGCGAATAGTGAAAACCCATGTCGCTGCCGTTGAGCAGACGCTGCGGATCGCGCGGATCGATCCACAGGTCATGATTGTCGCCGCCGCCGCCGATCGAACGGAATTTGCGGCCGCCGTCCGTCGAGACGAGCAGCGGTCCAGCGACGGCATACACTTTCTGCGGGTTCGACGGATCGCAGCGCACTTGCGAAAAGTAGAACGGGCGAAAATCGACGTCTTGGCCCGCGTTGCGCATCGTCCAATGCGCGCCGCCGTCGCTCGAGCGGTACAACTGTCCGTTCTTCGACGGAACGAACGCGTACACGACGCTCGGATTACTGCGGCAAATGCTCACGCCGACGCGGTTGATCGGCGAACGCGGCAAACCGTTTGCGAGTTTCGGATCCGTCAGGCGCTTCCACGTCTTTCCCGCATCGTAGGATTTATAGAGTCCGCTGCCCGGGCCACCGCTGCGCAGCGTCCACGGGCGCCGTAAGAAATCGAACGTCCCCGCGTACACGACGCTGGGATGTTTCGGATCGAACGCGATGTCGCTGCCGCCGGTCGTCGCGTTCACGTACAGGACCCGCGTCCAATGCGCGCCGCCGTCGGTGCTGCGGTAAATTCCTCGCTCACCGCCCGGCGCGAATTCGGGGCCCATCGCGGCGGCCAGCACGACGCGCGAATTCGCCGGATCGACGGCGATCTTCGCGATGCTGCCACTCTTTTGCAAACCGAGCGACTGCCAATGTTTGCCCGCGTCATCGCTGCGCCAAATGCCGTCGCCGTAATCTGCGGTATTGCGCGGAAACGCTTCGCCGGTTCCGACATACACGCGCTGCGGATCGTGCGGGTCGATGGCAATTGCACCAATGGCGCTGCTCTTGCCGGCTTCGAATGCCGATTCGAACGTCAAACCGCCGTCGGTCGACTTCCACAATCCACCCGATGCGTGGCCGAGGTACACGATTTTCGGATTGCCGGGAACGCCTGCAACGACGTCGAGCCGGCCGCCCATGACGGCGGGGCCGATCCAGCGGTATTTCAGATCGCCGAACGACGCGGCGGAAACGACGCCAGGCAGCGTCGCAGCAATGAGCAGAGCAAGCAGCGCTTTCACGTTGCCCCTTTTCAAAGAGGCGTCGCGCCTAGCCTCTGGGTACCTCGATCCAGCGTTCCGCCCAGCGCGCGATTTCATCGAGCGCGGGACCGAGTTCGCGCCCCGGCGGCGTGAGTTCGTAGGTCACCCGAACGGGCGATTCGGCATGCACTTCACGGTGGACGATGCGCTCGGACTCAAGTTCCCGCAGCCGTTCGGTCAGCAAGCGGTCCGAAATCCCCGGAATGACGGAAAGTAATTCGTTGAAGCGCTTGGGGCCGAGCATCAGCGTGCGAACGATCGCGCCGGTCCAGCGTTTGCCGATGAGTTCGACCGCGCGGTGATAGCGCGGACAAAGCTCGGTTCCCATGCCTTAAGGCTACCATACGTAAGTAACTACGGACAAGCGACGCCCAGCAACGAAGGGAGACCCGCGTGGGCGGTGTAGCGTAGCCCAATGCTGACTGCGTCTCCCACCTTCAAAACTGCGCGTAATTTCGCGGACATTACGGCGGCGCCGCCGGATTTCGAGCGCACTCGCACGCTGTACGACGAATTCGCCGCCCGCTTGGACGCTGCGCAAGGCGTCGAAGACGCGCTGAGCGTGCTAACGCAGTGGGAAGCGCAGCGCCGCGAATTCACGACGTGGTCGTCGCTATCGGATTTGCATTTCGAACAAGATACCGCCGATCCGCAGTACAAAGCGGACGTCGATCTGCTCAACGAACTGCGCCCGAAGATCACCGGCTTGGAAGTGATGCTCAAACGAAAATTTCTGGGCAGCCCGCTGCGCGCGCAGATCGAGCAGCAAACCGGTGAGTATCTTTTTGCGCGCTGGGAAACCGAAGTCACCGCGTACGATCCGGTGGTCGAGCCGTTCGCCGTCCAAGAAGCCAAACTGCAGGACGAATACACCGAACTGCTCGCGCGGGCCGTCTTCGATTTTCGCGGCGAACAGTTGAATCTGCCGCAGATGGGCAAATTCCAAGAAGATGCGCATCGCGACGTACGGCGCGAAGCGGCGATAACGAAGTGGGAGTTTTTCTCGCGCCATCACGAACGCCTCGACCGTATTTACGACGCGCTGGTGCACGTGCGCACCGAAACCGCGCACGAACTGGAGTACCACAACTTCATCGAACTTGCGTACCGGCGGCTGACGCGCACCGATTACGGTCCCGCCGAAGTCGCACGCTATCGCGAGGAGATCGTGCGCGAGATCGTTCCGCTCGCGCAGCGCATCACGCAGCAGCAGGCGCACGATCTGGGCGTCGACGAGCTCATGATTTGGGACGAGCACGTTTTCGAACAACTGCCGCCGCCCAAACCGCCGCAGGACTACGACCGGCTGCTCTCCGCGGGACGCGACACGTTCCGCGCGCTGGGCCCGGAGATCGGCGGCTTCGCCGACTTGATGATGGATCGCGAACTGCTCGACCTGCGATCGCGCGATCGCAAAGCGGGCGGCGGCTTCTGCACGAGTTTCCCCACGTACGGTTTGCCGTACATCTTCGCAAACTTTAACGGCACGACCCACGACGTCAACGTCCTGCTGCACGAGATGGGACACGCGTTCCAAAACTACTCGAGCCGCGCGCTGCCGATCTCCGATTACGTGTGGCCGACGTACGAAGCGTGCGAAGTCCACTCCATGTCGATGGAGTTTCTCAGCTGGCCGCAACTCGAACGCTTCTTCGGCCCCGACGCGCAGCGCTACCGCGTACAACATCTCAAGACGTCGGTGCTGTTCTCGCCGTACGGCGCGGCGGTCGATCACTTTCAGCATTTCGTCTACGAGAACCCAAGCGCGTCGCCGGACGATCGGCACGCGTTTTGGAAGCAACTCGAAGCGACGTATCTTCCGTGGCGCCGCTACGGTGGTATCGAGTATCTGGAGCGCGGCGGCTACTGGCAGCAGCAGCGGCACATCTATCAAATGCCGTTCTACTACATCGACTACACGCTCGCGCTCTGCTGTGCGCTGCAGTTCTGGGCCAAATCGCTCGACGACTACGATCGCGCGCTCGCCGATTACCGAGATCTTTGCACGCGCGGCGGGCGTTTGCCGTTCCAAGCGCTCGTGCAATCGGCAGGCTTGCGTTCGCCGTTCGAAGCGGGCGTGCTGCACGGTGTCGCCGACCGCGCCGCGCACGTCATGGGAATCGAATGAGCGTCGAATCAGTTGCCTTCTACGGAGCCGGAATGCTTGGCTCGGGATTCGTTCAAGCAATGTGCCGCCGCGGCGTCGACGTGCGCGTATGGAACCGCACGTTCGAAAAAGCGAAAGCGCTGGAAGCATACGGCGCGCACGCCATGCATTCGCCGGCCGACGCCGCGCGCGGTGCATCGCGCGTACATCTGTGCCTGCACAGCGATGAATCCGTCGACTTCACGCTGGATGCGGCGCTCGAATCGATTGCCCCGGGTACCCCGGTCGTCGATCATACCACCGTACTGCCGCAAAACGTCGTACCGCGCAGAGATCGTCTGCACGCGCGCGGCATTGCGTTCTTGCATGCCCCGGTGTTCATGGGGCCGCCGAATGCCGCCGCAGCGACGGGCTTGATGCTCGCCTCCGGCGACCAAACGCTGTTCGAACGTTTGCGTCCGTTTCTCGAACCGATGACCGGGACGGTCTGGTACGTCGGCGAGCGCGCCGATGCGGCCGCGGTCTTCAAACTCATGGGCAACGCGATGATTCTCGCGGTCATCGGCGGACTGAATGATATGTTCACTATTGCGCAAGCCAACGGCATCGATCGCGCGAGCGCGTACACGCTCTTCGAACGCTACGATCCGTCCGGGCAAATCTCCGGCCGCGGAAAACGCATGGCGGCGGGCGATTACGATCCCACGTGGACGCTCGACATGGCGCACAAAGACGCACGGCTCATGCTCGACACCGCACAGGGATACGACTTGCGCGCGATCGGCGCGGTGGAACGGTTGCTGCGCGAGGCTAGTGCGCGCGGATTCGGGGCGCTGGACTTGGCAGCGATTGCGCAGGTACCGGCGTCCGCCGCGGAAGCGGCGTCCCCGTAACTGCCGGCCGCGGCGTTTGCACGGGCGTGGGCGTGAATACCGCGGTGGGTGACGGATACGGGACCGCCGGATTGAACGGCGTCGGCGTCGCAAATGCGACGCGCGGCATCTGCACGTACAGTGTCTGCGCGGCGGCATCGAACCACACGCGCGCGCCGAGCGTGCGCGCGATCGGCGCAAGTTCCACGTACGTCGTCTGATAGCGGCCCGGCGGCGGTGCACCGCTCATCGGTACCTGCGCGAACAGGTCTCCCAAACGCACGATCAGCGCGCGGCCGTCGTATTCGATGCTGCGCGCTATTGCGGTGACGTACGGGTCGAGCGGCGCCATCACGTGTCCGCCCGCGATGTATGGGCGGTTGTACGAACGCACGGGTGTGCCGTCGAGCACGACGGTCAGCGTTGCGGCAGCAAGTGGGAAAATCATGCCTGAACCGCGATAGTACCGCTAGGAATCATGCGGCTCATCCTTGCCTTCCGGGAAGCCGGTATGCGGTTCTCCCGCGACGGCTGCGCGTTCTTGTCACAAGCCATCGCATTCAACGCGCTCTTTGCCATCTTCCCGCTGCTGGTACTGGTGCTCACCGCAGCGTCGGTGGTGTTCCCGAACGCCGATGAGCAGGTGCTCTCGTTCTTCGACACTTTTGCACCGGCGCTGCACGACACGGTGGCGGCGAACGTGCAGACGTACGTGTACGGCCGCGGCGTTTCCAGCGCGATCGCATTCGTCGTCGTCGTATGGGCTGCGAAAAATCTGTTCATGGGCCTGGCGTACGCGCTCAATCGCGCACTCGCCGTGCCGAAAAGCCGGCCGCTGCTGCACGACATGCTGCTCTCGATCGTCATGCTTCCACTTACGGGACTCGTCATGCTCGTCGCGATTGGCATGCCGGTCGTCGTGTCGGTGGTCTTCACGTACGCGCACGTGACCGACCCGCGCAACTTCTCGCAGATACTCGCGTATCTCGCGTCGATGGCGATCGTCTTCGTGATCGTCATTTTCTTATATACGTTTTTGCCGAACCGGCGCGTGCGGTGGCAGTTTGCCGTCCCGGGCGCGTCGTTCGTTGCGATTGCGTGGCCCGCCGTACAGTTTGCATTTGCGTTTTACACCGTGCACGTCGATTTTACGCACGTCTACGGTGCACTCTCGGCGCCGCTCGTGTTGCTGCTGTGGTTTTACCTCATCGGCGTGATCTTTCTGTTCGGTGCGGAGCTCTCGGCCGGATGGGCGCATCTCAAAGGCACCGAACACGTCGCGCCGCTCGTCGATCCCGTGAATGAAAATGAGGAGGCGCTCGCCGAGACGGAAGGAAAGGCGGCGTCGTGACGCTGCTCTTCGTGCACGGCGCGGGCTGCACCGGCGAGGTTTTTGAGGCGCAACTGCGCGCGTTTGCGCAAGCGCAAGCGCCCAACTTACCCGGACATCTGTGCGCGGGCGCTCCTGCGTCGATCGGTGATTTCGCCGACGCCGTGGATGAATACGTTCGCGAACGCGGGCTCGGCCACGTGGTGCTCGCGGGGCATTCGATGGGGGCCGCCGTCGCCATCGAGAGCGCGCTGCGTACACCGGCGTGGCTGCGCGGCGCGATCCTCATCGGCGGCGGGGCACGCATGCGCGTCGCCCCGGCCTTTTTGGACGGCCTGGCAAGCGACTTCGAACGAACGGCGCGCACGATTGCCGGCTACTTCTTCGCCGACGGGTCCGCCGAACGCTTGGATGAGGCCGTGGCCCTGATGCGCCGCGTCGGGCAAGAGCAGACGCTGCGCGATTTTCGCGCCTGCAACGCCTTTGACGCGCTCGAACGTCTGGGGGAGATAAGCGTTCCGGTGCTCGCAATCAGCGGCGAAGCCGATAAGTTGACTCCGGCCAAACATGCCGCGGCACTGGTAGACCGGGTTCCGGGCGCCGCGGCGCGAATAATCCCAGGCGCCGGCCATTTCGTCATGGTCGAGCGACCGGCGGAAACGAACGAGAGCATCGCGGCGTTTCTAGCTGGGTTATCCTAACTTCTAAAGAGGAATTCTGTGCGTCGAATCCCCGCCGTTTTGCTGCTTTGCTTGGGTATTGCGCTCGCCGGTGCAGCGCCGCCCGCTCCGAAGGCCACGCCAACGCCCGCGCCCAAACCGGCCGCCACCTCCAGCGCGTTGCCGCAGGTAACGAGTTTGCCGATTGTCGTGGTGTTTCCGTTTGGCGCGAGCAGCGACATCGCGCCCGGCAACGGTGAGAAGGCGGCGAATCTCTTCGTCGATCAAATGAACGCCGCCGGCGGAATCGACACCATCGGCGCACCGGGCACGGTCAAACAAAGCGACTATTTGAAGTACGCGAAGGGCGTGAACGCGGACTACTACGTCACTGGATACATGACGCCGGTCGGTGACGGCGTTTCGCTGGTCGAGCAGGTTGTTTCCACGAGCAGCGGCACGATGCAATTCGGCCAGACCGCACACATTCAATCGTTCGCGGATGCGTCCGCTGCCGCAATCGCGATTCACGACAACATCATCGCTCGCGAAGAAAGCATGCGCGCGCAGTATCAACAAGCCCAAGCGACCGCAACCGCGACGCCGATGGCCAACAATCAAGCGAACATCGGCAAGGGTATCGCGGGTCTAGCGGGCCTGTTTCACCGCAAGGGTTCCTCGCCGAAAGCAACGCCTTCGCCCGTGATCAAACCCGATAAGGGCATACTCGTGGCGCACGTCAACGGCAGCGTACCGGCAAATAATTTGAACGCGGCGACGTCGGCAATGTATTACGCGCTCGATCAGCACTTTCACGTGAAGATGAGCAACGCGGCCGGCGCGAATCTTGCGAAGACGGCCGACTCCATCTGCGGCCGCGATCGCAACAACACGATTGCCACGGGCATGCTGAGCGCGAAGAGTTCTCGCCATCTCCTCAGCACGCGGACCGAATGGACGTTCAAACTGGAGATCTACACGTGCTGGGGCGCGAAACTCGCCGAGCAGAGCGCCACCGGGAGTACGCTGAAGGACGCAGTGACGAGCGCCGTTTCCGACTACGCGAAGAGCCACCCGGCCAACGGCTGACGCTTAACGCACGAGGAACAGTTTCGCGTATTTGCCGTCGCGTTCCACGAGCGCGCCCAACGTCGCATGTCCGCTCGGGAAGCCGACTTGGTACTCGTACAAAATACCGGACGACATATAGGCCTTGTTTAAGAACCGAACGTACTGAACGTCGCCGGCAGTTGCGAGATACTCGCTCATTGGCTCGATCGCCAGCGACGCCAGCACCTCGAACTGCGAGCGATCCGCCCGGCCATGGGCGAGGTCTCTAAGCAGCGCCGAGACGCGCTTGGTCATTGCCGGCGCACCATCAACCCACGCCGACGGCGGCGGCGCCTCGCCCGCGTGCTGATCCGGAAAGTATTGTTGCAGCGCGGCGTTCACGATGGGCTGCGTCGCATACGCGCCGTTTCCGACGACCGCGACCGCAAAACCGCGCGCCGGAATCATCTCGTTGTCCGCGCGATATCCCGGTTCGCCGCCGTGATGGCCGACTTCGATCAGATCGCCGTTTTGGAATAGAAACAACCCTAAGCCGTCGCGCATTCCGGGAAGGAACGTCGTATACGGCACGGTCTGCTGCATCTGCGCGAAACTCTGAGCACTCAGAAACTTGCCTTGCATGAGCGCAACGTCGAACATCGCCAAATCGTGCGCGGTTGAAAACACGTCGCCGCAGGCGTAATACCAACTCCAATTGCCGGGCGTGCCGCCGAACGAATCCGCGACGTTCTTACCGAATGAAGGCGCGACGAACGTGTCGCGCATGCCGGACGGATCGAAGATGAAGCGCTGCTCGTACTGCGCCAGCGGCAGGCCGGAAACGCGTTCCACGATCTGGCCGAGCGCCACGTATCCCGTATTGCTGTAGTTCCAATCCGTGCCCGGCGAGAAATCCGGCCCTCGCGCGAGCATGCTCGAAAGGATGCGCGCGGGCGTTGTTACGGTGTTGACGTCGCCATCGGCAACAGCGTCGTCGAGATAGTTGGGGATGCCGCTCGTGTGATCGAGTAATTCCCGTATCGTCACCGTATCGGATGCGGCGAATTGCGGCAGATACGTTGCGGCGCGGTCGTCCAGGTGTAGTTTGCCGCGTTCGGCGAGTTGCATCACGCTCACCGCCGTAAACATCTTGCTAACCGAGCCGACGGAAAATGTTGTCGACGGCGTGGTATCGCCAAAAGTGCCCGCGGCGGCGATGCGGCCTGCGTCGACGATCGCCACTTCTAGACCGGCGGTTCTGCCCGACGTATATTCTTTTGCCGCCGCCTGCGCGACGCGCTGCGGCAGCGGCATCCGCGCGGCCGCTGCGCCGCAGCATGCGAGTACGATCGCGATCGCGAACAACGCGCCGCGCACGAGTCTATTTGCTCGGCGGGAACTGAATGCCGCTGACCTTGCCCTTCTTGTCGAGCACGAAGACTTCGTTCAGCGTCGTGGATTTGAACGCAATGCGGTAGACGTACGCCATGTTGTCGTTCACGGCTTGCTTTCCGACGAACGTGAACGAGACGGGCGGGCCGAGCGGCCCAAACTTCGCGGCAACCGCTTGTATCAGGGCCGGTGTTAGCAGCGTGTTGACCTGGCTATCGAGCTGCGAGCGCGCCGCCTTGTCGACATGGCCGCTCTGCAAACGCGCAAGCCATGCTTTGGCCTGAGCCATGATCGCCGGGTCACCTATCGCGGGTGCGCTCGCAGCCGCGCTCGGAGCCGGTGAAGCGCTGGTATTTGCTCGAGCGGCTTGCGGTGCCAGGCCCAGCAATGCAAGAACGAGGGCGATAAAAAGACGATGACTACCCGTTCTCATAACGTATCCTTTCGTTTTAGCCCTGTTCGGCATTTTCGTCGTCCAGGAGTCCGAGGGGCAGTTCAGCGATGATCCGCTTGGCTCCCGTATCGATCGATTTGATGAACGCGCGAACCATCGGCACCATCTTCCCTTTGACGATGAGCATGTCCGAACTGGGATAGTGCTCTACGGCACTGACAGTGCCCAGCATCTTTCCGCTTGGGTCAACGAGCGCGCAGCCCACAAGATCGACGTCCAGGTATTCCCCGCGCTCCAGTTCGATGCGCTCGCGTACCGCATAAAATCTGGCGCCGACGAAGCGCTGCGCGTCGTTCGCGGTTTCGATGCCGCGCAGACGGATCAGCAGACGGCCCTTGTGTTCGCGCACCGCCGCGAGCGCGATGTCGTGAGAGCTGCCGTCCGGCAATGCCAAACGGAGCGACGCGCCCGTGGAAAAAAGCATGCGACCCGCGCTGGTCGGGTCGCATTTCAATTCACCGCGAATGCCGAAAATGCCGGCGATACGCCCCACGGGCAGCTCGTTAGTCGAGCTCGCCATCGTCCTCCGCTTCGCCTTCGGCTTTGGCGTCGTCTTGGTCTCCGGCTTCGTCTTCTTCTTCGAGTTCGGTTGAATCGAAAATCTCGACGGAGACGCGGCCTTCCGCAGTTGCACGGACGATCGTGCGTAGCGCCTGCGCCACGCGACCGTTGCGGCCGATGACTTTGCCCAAGTCCTCCGGATCGACGACGAGTTCGATCACCGCACCCTCCCCGTTTTCCGGCGGAAAGTAATCGACGATCACTTCGTCGGGTTTGGCAACGAGCTTCTTCGCGAGAAACTCCAGCAGTTGCCCGGCGCGCTCGCGCGCGGCTTCCGGGTCCGCCGGTTCGCGATGCTGCTTTTGCGGACGGCGCCCGCCACCGGGCCCGCCCTTAAAACGCGGCCCGCGTTCACCGCGCTTGCGCGGAGCGTCGTCTTCCGGCTCGATGTCGTCGATGATCGTCTCGTTCGAGGCGATCTTACGAGCGCCTAAGGTCGAACGACGCTCGCCCTCTTCGGCATCTTCGCCGAACAGGCCGAATTCGTCATCGAACGCGCTCATTACCCTGCGCCTTCTTGCGATTTCGGTTTGCGTGTGCTCTCGGGAACCGGTCCGCGATCCATGATGCCCTTCTCCGCGAACAAGCGGCGAACGGTATCGGAAGGCTGCGCGCCTTTGGCGAGCCACGCTTTGGCTTTTTCTTCGTTCACGACGATCTCGCGCGGTTCGACGCGCGGATTGTAGTGGCCGAGAATCTCGATGAAACGTCCATCGCGCGGCGAGCGTGCATCCGCCACCACGAAACGGTACGTCGGTTGTTTCTTGGCGCCCATGCGCCGCAGTCTGATCTTTACCATAGTGTCCTTCTAGTGAATATGCCGCTCAGCGCATCATGCCGAGCGGAAGTCTTGGCCGTTTCTTGCCGCCGAAACCCATTTGTTTCATCATCTTGCGCGCTTCTTCGAAACGCTTGACCAGACGATTCACGTCGGCCACTTGCGTTCCGCTGCCTTGCGCAATTCGTTTGCGGCGGGAACCGTTGAGAATATCCGGGTTGAGCCGCTCGCGACGCGTCATCGAGCAGATGATCGCTTCGATGCGCTTGATGTCGGCATCCGGAATTTCGAAATCTTTGGGCAGCGCGCGGGAGACGCCCGGAATCATCTTGAGGATGTCCGTCATCGATCCCATCTTGCGGATCTGCCGCATCTGATCCAAAAAGTCGTCCAGCGTGAACTGCTGCTTGAGCATCTTCTGCTCGAGCTCTTTGGCTTGTTCCGCCGAATACAGATTTTGCGTGCGCTCGATGAGCGTGAGCACGTCGCCCATGCCCAAAATGCGCGACGCGAGACGATCGGGATAGAACGGCTCGATCGCCGAGAGTTTCTCGCCCACGCCGATGAACTTGATCGGCGCGCCGGTGACTTTGTGAATCGAGAGCGCCGCGCCGCCGCGCGTGTCGCCGTCGAGTTTGGTGAGAATGACGCCCGTGATGCCGAGGCGCTCGTTGAAGCCCTTGGCAACGTTCGTCGCTTCCTGACCTGTCATCGCATCCGCGACGAGCAGAATCTCCTTGGGATTGACGGCCGCTTTTATGCGCTCGAGCTCGACCATGAGGTCTTCGTCGATCTGCAGGCGCCCCGCAGTGTCGATAATCACCGTCGAGAGCCCGAGGCGTTTTGCCTCGGCAACGCCGTCCTTGGCGATCTTGACCGGATCGCTCTGGCCTTGCTCGAAGACCGGCAGATCGATCTGTTTGCCGAGCGTCTGCAACTGCGCGATTGCGGCCGGACGGTACACGTCGGCGGCAATTAGCAGCGTGCGGCGGCCCTGTTCTTTCAGGCGCAGCGCGAGCTTGCCGGCGTGCGTCGTTTTGCCGGAGCCCTGCAGCCCGACCAGCATGATGACCGACGGCGGCGCATCCGAAAATTGCAGACGCGCTTCCGCACCGCCAAGCAGTTCGACCAGTTCGTCGTGCACGATCTTGACGATCGTCTGCGCCGGCGAGAGCGACGCCATGACGTCGGCGCCGATCGCCTTCTCTTTGATCGCGTTGACGAACTCTTTGGCCGCGGAAAGCGAAACGTCGGCCTCAAGCAAAGCGATGCGCACTTCGCGCATCACTTCGTTGACGTCAGCTTCGCTTAACCGGCCGCGACCGGTCAAACGCGAAAAGATCGCATTTAACCGGTCGGAAAGTTGCTCGAACATTATATAAGGGCGCTCCGGCCTAGCCTGCGCGCCCCCCAGCTACGCTGGGGCCCCCATGATCTCATGGCGCCTAAATGCCCTGCTCCCATAAGCGCTCCCCGTGGGCGCCGCAATAGTTCATTCTTTTGCTGTCGCTTCTTCGACGCGCTTGACGGCATCGCCGACGGTCTTGATCTTTTCCGCCTCTTCGTCCGGAATATCGATGTTGAACTCCGTCTCGAAGGCCATCACGAGCTCGACCTGGTCGAGCGAGTCGGCGCCGAGGTCGTCGGTGATCGAAGCCTCCGGCGTCACTTCCGACTCATCAACGCCGAGCTGCTCGACGATGATCTTCTTGACTTTATCGAACGTGGTGGACATAGTGCTCCTTTACTACCCCACCGCGCCGAGCGCGCCGGGGACCCCAAGTGTTACAAAGAGGCACTCCCGGCCTCATAAAACGCCGCCGTCGACCACCAGGGTTTGCCCGGTGATGTATCCGGCAGCTTCCGAACAAAGAAAAGTGACTACCCCGCTGACGTCTTCCGGCTTTCCGGCGCGCCCGAGCGCCGCCTGTTTGAGCAGATACTCGCGGGCCTCGTCCGGCATCTTCTCGGTCATCGCCGTTTCGATGAGCCCCGGCGCGACGGCGTTGACTCTTATGTTCCTCGACCCCAATTCCTTCGCTAGGGACTTGGTCAGGCCGAGCAAGCCCGCCTTGGCCGCCGCGTAAGCCGCCTGGCCCGCGTTTCCGCTCACGCCGACGATGCTTGACATTAAGACGATGGAACCGCTGCGCTGCTTCATCATCGGCTTGGCGACCGCGCCGCACAGATAGAACGCCGACTTGAGATTGACTGAAAGCATCTGGTCGATCACGTCGGGCTTCAGACGCAGCAAGAGTGCATCGACGGACTGACCGGCGTTTGCTATTGCGAAATCGACGCGTCCGAACGCGGCCATCGCCTGCTCGACAAAGCCGTTCACGGCCGCTTGCTCCGCCACGTCACCGGTGAGCACGAGACACTTGACGCCGTTACGCGCGGCGTTGCACGCCTCCATTGTTTCTTCCAGCGCGCCGCGGTCGCGTCCGACGAGCGCGACGTCCGCCCCGTGTTTGACCAAATCGACGGCAATGGCACGCCCGATGCCGCGGCTTGCGCCCGTGACGAGCGCCGCTTTTCCTTCAAACATTGCTTTCGTCCCTTGACCGCTCGAGATGTGCGCGCAACTTTTCGACGCCGGCAAAGTCGGTGACGTTCATCACCTGCGGCG
>JBKPMZ010000231.1:0-4563 GCA_046732415.1 Vulcanimicrobiota bacterium
GCCAAGGCATGATCGATCGGCGCAGCCCGGGATCGGGCGTGAAGATTTCCGGCACGTTCTACACCGCGCAGAAGCAAGTGCGGCTCATCGTGAGTCACGCATGGTACGTGTACGGCAACGATGCCGTCGGCATTTCGCCGACGCAAGAAACGGACGTGGACGGTACGTATTTCTTCAACAAGGTCGGCAAAGGTGCGTACCATGGCTTCTCGCTGCGTCACCGCTACGCCGATCGCACGCAGACGTTTACCTCCGCGTTCGGCGGACTGCCCGATTTCAAATACAATCGCACCCAATTGGAATACGACTTCTAGAATATATGCTTCCCACGACTATGCGCTCGCTGCGTAAAATCAAGCCCGACGCGGGCTTCGTCCTGCAAGAAATTCCCGTGCCGGAGCTCGGGCCGTCCGACGTGCTCATCAACGTAGAAAAAGCGGGTGTGTGCGGCACCGACGCGCACATTTATTCGTGGGACAAGTGGGCGCAGAACCGCGTGCGTCCGCCGCTGACCATCGGCCATGAGTTCATGGGAACCGTTGCGGCCGTTGGCCCCGCCGTGCGTATGGTGCGCGTCGGCGATCGCGTATCCGCGGAGGGCCACATTGCCGACGGCACGTGTTTCTTGTGCCGAACGGGCGAAGCCCATATCTGCGAGAAAGTCGAAATCATCGGCGTCGATCGCGACGGTGCATTCGCCGACTACATCGTGATGCCCGAAGTAAATGTGTGGCCGCTGGACCCGGCGATTCCCGACGAGTTCGCCGCAATCTTCGATCCGCTGGGCAACGCCGTCCATACGGTAATGGCCGCGGGCGTCAGCGTGAAATCGGTCGTGATTACGGGCGTCGGATCCATCGGCCTCATGGCGATTCCGGTTGCGCGTGCAGCCGGTGCCGCAGCGGTGTACGCCATCGACGTGAATCCGGCGAAATTAGAACTCGCGCAAAAACTGGGCGCCGACGAAGTCTTCTCCGCTACGGATCCCAATCTCGTGCCGGACATCATCAAGCGCACCGGAGGTGACGGCGTCGACGTCCTGCTCGAGATGTCGGGCAGCGGGCAGGCGATCGACAACGGCCTGCGCATGGTGCGCAACGGCGGTACCGCCGCGCTGCTCGGCATTCCCAGCGATACGGTGAACATCAACCTTGCCGAGCGTATCATCTTCAAAGGGCTCAAAGTGCTGGGCATCAACGGCCGGCGAATGTTCGAAACGTGGTACGAGACGCAGGCGCTGGTCCGCAGCGGACGCGTCGATCTGCGTGCGATCATTACGCATGTGCTGCCGTTCGAACAATTCGATCGCGCGTTCGAGTTGATGCACAGCGGAGAAGCCGCAAAAATCGTTCTCGACCTCAAGGGAGATCTGGCCAAGTGAACGCCACGTTCGAACAGCAACTGCAAGCCGGCCTTGACAGTCTGAAGGCCGCAGGCACGTACAAGACGCTGCGCCACCTCACGACGCCGATGGCCGCAGAAGTGCACATGGAAGAAGCGGGCGACGTCATCGTGCTTTCCAGCAACAACTACCTGGGGCTTTCCGACGAACCGTCGGTTATCGAGGCCGGGAAGCGCGGGCTCGACCGGTACGGCGCAGGTACGGCGTCCGTGCGGTTTATCTGCGGTACGTTCGACATTCATCGCGAGCTCGAGGAACGCATCGCGCAGTTCTTGCGGACCGAAGCATCACTGACGTACGTCTCGTGCTGGAATGCGAACACCGGGCTGCTGCCCTCGATTTGCGAAGACGGGTCCGCGCTGCTTTCGGACGAGTTGAACCACGCATCGATCATCGACGGATCGCGTTTGGCGAGCAAAGCCCGCCGCGAACGCTACAAGCACAGCGACATGGGCGATCTCGAAGCGAAACTGCAGGCGGTGCAAGATTGTTCGCCGATCGTCATCGTGACCGACGGCGTATTCTCGATGGAAGGCAGCATTGCGAAACTGCCGCAGATCGTCGAACTGGCCAAAAAATATAACGCCGTCACGGTCGTCGACGATTCGCACGGCACCGGCGTCATGGGCAAAACCGGGCGCGGCACCATCGAGCATTTCGGATTGGACGGCCAAATCGACATTATTACCGGCACCCTGGGCAAGGCGCTCGGCGGCGCCGCAGGCGGATTCGTTGCGGGCGGTAAGGCGCTCATCGACACACTCATCCAAAAATCGCGGCCGCAACTCTTTTCAAATGCCTTACCGGCAACGGTCGCATGCAGTGCGCTCGCCGCGCTCGATTACTTGGACGAACACCCGCAACTCGTGCAGCAACTGCGCGACAACGTCGCCTACTTCCGTGGCGAACTCACGCGCCTGGGCTTCAAACCGCTCGAGGGCGAGAGCGCGATCATTCCAATCATCGTCGGCGACACCGCGTTCGCAATCGCGATGAGCGATCAACTGCTCAAGAAAGGCGTGTTCGTGACGGGATTCGGCTTCCCGGTCGTCCCCGAAGGCACCGCACGCATTCGCGTACAGATCAACGCGAAACTTACGAAAGACGAAATGGATCGGGCGCTTGCGGCATTCGAAGCGGTTGGCAAAGACGTTGGGCTCTTGAAAGGATAGAAGATGCTATTTACGGGTGTGATTACTTTGATTTTGGCCACGGCAACGGCGGCGTTGCCGTTTACGCCGCCGCCGGGCTGGGTGCAATTGCCGCAGAGCGCCATGAACGTGGTCGGCAGCGTATGGAGCGGGCCGAAAGACGCGCACGGCAAGTCATCGAGCTTTATCGCGACCGCGATGGCCTTTCCAGGCTCGCTGCAAATGCTTGCCCCAAGTGCGAAAAAATCGACGCATCACGGCGTGTCGACGACGCTGTCGAACGTGAGTATGCGGCTTTGCAACGTTCCGGCGCGATCGATTACGAGTCGCGTGAATGCCGGCGGTGCTTCGTCCATCCTTCAGCAAGTGGTTGCGGTAAAGAACGGCTACGGCTACATGCTAATGTACACGCGTCCCGCGAATGCTCCGGCGAACGCGCAGATCGTCCACGTGATGCACGCGTTCTGCCCCAACGGTACGGCGTCGATCACGTCGCTCAAACCTCCGTCGGGGTGGACGAAGAGCGGGAACGACATGCGAGCCGTGGGCATGTGGATGGGCACCAAGCCCGGCGAGGTGATGATGCTGATGCGCGGATCGCCGGCGGGGTCGCTCGATACGATCTTTCGTTCGGCGTTGAAGAAATCGTCCGGCACGCATCCGCAAAAATCGCCGATACACATCGACGTACGCAAACAAGCCTCGATGTGCGGCTATCCGGGCATGCTCGCGGACATCTCGCTGACGAAGAGCCCTTTGCCCGTATCCGAACACCTGGCGATAACGCAGGGTAACGGCGTGGCGTACATGTTGTCGTACATGCAAATGGGAACCGCGCAAGCCGATCCCGCCGCAATGACTGCGCTGCACAGCCTGTGCGTTGCGGGCGCGTCGCCGTCGCCGAGCGCATCGCCTTCGCCAAGCGCATCGCCGTCACCGGCGGCGACTCCGTGAACGCCGCTATGCGAAAACTTGCAGCGTGCATTGGGGCTGCACTCATTGCCGCCGTCGCTGGTTGCACGGGCGGCACGGCGTCTCCCGTACCTACGGCCACGCCAACGCCCGAACCCGTAACCTTTCACCAATCGGGCGGATCGATTGTCAATCCGCCGGACATCACCTATGTCGTGCAGAGTGACGGATTGGTGACGAAGACGCTCAACGGCTCATCCGTAAGCAGCGCGAAACTCACGGCCGCCGAAACGGCCAAGGTATACGTCGACGTGCAAAACGCGATGCCGCTGAGCACGTTGCCAGCAAGTTCCGTTCCAGACTTTTCCTCAATCGTCGTAAGCTGGCAAGGACAAACAAGTCCTGATATCTTTGGCGACGGTAATGCGAAGGAAGACGCACTCTTAAGCGATCTGAGCAGCATCGAAGTCGCGCTTCCTTAGGGCACCAGGGCTCAGAAGGCGGCGCGCAAAACCGGTTGTCAGTGAAGTTTTTTCGTTTCCTTGCGGCCTGTCTCGTTGCTTGCTTGGTCGCGTGCCCCGCGGGGCTTGCGGCGCCGGATTGGACGCAGTTCCGCCTGAACGACGCCAACAACGCGGTGTTGCCGGGCAATCTGAACGCACACTGGGAAGTAGAGACGGGCGGTTCGATTTCGGCAAGCCCGACGTTTGCAGACGGCATCGTCTACATCGGCAACAACGCCGGAACGCTGTTCGCACTGCGCGCCGAGGACGGACACATCGTTTGGAAGCATCACGTGTCCAACGCGCTCATGAGCGCGCCGCTGATCTACCACGGTCTCGTTATTGCTGGTGAAGGCAATTCAACGAGCTCCGGGCCCAGCCCGGGACAGCCGCTGCAAGTCGGCGACGGCCTGAGCGCGCTCATCGCATTCGATGCGCGCACCGGCGTGATTCGCTGGCGCGCGCCGCTTCAAGGAAGCGGTATGCCCACACCCGCAATCATCGACGGCATCCTGGTGCATCACGACGGGTCGGGACACATCACCGCAATCGATCCCATTACCGGACACGTGCTCTACATTCGTGACTTGCATTC
>JBKPMZ010000232.1:0-1344 GCA_046732415.1 Vulcanimicrobiota bacterium
GGCTGGCGCAGAGCCGCTACTTCACGCCGCGTCTTGCGAACGACCTCGCATGGGTCGACGCTGCCGAGCGGTGCACCCACTCGGCGATCATGGACTGGGACCCATTCAGCGGAGCACAAGTTCCGCTCAAGGCGTTCGCGCTTGGCCCTTCGCGAAAGGCACCGAATTCGACGGTTCGTGTCACGGTTGAGCTGCGGCTATGGAAGGCCGGAAAAAGCTCCATCGATGTTGACACCGTTAAGTCCGGCACCGCATGGCGCATCTCCGATTTTATCGATAACAGTCCAGAGGGACCGTACAGCGTCGATGAGACGCTCACACGTCAACGACATGCCGTCGCGGCCTATACCAAACTCGACCATGCGCAACGCGCCTGTCTTGCACACATCCCGTACTAGAAACGAGGGAACTATGAACCGACGTATCGCCGCGGTTGTAGCCGGCGCTGTTTTTCTTTGCGTCCCAGCTCTGTCGCTCGCCCAAAATCAAGGTTCGACGCAGAGCATGGATTCCGTGTTGACCGTCGACCGCCGAGGGCCGGTTGCCTTTAGCAACTCAACCATCGGCCTCAATTCGAAGAAGGATGTGGAAGTCTGCTTCACCTACCGCAATCTCACGGCGAGCCCCGCATCCTCGTTTGAATTTTCGTTCTATATTTACGACCAGTTTAATAACGAGCGCCTTTCGAAGAAGAACTACGTCGTAACGCCGCAGTCGACCGTCTATCCCGGCGGGACCGCAAGCGCGTGCATGGACACCGGAATTTCCGGTCAAGCGGCCTCGGGCGCGGTCTCCGGCGTGACGGACAGCGGTAAAGTCGTTTTGGAGGTAAACGGAATATCGTACGCTTCCGGTGCGGTGTGGCACACCGGCGACTCGTTCACCCGTGCATATGCGTACGACGGTTCAGCGTACGTATACACGCCGCCGTCCTTCAATTTAACGTGGTTTGGCGTACCAGACGGTGCGCCGGTAGCGGTAACGGCGTCAAGCGTCGAAAGCTTCAGCGACGTCTTGGATGGCAATAAGCCCAAATTTCGTCAGTGCACGACGTTCAGAACGGTCACGAATAAAACCGCCTCTTCGATCAAGATCGTTTACCTCTTCGAAAACGGTGACTACCACCGTGTCGACGGGTACACGCACACGTTCGCCGGCACGTTCACGCCGCCGATCCTGATCCAGGACAAATGCTGGGCAATGCCCCTCATGAGCGAAGCGATGGTTCGCAGCATCCGCCACGAAAAGATTGAAGTAACCGCCGTAACGTTTACCGATGGATCGCAATGGAGCTCCAACAGCGCTTGGTTCAAGGCGTACACGCCCGACGGCGTTGCATATACC
>JBKPMZ010000233.1:0-1456 GCA_046732415.1 Vulcanimicrobiota bacterium
GTCGTGTAGCACCCATATTGTACCGAATCGTGCAACATTGAGGCACTTTTGAGGCACCACGAGATGAGCCGAAGGGCCGACACCACTGAAGCCACATCTGGAGCGATTGATAAGCATTGTCAACCAGCAGCCAATCCAAGACGAACCAGCAACCGGTGCTGGCTGCCAACGTTCCCCGAATTCTGGCGGAACTGCATCAGCTGGCGGCAGCGAACGCTCGGGCGCCTGAGGCCGACTATCGAGCCAGAATCGCTGGCGCTGCGGCGATGGTGATTCGGGGCAAGTAAGTGGCACTTTGCCATCGGAGCACCCGCCGGCAGCCGTTCGTCAGGCCTGATTTCTATTTATTGGCGCCGGCCAGCTCTGATCGGCCCACGCCCTGCCCTAACACCCCGAACTCGTCCGCCGACACGATCCAGCCTCGGCAGCCTGGGGCGCCGCACTTACACGGAATCGCGGCGTCTGCTGACCAGGCGTAGTCGATCGTCAATTCCTCGCCGGGCTCGATCTTCGTCAATGCCTGCAGCCATAACCGATCGCGAGGTTCGGGCACTTCGGCCTCCCACCAGAAGATTTCGCAGTTGGGCTGGCAGCTGTGATTCACGTACCGAAATGGAGCGGCTGGTTCAAGCCCCAGACCATCGCCGAGGTCCATACAGTAATCCGACACGTAGCCGGGGTCGTCGATCACGCGGCCGTGAATGATGCCGATCACTTGCTGCGGTCGAAACCGTCGGCGAGCGAAGACGCCCCGCCCCAGCGGCGTGAGGCCGATGCGCACTGCGGCAGTCTGCTTCTTTAATTGCTGCCCCCAAGCTTCCGTGCTTGCTACTCGTTCCGCGTTTCATGTGTTGTTCAGGAGCGAGGATGATAGCCTAGCCAGGCAGTGCGCCAAGTGACGCAACCGCTAGTCAACTCGCCGCACAAAAAGGCAGTGCGATGATCGCGAGCACTGTCCAGCATCGTAGGCCATTTTGCGACCAAACACGAGCCGACTGCATGTATACTGGACGGCGCCGCGAGCAGAGTGACAGACGCAAACAGCGCCAATCTCGCGGTCGCCAGATAATCCGTTACAATAGCGCCCCGGGAATGCCGCCCAATGCGCTCACGCGACGGCGCTGACAGTAGCCGGTTCGTGTTCCCAGCCATGCAACTGCAGGAAAGACAATGAAACTCGTCGCCACACACCAGAAGCCAGACGCCGATGCCTTGGTTTCCGCTTGGCTCGCCTGGCGCTATCTGTTTGACGATCGCCGCGTCGATGTGGTCTTCGTGGCGCGCGGCTGTTCGGTCAATAAGCTGGCGAGCTACGACTGCGTGGTTGATCTGTCTGGAGTTTATGCTCCCGAGCGTTTGATTTTCGATCACAAGCCCCCGGCGTTCAGCGACCGCAACGAGACCTGCGCCACGCGATTGGTGTGGGAGCATCTGCTCTCGCTCGAAAGGCCAGTCG
>JBKPMZ010000234.1:0-5273 GCA_046732415.1 Vulcanimicrobiota bacterium
CGGAACGTGGCGCAAACTCACCGGCCGCGGACTACCGGCCGGCGACACCGGCCGCATCGGTATCGCCGCGGGAACGCACGGGCGCGTCTACGCCGTCATTCAGTCGAAAGCGGGCGATTTGTGGCGCAGTGACGACGGCGGCGCGTCGTGGCGGCTGATGCCGCACAATTGGCTCGTCGGCATGCGGCGATTCTACTTCAGCCGCATCTTCGTCGACCCGGCGAACAACGATCGCGTGATCAACGTCGGGCTGATACTGTCGATGTCCAAGAACGGCGGCAAGACGTTCAGCACGATCGCGAACGAAGGCGGATGGGACTATCACAACATCTGGTGGTCGCAAGACGGAAAGCGCGTGGCGGTCGGATCCGACGAAGGCGCGCTGCTTTCGATGAACGGCGGCATGTCGTGGCGTCAGCCGTACGATCTGCCGTTCGCGCAGCCGTATCACATCGGCTACGATACCGAACTGCCGAACTACCACGTCTGCATCGGACTGCAAGACGACGATTCGTGGTGCGGCTGGGCGAACAGCCCGAGCGGCGTCGGCGTGATGAATCGCGACTGGTGGACCGTTGCACCCGGCGACGGCATGTGGACGCTCTACGATCCGAAGGACCCGAATTTCGTATGGTCCACGTCGACGGCGAGCGATTCCGGTCAAGTCTACCTGCTCGATACGGCGAAGCAGCAAGTGTACGAAGTATCGCCGATCTCGCGATCGAGCGGCGGCGAACCCGGCTACGATTTGAAGTACCGTTTCAATTGGGATACGCCGATTGCGTTTCTTACGGATGGTTCGGCGCTCGTGGGCGGTAACGTCGTGTTCAAATCGAGCGATCGCGGCGCGCACTGGACGATTATCAGCCCCGATCTCACGCGCAACGACAAAGCGCATCAGCAGGTTCCGGGCGGACCGATCGATCCGGATATGTCCGGTGCGGAGATGTCCGACACGATTCTCGACATCGAGCCTTCGCGCGTGCAGAACGGCGTCATCTGGACCGGCACCGACGACGGTTTGGTGCAAGTAACGCGAGATGGCGGTACGACCTGGCACAACGTAACGCCGAGCGGCATGCCGCACTGGGCGCGCGTTTCAACCGTTGACGCGAGCCCCTATTCCGCGGCGGCAGCGTTTGCCGTCGGCGACAATCACATGCTGGGCGACGAGCGTCCGCACATCTTCGCAACGCGCGATTTCGGCGCGTCGTGGCGGTCCATCTCCGGCGATCTGCCGCACAACGTGTTCGTGCGTTCGGTGCGCCAGGACACGAAGAATCCGAATCTGCTGTATGCGGGCTCTTCGCGCGGCATGTTCGCGTCGTGGGACGGCGGTACGCATTGGCATTCTCTGCGGCTCAACATGCCGGCCACCGCGATCTACGACATCGAGATTCAGCCGCAAACGAACGATTTGCTCGTTGCGGCGCACGGGCGAGGCGTCTGGGTTTTGGACGATCTCACCGTGCTGCAGCAGTACTCGCCGTCGATTCGCAAAACCGTCACGCTGTTCGCGCCGCGCGATACGTACCGCTGGATGCGCCTTTCACCGGTCAACGCGTTCGCGGACGGGTTGCCTACGAACGAGTTCGTGGGCCCGAACGTCGACTACGGTGCGCTCCTCACGTATTCGCTTCCCAAAGAAGACAAACACGCCAGCATCGACATCCTCGATAGCAACGGCCGCGTGATCAGGCATCTGAGTGGAAAAGACGTTCCACACAAAGCCGGTATCAACCGCGTGGCGTGGGACTTGGACACCAAGGGTCCGGTGAAATGGCGCGGCACGTTCTCATTCAATCAGGGACCTTCGACGGGGCCTGAAGTCGTGCCGGGAACGTATACGGTGCGATTGAATGCGAACGGCACGCATGCGCGGCAAACCGTCACCGTCAAGCAGGATCCGCGCGATAATCTCACCACGGCGCAAATGCAGGCGCGCTACGATTTGCTCAGCGAGTTGTTCGGCTGGTACGGCACCGTCGACGCGTGGCTCAACGCCATCGACGCACGCGTGAAACACGGCGACCATTCCGCGGCGCTGCTGACGTTTAAACGTAAACTGACGTACGGACCGCGCAACGCCGAAGACCTCGGCGGGCCGCCGGGCTTCCGCGATCGTTTGGGCGACCTGATGGGCCGCTTGAGCGGAAACTACGCGCCGCCCACGCAGTCGCAACTGGACGAAGCCGCCGCACTGCGCAAACTGTTCGAGCAGTTGCGCGCGCAGCGGCCGTCGCAGCTTCGCTAAATAACGGCTTTTTGCGCCATGCCCGCGACCCAGCGGTACATGAACGCAATGAGCGCGAGGAACGCGATACCGCCGATGATCTCACCCGGTACGAGGAACGAATCGGGCACGAGCGAGAGCGGCGTACCGTTCTTGCTGACAACGATGATGCCGGAGAGCAGCACGCCGAATAAGCTCTCTCCGACGATCAGGCCGGATGCAAGCAGTACACCAAGGCGCTTTGCCATGTCCGCATTGCGCCCGCGCGATACCGCACGATTGTAAAACCAGCCGGCGACCGCACCAAGCACGGCACCCGCTGTCGTGGACGTCGGCAAATAGATGCCCAGGCCGACCGCAAGCGGCGGTAGTTTGCGCCGCTCTTTGCTCGTCGCGCGCAGCACTTCGTCGATGATGATAACGCCGACGCCCACCGCAACGCCCAGCCAAATCATGCTCCAGTTGATGTTTCCGCCGATCACGCCTTTGGCCAAGGTCGATATCAGCAGCGCTTGCGGTGCGGGCAATGGCTGAGCGGCGTTCGCACCGTGATGCGGCGCGCCCGCGAACCCGTTCGCGAGATTCAGCAAATTCAATATCGGCGGAATCACCAGCGAACCGAACAGGACGCCGACGAGCAGCGCGACTTGCTGCCGCCACGGTGTGGCATCGACGAGTTGCCCAGTCTTGAGGTCTTGCAGATTGTCGTTGGCAATCGTTGCGGCGCTGAGCACGACGGCAGTGACGAAGAGCGCAAACGCGACGAGCGCATCTTTTGCCGCGCCGGAGGCACCGTGCGCGATCAAGAGCACGATGAGCGAAATGCCGATGATGGCGAGAATCGCAAGTCCGGAAACGGGGCTATTCGAACTGCCGATGAGTCCAGCCATGTATCCCGCAACCGCCGCGACCACGAATCCGATGATGATCACGTACAGCACCGATCCGATGACCAGCGGTACCATGTACTGCGAAATCGCACCGCCGTGCAAAAACGCAATGAACAGCACCGCCATCGGAATAAGACACGCGATGCTGATAATCGTCACGAGTGAAATCGGCATGTCGTGCTCCGTGCGCGCCATCAAATGGCCTTCACCTTTTGCGCGCCGGCGCGATGCCTCGATCGCCGCAATCAGTCCCGTCCACACGGGAGCGGCCAAGCGCAGCAGCGTCCAGATCGCGGAGATGCCGATTGCGCCCGCGCCGATAAAGCGCACTTGGTGCGACCACACCGTCGTGGCAACGGTAGCGGCATCACCGGCTGCGGGATGCATGGCGGTGAGAATCGGAACGAAAATGCCCCACGAAATCACGAACCCGGCGAGAATCGCAAGGCCCACCGCCAAACCGATGAGATGTCCCGCGCCGAGCAGCGCGAGCGAGAGCGAAAACCCAAGACCGCTTGCCGACGCTCCGGCGCGAAAATAGTAATCGATTTCGCCGGCGAAAACACGCGTCGCCGTTACCGCCGCGAACGCTGCGGACGCGATGCCGCCCCAAACAACGGCGAGCAGTCCGGCTTTCCCTTCTACCGCGCCTTCACGCGAACCGGTTCCCACGCGGAGCACTTCGGCCGCGGCAACGCCTTCCGGATACGGCAAATCCGAAGTCGTTACGAGTGCGCGCCGCAGCGGAATCGTAAACATCACGCCGAGAATGCCGCCGACGACGCACACGCCGAACGCGGGCCAAAACGGAAAGCCGTCCCACCAGCCGACCATCACCAAACCGGGAAGCACGAAGATGATCGAAGAGATCGTCCCCGCAGCGGATGCAACAGTTTGCACGATGTTGTTCTCGTAAATCGTGCCGGTCTTGAACATGCGCAACACCGCCATCGAGATAACGGCGGCGGGGATGGACGATGCGAACGTCAAGCCGACTTTCAGCCCGAGATACACGTTCGCAGCGGTGAACACCAGCGTAATCGCGGCGCCGAGCAGCAAGCCTCGCACCGTGAGTTCGAGACGCGCCTGCGCCGCGTCAGTCTTTACCGCGCCTTGCGCGGCCTCGGAATGCAGCATGGCACGACGTTAGCCTCCTGGCTACGCGCCCCCTCCGGCGGACGCGCCGCCAGCGTCGCAAAAGTTCTTCCGTCGACGTCGGGCACTGAGGTAAGCGTTTTTAGCCCCGGCGCATGCACGGCGTGCAGCGGATCCGCAGCGATGAGCGTGCCGGGCAACGAGCACTGCCGATTGTTGACGTCGTCGAACACTTGCAGCGGCACGTCGGAGAGATAAAAGCGCGTATACACGTCGGTTTCGTACCATGCGGGCAATACGGCAAAGCATACGCGCTGGTAACCGCGGCTGTGCGCGCGGATCGCCGCAAATAGCGCACCCGTACCAGAATCCCACGCATTCGAATTGCGATGCACATACGCGGTGAAATAAAACGATGAAAAGAGCACGGCGGCCACCATGCACGAGATGGCAAACGCCGCGTACACGGCGCGCCGCACGACGCCGCGCGACCAATCGGCAAAGAACGCGACGCCGAATGCGGCAAGCAAACAGAATACCGGCGCACCGGCGAGCGTGCGCGGCGCGTTGGGCGCGCCTTCATTCGTCAGCGCGCCGCCAAGCGGATATACCAGCAGCCAGAGATACACCCATGCGGATAACCCGCGTTCCCGCACGTAGGAGACACAGGCGATCAGACCGGTGGCCGAAAGCGGAATGATGAACCAGTAAAACGCGCCGAACCCGTTGAGGTATCGCCACGTGACCCCGGCTTTGGGATCGCCGGAGATCACGAAGTACGACGGGCGGAAATGCGCGGCGTAGTTTTGGAAGAACGCGCGCAGCGCATCCCAGGTAATACCGCCCGCGAACGTCGCGATCCGTTCCGCTTTCGCTGCGGTGAGCGGATCGAAGAATACCATGTGCAGCGCGGGCCAGGAGATGAGCAGCCACAGTGCACACGCGCCGCCGACCTTTAACCAGTCCGCGCGAGTCCCCAGCGTGCGAACGTGCAGCGCGATCAGTCCCAGCGCCAGCAGAGCGGCGTAGAACCAGCCGGCCATGTAGGTATAGCA
>JBKPMZ010000235.1:0-10739 GCA_046732415.1 Vulcanimicrobiota bacterium
ACGATCACCGACGATGATGGAACAGGTGCGACGACGCTCTCTGCAACGAGCGTGGCAAACTCCACAGATGCGAGCAACTTGACATTGACATGGAACGGGACGAAAATTCCCGCTTGGGTGACGTTGCTCGCAAGATCGAACAGCCCGTTTGCCATGAACTACAACTACGACTATATGGTCGGGCGAACGCTGCTGAATCCCACGTTTGGCGGAGTGAACGCTTCGCCGAGCTACCTCGTCTTCGCGAACAACAAGGACACGGCGCAGACGATTACGATCTCCGGCGCGGCCCCGGCTGCGGCGCCGTTCCAAGCCAACACGAACGTGGACGGATTCAACAACACCGGCGTCATCGTGAATAATAACGAAAATCCCACCGGCGTGCAGGGTTGCGCCGGAATCGTCAGCGTATCGGGCACGTCGCCGACGTTTACCGTAACGCCGGTGCATACGGGGTTTTGCAACCTGAACATCCGCGACAGCTCCGGTGTGAACTACGGTACCGTGCCGATCGTGGTGCAGTCACTGTAACGACACGCACACGCCATAAAAAAGAAAGTCCCGCCGGAAGGCGGGGCTTTCTTGCTTTTCACAGCAGGCAAGCGGAACTTACGCAGCCTTTGCAAACGTTGAGTCCCCGTCGAGCCTCCTCTCTCGGAGAGGACCAGAGAACAGAATGAATATCCGCTTTCTTTCAAGCCTTGCTGCAGTCGCGCTGCTGCTGGCCGGGTGCGGCGGCGGTGCGTCCGGTACGTTGCCCAGCGGCGGCGCGTCAACCGCATCCCTGAGCGCCTCGCTCGTCGACGGACCGTTCCGAACCTCGGGCGGCACCGTTACCGCCGTAAACATCGCCATCGCGAAAGTCGAAGCCGTCGGCAGCGACGGCGGCGTGCAAACGATCGCGACGTTTTCGCCCGCGCAGCAGATCAATCTGTTGGATTACCAAACGTCGGCGCTCTCGCTCGGAACGGCGAGCATTCCAGCCGGAACGTACACGCAACTGCGCTTTGTACTCGATACGTCGAATGCGAGCAATACGTCGGTCGTCGTAAACGGAACGACGTATCCGCTCTCGATTCCCAGTGCTACCTCTGCCGGCTTCGGCGGAAGCAGCAGCACCGACAACGGTGACGGTACGGGCACGTCGGGAATTAAAGTTCGCGTTGCGCTGAACGCGCAGGCCGGTCAAACCTATGCGTACGTAATCGACTTTAATGCCGCCGAGTCCATCGTTTCAGCGGGGCAGAGCGGTCAGTGGCTCATGAAGCCGGTGCTCGTCGCGAGTGCGCAGGCCGTCAATATCGCAATCTCCGGCACCGTGAAAAACAACGCGGGCGCGGCGGTGAGCAATGCGGAAGTCGTCGCGGAGCAAGGCACAACTGTCGTAAACACCGGTGTGACCGACGCCAACGGCAATTTCCAAATCAACGCGCTCAGCAGCGGTGCTTCGTACACGCTTGTGGTGAAGAACTCGTGGACAAACCAGGCGGGCGAAGCGCAGACGGCGAGCGGCGCCGACGGTACGGCGGACGTCACCGGCCCGACGGTCACCGCCCCCGCATCCGCGGTCGCGATTACCGACTAAGAAGCGGGCACTCGCCGCGTGAAGTGGTGATGTTTCCGGGAAACCCTCCTGCTACGACACAGGAGGGTTTCTCATTATGGCAAGTCGAGCAGCGGACATCATGACCAAAGACGTCACGGTGATTCAAGAAGATGAAACGTTGCGAGAAGCGGCCGAGCGTCTTGCAAGCGACGACATCGGCGTACTGCCCATCTGCGATTCGAACAAACAGATTCGCGGCGTGCTGACGGATCGCGATATCGTCGTGCATGTCATCGCGCGCGGAAAAGATCCGGCGAACACGCGCGCGCGCGAACTCGAGCAGGGCGAGATCATCACGCTTCGCCCCGAAGATTCCATCGAACATGCCTGCGACTTGATGGCGCAGTACAAAGTGCGCCGGCTGCCGGTCGTGGAAGACGGGCGCGTGGTCGGCATGGTCAGTCAAGCCGACGTTGCGAAAAGCGTTTCGCCCGAACAAGCCGGGCGAATGCTCACGCAAATTTCCAAAGGCTAGTTACGACTGACGGTTGGACTCGTAGATTCCGCCGAAGTAGAAAATGGCGGTCAGGAGCACGCCAAAGCCGCACAGCAAAAAGACTAACGATACGGTCATAACGGCGAGTGATTACCCTGATTGCTCGCCGGATGCCTGCTCGGCGGGCACCTTCGTGACCGGTGCGACCAGGTCGTAGGCGATGAGCAGCGCCAGACCCGACAGAGGTAGCAGCAGCGCCTCCGTACCGTACGCGAGGGCGATGGCCGCCGCCGCGATACCGCCGCACGCAAAGCACAGCCAAATGCCGCCGTAAAACAGGAAGTCGCCGACTTTCTCGCGCGCGTCGTCCGCGCGGGTGGCCAAGGCCTGCACCGTTTCCACCAAACCCTGCGCGGTGTTCGTCAGCATTCCGGTGACGAAGGTCGTGCGCACTTTGTAGTGCCCGACGCGGCGCAGCATCGCATTCTGCAGGCCCATCGCACTGGCCGGCCACACCACCATCCACTGCTGCGGCGGATGTGCGAGCGCGAAGAACGCGATCAATAAAATGAACTCGAGCCCCGCGATAACGGAAAACATGCGGGCGACGCGCAGCGCCACGAGCAGATCGGTGAGCGCTATTCCGGCGATGATACCGAAGAAAAAAATGACGATCGGTTCGATGTGACGCCACGCTTCGTGCCAATTGCCGCCGGCGACGTAGATCATCATCGCGACGGTGTTGCCGCTCATATGTGACGTGAAGATGTGATAGAGCAGCAAGTAGCCGGTGCCGTCGACCGCGCCTGCAACTGCCGCGAGCGCCAGCGCCATCCACGAGTACTGGTTTGATAACTGACGTTCGGAATGCTGTGGCGCTGCCATTAGCGACGGAGCGCCTCCCGCGTGAGATGCGCATGGCGCCGGGAAGGACCTAGCACGGTGAAAGACGTGCACGTTCTGGAGCGCGCGCTGCGCGATGCGATTACCGGCGAAGTTCGCTTCTCCGACGGCGATCGCGCCATGTATGCGTACGACGCGTCAGTGTACCGGCAAGTGCCCATCGGCGTCGTCATACCCAAGAGCGCTGATGACGTGGAGCATGCGGTGGCGATTTGCCGCGAGCATGCGGTTCCCATTCTCGGGCGCGGCTGCGGCACGAGTCTCGCGGGCCAATGCTGCAACGCCGCCGTGATTATCGACACGTCGAAGTATATGCACGCGATTCTCGACATCGACGCGGAGCATCTCACGGCGCGCGTGCAGCCCGGCGTGATTTGCGATTCGCTCGCGCAAGCGGCGTCGAGCAGCGGCATCCGTTTCGGTCCAGATCCCGCAACGCACGATCACTGTACGCTCGGCGGTATGATCGGCAACAACTCCTGCGGCACGCACGCGCTTCTCGCGGGGCGCACGGCGGACAACGTGCTGGAGATGGACGTACTCACGTACGACGGCCTGCGCATGCGCGTCGGCGCGACCAGCGAGCAAGAGCTCCACGAGATCATCGCGGGCGGCGGGCGGCGCGGCGAAATTTACGCGAACCTGCGCGATCTGCGCGACCGTTATGCGGGACTCATCCGCAAGCGCTTTCCGAACATTCCGCGTCTCGTGTCCGGCTATAGTTTGGACATGCTGCTGCCCGAAAACGGCTTCAACGTCGCGCGTGCGCTGGTCGGCAGCGAAGGAACGTGCGCGCTCACGCTCAAGGCGACCCTGCGCATGGTGCATCAGCCGCAGAAGAAGGCGCTGGTCGTACTCGGCTTTCCGGATTTGGGAAGTTCCGGCGACATCGTGCCGCTGCTGCACGAACACGGACCGATCGCGATCGAGTTCTTCTCGAGCCACGTCATCCGCAATCTCGACAAGAAGCATTTGAATTTCGGCGGCCGCTATATTTTGCCCGACGGCAATGAATTCGTCGTCGTGCAGTTCGGTGCGCAAACGCAACACGAAGCGGACGCGCAAGCGGAGTCGCTGCGCAACCGTTTGGCGCGCATGCCGAACGGGCCGCACTTCAAACTCGTGGAAGACAAAAGCGAACAGGAAGCGGTGTGGGAAATTCGCCGCCACAGCGCGAGCACCGCGCGTATGCCCATCGGGATGGGTGGCCAAGGCGGATGGCCGAACTGGGAAGACGCGGCGGTTGCACCCGAAGTGCTCGGCGATTATCTGCGCGATTTCGAAAAATTGCTTGGCAAGTTCGACTACGACGGCACGTTTTACGGCCATTGGGGACAGGGCTGCATTCACTGCCGCATCGACTTCAAATTCCGTACGGCGGACAATGTGAAACAGTTCCGTTCGTTCATGGAAGAGGCCGCTGATCTCGTGGTGTCATACGGCGGCGTTCCGTCGGGTGAACACGGCGACGGCCACGGCCGCGCGGAACTGCTGCCGAAAGCATTCGGTGAAGAGATCATCACCGCGTTTCGCGAGTTCAAAGCGATCTGGGATCCGCAGAACAAGATGAATCCCGGAAAACTGGTCGATCCGTATCCGCTCGATTCGCATTTGCGCGAAGGCACGAGCTATACGCCAATCAATCTGGACTCGTATTTCCAGTATCCCGAAGACAACTTTAGTTTCATGGAGGCGTCGAACCGCTGCTTCGGTATCGGCAAGTGCCGCCATCTCGAAGGCGGCACGATGTGCCCCAGCTTCAGAGCGACGCGCGAGGAAAAACACTCGACGCGCGGCCGGGCGCGCTTGCTTCAGGAAATGATGCGCCCCGAAAGCCCCACAAAGAATTCGTGGAAGAACGAAGCCGTAAAAGAAGCGCTCGACCTGTGCCTAGCGTGCAAAGGCTGCAAGGGTGATTGCCCGGTGCAAGTCGACATGGCCACGTATAAGGCGGAGTTTCTCGCGCACTACTACAAAGGGCGCGTGCGCCCGCCGGCAGCGTACGCGATGGGGCTCATCCCGATCTTCGCGCCGATTGCCGCGCAAGCGCCGGATCTCGTGAACGGCATCCTCTCGACGCCGGTTGTTTCCAACGTGCTCAAACTGCTCGGCGGTATCGCTCCGGAGCGCCAACTGCCGCGCTTCGCCGCCGTGCCTTTTGACCGCTGGTTTTCGTCTCACGCTGATACCCACAATTGTCACGCTGATGCTTCGATACCTCAGCACAGGGCTGCGTCGAAGCGCGGCCGAGGTATCGAGGCCCCCCAACGCGTCGTCCTCTGGGCCGATACCTTCAACACCTACTTCACGCCGGAAGTCGCGATCGCGGCAACGCTAGCCCTCGAAGACCTCGGTTTTGAGGTCGTGGTGCCGCGCACGCGCGTCTGCTGCGGACGCCCGTTTTTTGATTACGGATTTCTCACGCTCGCGCAGGCGTATTTTCGCGATGCGATTCGTACGATGGAACCGTTCCTGCGAGACGGAACGCCGATCGTCGGCCTGGAGCCCAGTTGCATTGCTGCATTTCGCGACGAACTCGTGAACATGTTCCCGAACGATCTCGACGCGCAGCGCCTAGCGCAGCAAACGTACACGCTCGCCGAATTCCTCGAGAAGAAGGCCGAGAACTGGCACTGGCGCGTCCCGAAATTGCACAAGCATGCGCTGGTGCAAGTCCACTGCCATCACGGCGCGGTCATGAAATTCAAATGCGAAAAGTCGGTCATGGAAAAACTCGGCTTGCAAACGGAGATTCCCGATACCGGATGCTGCGGCATGGCCGGCAGTTTTGGTTACGAAGCGGGCGAGAAGTACCGCGTGTCGATGGAGGTCGGCGAGCAAGCGATCTTACCGAAAGTGCGCAATACGTCCGAATCCACGCTCGTCATCGCCGACGGGTTTAGTTGCCGCCATCAAATCGAGGAAGGCGCGCACCGCAAACCGCTGCATCTCGCACAAGTGCTGCGCATGGCGCAAGAGCACGGCGAGTATCAGCCGCAGATGGATGGCCTTGCGCGCTCCGCACGTTTACGCGAACTCGCGATCGGCGCGGGCATCGCGACCGTCATTACCGGTTCCATAGTCATGTTGAGGAATGCACGATGAGCACAACCAAAGTCGGTGCCGACGTCATGGTGGAACGCCTGCTGGAATGGGGCGTTGACACGATCTTCGGATTGCCGGGCGACGGGATCAACGGCTTCATGGAAGCGCTGCGCAAACATGCCGACCGCATTCGCTACGTGCACGTGCGGCACGAAGAAGTCGCCGCCATGGCCGCAGTCGGCTACGCGAAATTCACGGGCCGATTGGGCGTGTGCTTTTCGACCGCCGGCCCGGGCGTCATTCACATGATGAACGGCTTGCTCGATTCGAAAACGGAACAGGCGCCGATACTCGCGATAGGCGGCATGGCATATCACGATCTCTCCGGCACGAATTATCTGCAGGACGTGCCGACGGATCGCATCGTGGCGCCGCTGTGCGTGTACAGCGAACGCATCATGGGTCCGCAGCATATCACCAACGTGGTGGACTTCGCGATTCGCAGCGCGCTCTCGCAGCGCGGACCGGCGTACATCGGCTTCCCGATCGACTATCAAGCGGCGGAAGCGGAAGGCGGAAAACGGTCGCACCGCAACATCAAGGGCCATACGTCTACGAACTGGCACCAGCACGAACGCGCGCCGCAGCGCAGCGAGGTGGAAGCCGCCGCGCGGTTATTCGAAGGCAAAACGAAGATTTGCATTCTGGCGGGCGCCGGCGCCCGCGGCTGCCGCAAAGAACTCGAACAACTCGCCGAGCGCCTCGGTGCGCCGATCGTGAAGGCGATGCTGGGCAAGGATTGCGTGCCCGACGACAGCCCATACACGACCGGCTCCATCGCGATGGTCGGCACCAAGCCGTCCGAAGAAGCGATGAAAGGCTGCGAGTTGCTGCTGATTGTCGGCAGCACGATGCCGTATATCGAGTTTTATCCCAAGCCGGGCGAAGCGACGATCGTGCAGATCGACGACAAAGCCGAGCGCATCGGCTTGCGCGCGCCGGTAACGTATGGCTTGTGCGGCGATGCGCGATTGACGCTGCAGATGCTGCTCAACCACGCGCCGCGCAACGAGGATCGCTCGTTCTTGCAAAAAGCGCTGGACGGCATGAAAGAGTGGTGGGCCCTCATGGAAGAGCGCGGTACGCGCGACGACTATCCCATGCGCCCGCAAGTGCCCGCGTGGCATCTGTGGCCGCACCTGGAGGACGACGCGATTATCTGCGGCGATTCCGGCACCGTTACGACGTGGGCCGCGCGGCAGATCAAACTGCGCGGCGATCAGCAGTTCTCGTTCTCCGGCACGAATTGCTCGATGGCCGCGGGCTTACCGTATGCAATCGGCGCGCAAGTTGCGTTTCCCGGGCGCCAAGTCGTCGTGTTCACCGGCGACGGATCGATGACCATGCAACTCGGCGATTTTATGACGTGCGTGCAGCATAATCTGCCGGTAAAGATCTTCGTCATAAAGAACAACACGCTCGGCCTCATCAAATGGGAGCAGATGGTGTTCTTGGGCAATCCCGAGTTCGGCGTGAAGTTCGCGCCCATGGACTTCGTGAAGTTTGCCGAAGCATGCGGCGCAAAAGGTTTGCGCATATCGCAGACACGCGAGGCCGACGACGTAGTGAAGGAAGCCCTCAAACATCCCGGCCCGGCCATCATCGAATGCGTCGTCGATGAACACGAGCCGCCCATGCCCGCGAAGATCAAGCAGCAGCAGGCCGTGCACATGTATCAAGCGCTCGCGCAAGGCACGCCGAACCGCAAACAAATTGCGCTTACGATCGTCGGTGACGTGTTAGAAGAAGCCGGTTACGAAGCCAGCCCCATCGACGGAGTCGCCGGCGGCATTGTCAGCAAAATCTTCAAAAAATAACCTGCCATGCAGTGTCATGCTGAGGTATCGAAGCATGGCCGAGGCACCGAGGCCCGTCCCGTCATGCTGAGCCCCCCACTGTCATGCTGAGGTATCGAAGCATTGCCGAGGCACCGAGGCCCGTCCCGTCATGCTGAGCCCCCGCTATCATGCTGAGACGCATATAGTGTCATGCTGAGGTATCGAAGCATGGCCGAGGTACCGAGGCCGCTCGCATTCATTGGGGAGCGGCGTTGGACGCTGCCACCGCGTGCGCAAAGCAATATGACGGGAAACCGCGAGACTGGCGAAAATAAGCGCCATTGATGGTCCGGCACGAGAACTACTAAAAATGCACAGCGACGAAGCGCGACAGCGAATGGTCACTATCGCGAAGGACATACTTGCGGAGCAACGCAACCCCATTGAAGCAGTTCGTGAGATATGTTCGTTGTTGTTCGATCTGCCAGAGTATGAGGACGACATGTTCGCTACGTTAATCGGCTTTGAAAGCGAAACAGAAGATATCATAGTCGGTGACGCCCGCGCGGCGTGGGCCGAAGATTATATCAGGAAGACCGATGCAAAATTCGCGCGGTGGTGGCCCGAAATAAAACCACACGTGTTTGAAGCATGCCGGGCAATCGTCCATAGATACGCTTCGGCTTGCTAAAACACCGCCTTCCATAAGATATGGCTGGTTAGCAGCGCAGCATCGTGCTCCCCTCACTCCTGCGGTACTAAATCCGCATCCAGTGCCGAGCCGCAAATCTCGCCGCTGAAACGCTTGCCGTCGAATGCAAACACGCTTTCGACGACGTGCTTCACCGCCTCGATGAACGTTTGGCGGCTGTCCGGCGCGAGCACGATGCGGCGCACGAGTTTGTTGAGGTCGTCCAGCGATAAGCGCTGATCGACGATCGTATCTTTCAGCGGCTTGTCGAAGACCTGCACGCTGCGAATCTCGCGCTCCTCTTTGTATTCGCGGCGTTTGTGGAAGAACAGCGTGGCGATGTCGTCGATGTCGCCGCGCATCGGCTCGTACCGCATGCGCTCGATGCGCACTTGCCCTTCGCGCTCGAGCACGTCGCGCAGCGCGCCCACGGTTGTTTCGATGGCGACCGATTCGCCGGTGCGGCCGTACACGTTCCACATGCCGTACGACTCGCGCTCCTCGAACTCGAACCAGTACGTTGCGGCGACCCGCGTGCGCGCTTCACGGATGCCTTGCACGGTGTCGGCTGTACCGCACAGATGAATCTGTTTGTAGCCGAACGCGCCCTCGGCGGCGTCGTTCAGCACGTCGATGCGCGTTTGAATCAGATGTCCGCTGAGCAGCTCCAGGAACGAGTTGAGCTTCATGTACCGCCACAGACGCGTGTCGTCCGGCGGAATGTACCCGTCGCTGCTCGCGGTCACTGAGTATTTGCTGGTGCGAGCACCCGGTACGCGGCGATCTCGCCGTTCTGATCCAGACGCATCACCACGTTCATCGATCCCTTCGAGAAGTTCGCGCGATACGTGTATTCGTTTTTGTTGGGATCGCTGCTGAGAAAACTCAGGCCGCGGTAGTCGCCTTGCTTGTGCATCTGGTCCGACAGAATGCCGACCTGCGTGCGCGTCACCTGCGATTTGAGATCGTTGTCGAAATGCGCGGTGACGCCGCCGGGGTCGTCGTTGTACACGGCTTTGGTCGTGCTGTCGGCAAGGTTCTGCGCCTGCCCCGTTCCGCCGCCGCCGCATGCCGCGAGCGCGAGTGCGAAGCTCCCGCACACTGCCAGCGCAGCAACGCGGCGCATCGTTAGATCTGGCCCCATCCGTACGAAACCATCGCCACCTGATTCGACGGTGCGGATGCAACGCGGCGGGCGGTCTTGACCTTCGCCTTCGGCGCCGGATGATATGCGGTCTGGAACGAGCGGCTTTGGCCGTTGTTGCGATTCGCCATCGCGACTTGATGACGCAACTGCTGCACGACGTTGTGCTGATACGCCACCTCGCGCTTGAGGTCCACAATCTCAGCCAAAGAGTTATCGTAGGCCTTTTTCTCGCTGCTGTAGGCAGCCCAGGCGTCGTTGTTTTCCGATTTGAGTTCGGCCTGGCGGCGATCGTACTCAGCGTATTTCTCGTGCACCTTACGGTTGTGCTGAATGATTAGGTACGTCGCGGCGCCGACGCCGAGCAAAATGTTCCGAGTGCTCGCCGCGCCGTCGGCCAGAGCCGGTGCCGCGGGAACGAGCAGGGCCAGCATTGCTGCCAGCGTGGTACCTGCGAGTGCGCGTTTCATGAACATGTACAGCTTGGTCCCTCCTACACGCGATTCAACGCAACGTTCATGCGCATTGTTCCCGCGAAACACCCATGCGGCAAGCAAGCGCCCGAGCGGCGGACTCGCCAAGAAGCCCGGCGAAGCACGGCCGCATGGCAAGCACGCAGCGTATAGGCATCGTCGGGACCGGCCGCATGGGTTCGAATATCGCGCGACGCCTGAAAGACGTGGCATACGGCATCGCGGCGCTGTACGACGTACACCGCGAAGCAGCCGAGCAGACAGCCCGCGACGCCGGCGGCGAGGTGTGCGACACGCTCGCGCGCGTTACGGAATTGAGCGACGTCATTATCACCGTCGTCTCGGACGACGCCGCGATGTACCGCGTCTTCGCAACCGAAGGCGATTCACTCCTCAGCGGCGCGCAAGGCAAGTACTTCCTCAACACGGCAACCGTCACGCCGAGCGTGCACGTCGAAATCGAGCGGCGCTGTGAAGAACGCGGCGCGCATTCCATCGAGGCGTGCATGGCCAGTTCCATACCGCAGGCGCGAAACGGCACGCTGTATTTGATGTGCGGCGGCCGGCGAGAAGCATTCGAGCACGTGCGCCCGATGCTGGAGC
>JBKPMZ010000236.1:0-1706 GCA_046732415.1 Vulcanimicrobiota bacterium
GCGCTCTCGCCCGCGACGCGCGATCGCGACGCAGCGCTGGAATGGCTTGAAGGCGGCATTGCGCACTTCGATGGAGTGATCGCCAAGCGCTTGGATATGCCGTACCGTTTTGGCGAGCGGGATGCCGTCGTGAAGATCAAACGGTCATACACCGCCGATTGCGTCGTTGGCGGCTTTCGCCTTACGAAGGACGGAAAAACGATCGGGTCGCTGCTGCTCGGCCTCTACGACGACGCTGGTTTGCTGCACCTGGTCGGTTTCGTCGGCAGCATGAGCGCCGCCGAGCGCGAACGCGCAAAGGAAAAGTTGATGCCGATCGTTGGCGAGCCGGGCTTCACCGGCGCGCGCCCCGGCGGCACAAGCCGCTGGGGATCGCGCGAAACGCAGTGGCATCCGGTGAAGCCGCGCATCGTGGTCGAAGTGCGATTCGACCGCGTAACCGGCCAACGGTTTCGTCATGGCGCACGCTTCGTACGCTGGCGCCCGGACAAGGATCCGCGTCAGTGCACGATGCTGCAGATGCATCCCTAGGGCCACGACGTTTCGGTCGACGGGCATACGAGCATCTCGCGAATCTCGCATCCCGGCGGTTGTGAAAGCGCGAACACGACCGTTTGCGCAACGTCTTCGGGGCGGTTCAATTTGGCATCCGGCGCGGGCTTGTACTTTTCATCGCGCCCTTCGAAGAAGCTCGTGTGCATGCCGCCTGGTATCAGGAGCGTCACCGGCACTTCACCGGCAAGTTCGGTCGCCAGCGCGCGCGTAAAGCCGACGACGCCGAATTTACTCGCGCAGTATGCGGTCGCATCACTCACGGCACGCAGGCCCAGCGTCGACGCCACGGTGACGACGCGTCCGCGGTTCGGTATCAGATAGGGCAGCGCGGCGCGCACCACGTTCGCAGTGCCGATGAGATTCACGCGGATGACGCGTTCCCACGCGTCGGCACCGACGTCCAGAAAACGGCCGCATGCATCGACGCCCGCATTGGCGATGACGCCGGAAAGACCGCCGTGCTTTTCGGCGACCGAAGAAACGGCGCGCGTTACGGCATCGCGATCCGAAACGTCGATCGCCTCGTATTCCAGCGCCTCGGCGGGCTTGTTCACGTCGAACGCGATGGGACTGCCGCCGGCATTCGAAATCGCCTTAGCGATCGCGAGGCCCAACCCGGACGCTGCTCCGGTAACGATGAACGCGCCGTGCAGCACCGGCCGTACGGCTGTCGTCCGCACTTCGCCGGTCGTCATAATCATGGTGTCTTCTCCTTTTGTGAATCGCGGCGAGTTCGGCGGCGCCCGATGCCGGCATACTGCAAGCCGGCGCGCGCCAACACCGCAGGGTCTAACCGATTACGCAGATCGATGACGTTTGGCGCGGTAAGCGCCCGCGCGACGCGCGCCCAGTCCAAGCGCGCGTATGCGCGATTGTCGTTGGCAATCACGAGCGCGGCGCTGCCGGCACATGCTTCGTAGACGTTCGCGTAATACGTCACACGTTCGCGCAACACGCCGCGTGCGCGAGACAACGCGTGTGCATCGTGAACCGCAACGCTGCACCCGGCGGTGAGCAGTGCTTCCACTAACACGAGCGCCGGCGATTCGCGAAGGTCGTCCGTGCCGCCCTTAAAGGCAAGTCCCGCAACGGCGATGCGCCGCTCGCACAAATCGCCCACGGCCATCTCGATCAGGTGCATCGCAGCGCCG
>JBKPMZ010000237.1:0-3766 GCA_046732415.1 Vulcanimicrobiota bacterium
CGTCGCCGCGGGCTACGGCTTGGAGGCAACCTTCATGCCCAAACCGCTGGAAGACCGCGCAGGGAGCGGGCTGCACGTGAACTTCCGCATCGGTGAAGACGAAAAATTGTACGCGATAGGCGGCTTGCTGCAGCATGCGCCCGCGCTGACCGCCGTCTGCAATGCGACGGTGAATTCGTACAAACGCCTCGTGGCCGCGTGGGACGCACCGATCTACACCGTGTGGTCCGAGCGCAGCGCAAATGCGCTGGTCCGCGTTCCGCCGCACGAGCAGCCTGCGCAGGTTGAGATGCGCAGCCCCGATGCCGCATGCAATCCCTACTTGGCACTGGCCGTCCTTGTGGGTGCGCTGGCCGACGGCGTGCAGCAGCGCACGCTCCCGGGCGATCCGCTCGTCGGATCGACGTACGATCTTTCCGATCGCGACCGGCGCGAGCGCGGCGTCGGCACGCTGCCCAAGTCGCTGCGCCAAGCCATCACCGAACTCGACGGCGATGCCGTCGTGCGTGCGGCACTCGGCGATCACGTCTATCATGCGTTCCGCGATGCCAAACTCGCGGAATACGAACGCTATCGCCGTGCGGTGCACCCTTGGGAACACCGTGCGTATTTACGTTTGTATTAGGATTCTAAACGGGTGCGGTCGGCGAGTTGGATCGCGTTCTGCAGGTCCGATCCGAGAAACGGATTGGGCAGCGTTGCATTCCACGAACCTTTCGGCGTGGTGTTGCCGGAAACCGCGATAAGCCCGATATGCGGGCGCACCTGTTTCGCTCGCTTGAACAGCGACGACGGATCGGCGGTGACAGTGTCGCGATCGACGATAACGACGTCCGCTTCTTCCACGCTCAAGCGTTCCAGCGCCGCGGTCAGCGTCTTGTCGCGGCGCGACGCGTAGCCGTGGGTGCGCAATTCGTGCAAGATGTACGGACCGAGATTTTCATCGCCCGTCACGACGAGAACGCGCAGCACGCCGCCGACGCCGTCGCGCATACGCGGAAGCACGACGGTAAACGTGCTGCCTTCGCCGAGTTTGCTCTGCACTTGGATGTTGCCGCCGTGGCGCTCGACGAGCGTCTTGGCCAGATACAACCCCAGGCCCGTGCCTTTGATTTTCGAGCGTTTCGCGTTTGATGCACGCGTGAAGCGCTCGAACAAAAACTTCATTTCGTCCGACGGAATGCCGATGCCGCGGTCGTGCACCGCAATACGCACCGTGCGATCCGTTTCGGTGAGACGCACTTCCACCGGCGCACCGTCGGGCGAATATTTTATCGCATTGCCGATGACGTTCTCGAATACCTGACGCAATCGCGCCGGATCGCCGCGCACGACCGGATCCTGCGTCTTGAACGTCACTTTGATCTGCCGCTGCGGCGCAAGCGATTCAGCCGCCTCTTTGACGATGTCGCCAACGTTGACCGGATCGGTGGCGAGGTTCAGTTCGCCCTGTTCCACGCGCGAGAGCGCGAGCGTGTCGTTCGCCAAATCCGCAAGCCGCATCGCCGATTGACGGATCGTGCGAAGTGCCGCTTCGGCATCTTCACCTTCGAGCGCGTGCTGTTCGAGCAGTTCGGTAAACCCGATGATCGTCGTGAGCGGGCCTTTGAAATCGTGCGCGAGTACCGCGATGAGATCGTCCTTGAGTTGGTTGAGTTGAATCACGCTCGCGCGCTGCGACTGCAATTCGCCGAACAGCGCGACGTTTTGAATGGCGATACCGATGTATTGCCGCAGCAGTTCGAGCGCGAAAACGTCGTTTTCGCCGAAGAGCCGCTCCGACGCGTTGATGTCGAGAATCCACTCGTTCCGTCCGCTGGTTCCCGGTATCGGGAACGCGAGGCGCGCGCGGTCTTCGCTGAGCACCGGTTTTCGCGAACCGAACGCGTCGAGCAGAAAACGATCCGGTTTGCGGCGCTCGCCCGTGGTCTCGGCGTATACCAAATCGCCCGACCCGCGCAGTGCGTACAGCGTTACGCTGCCGCCCCAGAGCCGGCGCGCTTCCGCGGCCAGCAGGCCGACGACCGCCCGTACGTCCAGCGTCGCGAAAACGCGCCCCGCGGCATCGGTGAGGCGTCGCAAGATGACGTTCTCTTCTTGCAGGCGCGCTTCGCTTTGCGCGATGCGGTCGAGCAACTGTTGGCGTTCGATAGCATACCGAAGCGCACGCCGCAGCGACACGTGATCGACGTGACCTTTGATGAGGTAGTCCTGCGCGCCGGCCTGTACGGCTTCGGTCGCGACCGACTCGTCTTCCAGGCCGCTCAAGATGACGATTGGCACATGCGGCGCCGCGGTTCGCATGCGCCGCACCGCATCCACGCCCTGCGCGTCGGGTAGCGACATATCGAGCAAGATCACGTCGAGCGGGGCGGTTTGCGCTATGGCCAGCGCGTCCGACAAACGCGAAGCAGTATGAACCTCCGGCGCCTGTGAATCGCGCTGGAGGTACCGCTGCACGATGGTCGAGTCGGTGTTACTGTCCTCGACGATGAGAACGCGCATGCGTTAGCGTTAGCCCAAGCGGGCGGCCATACCTCGCAGCAGTTCCCATGCTGCCGCAACGTCGTCGCGCGTGGTTCGAAGATTGCCGATAGCCAGGCGCAGCGCGTAACGTTCCCCGAGTTTGGTGTGCGAAAGAAATACGTCGCCCGCTGCGTTGACGGCTTCCATGATAGCGGCGTTGAGCGCTTCCAACTGTGCCGGCGTACGGCCGGGCGGCGCATAGCGAAAACAGACGACCGAGAGCGGGTGCGGCGCGAGAATCTCCCAATCCGCCTCAGAGCGAACCCAGTCTGCGAACTCCTGCGCGAGCGCCACGTGCATGCGCAGCCGTTCGCGCAGCCCTTCGGCACCGAAATACCGCAGCACGAACCACAGTTTGAGCGCGCGAAACCGCCGGCCCAGTTGCAAACCATAGTCCATGTAGTTGCGCACGGATTCTTCCGGCGTGCGCAGATATTCCGGAATCAAACTGAACGTGCGCCGCAGCAATTCCGTGTCGCGCACGTAGAGTGCGGAACAGTCCATCGGCACAAACAGCCATTTATGGGGATTGACGACAATCGAATCGGCGTTTTGCGCGCCTTCGAGCACCCAGCGGAACTCGGGCATGATCGCCGCAACGCCCGCGTATGCCGCATCGACGTGCAGCCACACCTTGCGTTCGCGCGCAATGCGCGCGATCGCTTCGATGGGATCGCGCGAGGTGGTCGACGTCGTACCGGCCGTTGCGACAATCGCCATCGGCCGCATGCCTGCCGCCACGTCGGCGTCGATACGCGCAGCGAGATCGTCCGGCGACATGCGAAACTCCGCGTCGCAGCCAACGCGCACGACGTTTTCGCGGCCGATGCCCAGCGCAATGCACGCTTTCTCGATATGCGAGTGCGTATGCTCGGTAATGTAGACGCGCAACACCGGGAGATCGCGCCCGATCATGCCATGCTCGCGGATGCCCAAATCGAGCGATTCACGAGCGGCGGCGAGCGCCGTGAAACCGCCTATGGATGCAGTGTCGTAGATGATGCCGGTATATGTGTCGGGCAATCCCATCAGCCGCCCGAGCCATTGCATCACAACTTCTTCGAGCTCGGTCGCGGCCGGAGACGTGCGCCACAGCATCGCTTTGACGTCGAGTGCGGCGGCAAGCGCTTCAGCCGCAACGGCCACCGGAGCGGCGCTCGTCGCGAAATACGCAAAAAAGCGCGGGCTGTTCCAATGCGTAATGCCGGGAAGCACGACGCGTTCGAAGTCGGCCATCAGC
>JBKPMZ010000238.1:0-4739 GCA_046732415.1 Vulcanimicrobiota bacterium
GTTCAAACCCAACCGCTGGGTATGCGGATACGGTTCGACCGGAACCAATGCGTACAACTTCATCGGTACGCAGCCGGGCGCGGGCTTCTTCTACGGAGCATCGGGCACGGATCCGGCAAACGGCACGGCGCCGTACGCAACGGCGCTGAACTATCCGTTCCAACCGTACAGCGCGGCACTGCCGTTCCAGGCATACCTCGACCTGCAGATCAAACTGTAATCGTTCGCGAAAACAGTCGATCGGGAAAGGCCCTCGCATATGCGGGGGCCTTTTTCCTGACGTAAGTCTGACGCGCCGCAAGAGCGCACGCCGCCGGCGGACAAATCGAAGCGGCATGACGCGGGTCTTCGAGTTCGGAGCGTTCACGCTCAACTCCGGTGCGCGAATACTCACGTGCAACGGCGAATCGATCCAGCTCACGGACAAGGTGTTCGACATCCTGCACGTATTGGCGCGAGCGGGCGGCGAGATCGTCAGCAAAGAGCAGCTGGTCGAACAGGTGTGGAACGGCGCCCCGATTGGCGATTCCAACATCAGCCAGCATTTGCTCGTGGCGCGGCGCGCACTCGGCGACGTGCACAAGCCGTATAGAGTGATTCAAACAGTGCACGGGAGCGGATACCGCATGATTCCGGAAGTGCATCTGCGCTTGGACGCCGCGCGAGAAGACGTTCGGCGCGGTTTTCGACGCACCGCGGCGACGCAGTACGTGCGCGCCGCCCGGCATTTCGCAAAGATGGGCAGCCTGCCCGCCATGCACTCCAGTAACGAACTCTGTTTTTGTGCGCTCGAACACGCGAGCGACTGCGCCGATGCGCTCGCGCAACTGGCCTTTAACGAAATCGTGCAGGCGGCGTGCGGTTATACGGGCGCGGAGCGATCGTTTCCGTCGTGCAAGCGGTATGCGAGCCAAGCGCTGCTCAGCGATCCGGTATGTCATCTGGCGCGACTCGCGCTGGGTCTGGTACAGCTGTTCGGCGGCGGCTGCGGCGGGCCGCTCCCGGAGTCGCCGTCCAGCGCCGAAGGGCACGTGCTGCGCATGCTGACGGCACTTGCGAATGGCCGCGAGGATGACGCGCACGAAGCCGCCCGACACGCGCGTGCACGGCATCCGCATTCCGTTCTTGTGGCGACGTACGGCGCGTTCGTCGCGTATCACACGGGCGCTTTCGGACATGCAGCGGCGCAGCTGCAGCATGTGCTTGCGTCCAGACCCGACGCCGCGTTCGCGCGCCTGCTGCTCGGACGCGCGCTGCTTGCGCTGCAGCACTTCTCTCGCGCGCGCGTGCACTTCGAAACGCTGCTCTTTCCGCGCGCTCCGCACGCCTCGCGTTTCGAAAAATTCTGGGGCGAAGCCATAGCGGGGCTTGCGTACGCGGCCGCGCGTGAAGGCGACCGCCACAGCGCCGCGGCGCTGCGCGACGACCTCCTGCGATCGCACACGCGCGACTATTACGGCCTTGCGCTCACGGCAATCGCGCTCGGCGATAGCGCCGGCGCGAGCGATGCGCTCGCACACGCCAGGCAGGCGCAGGACCCGCGCACGTTTTTTGCCGCATTCGATCCGCTGTTGCGTTTGGCACGCTGAGCGCTTTTACTCGTAGCGAAGCGTTACCGAGGGACGTGCGAAGGCGGCACGTATTGCCGGAATGAGTGATGCGCATCCTGCGCATGCGATTACGACTGCCACGACGGCGATGAGTGCCGGCGGATCGAGTGGCGAAGTCTTGTAGAGTTGCGTTGCAAGCAGGCGCGTCGTCAAGGCGCAGAGCACCAGGCCGAACGCGACACCGATCGCACTTTGCAGCAGCGCGCCGCTTACGACAAGTGACACGATGTTCCACGGACGCGCACCGACCGCCATGCGGATGCCGATTTCATGGAAGCGGCGTTCCGTGCCGTACGCGACGACGCTGTAGATACCGCATAGTCCGAGCAGCAACGCCACGGCGGCGAGGGCGCCCAGCAATTGCAAGCTCGTGCGCATGCTGGATGCATCTTCGGCCATCAGGTCGCTAAGAGAACGCACCGCCACCGCCGCCGGCATGGCGCTCGCACTGCGCAGAACCTGCGTGACGTCTTTTGCGAGCGAGGGCACGGGATGCGCCGTGCGCAGTACGACGCCGAAATACGGGCCGAACCCGCCGTTAAACGGCATGTAGAGCATCGGTTCGGGTTTGCCTTTGAACGATGACCGCGTGTCGGCGACCACGCCGACGACATGCCAGTTGACCTTGGGCATGCGGATGAGCTTGCCGACAACGTTGCCATGCGGAAAGTAGGCCCGCACGAACGCCTGGTTGACCATTACGCTGCCGGTGTTACGCGCGAAATCGGATGAGGCGAACGCGTGCCCCGCGACGATCGGAATGCGCAAGACGCTAAAGTATCGCGTACCGACTTCCGTGGAGGCAACGATCAGCGGCTGTCCATTCTTGCGGCCGTCCCAGCCGCTTGAAAGCGCAATACGCATCATGAATGAATTGTTGAAGGGCGTGCCCGTCGCCATAGAGGCGTCTTCCACACCGGGAATCGCGCGAATTTTACTCTCGATGCTTGCCGCGGGAATTGCAGAGGGCGCGGACGGCGCAAGCTTCACCGAAAAGAGCGCATCGTGCGTCGGCCGCAAATTCGCGACGTAGACGCCGCGCGGATCGAAGCCCAGCGGCACATTCGTCATCGCGAGAAAGCTATGCAGCATCACACCGAACGCGGCGGTCAGCGCGAAGGCGATAGCGATTTCGGCAACCACGAGCGCTGAGCGAAGCCGCACAGCCGCATCACGCCGGCCCTTTTTCGCGCGCCTGTACGCCGGCGCAATGCCGGTAAGCAGCGTGACGGCAACGATTAACCCGAGGACGTACAGCAACACCGACGTGTCGATGCCCGCGCTCTGCACGCGCGGCATGTTGCCGGGCATTACGGCACGCGCCGCCGGCAGCACAAGCCAGGCAATGACCACGCCGAGGACGGCGCCGATTGCGGCGAGCAGCAGCGTTTCGGTGAGCACTTGCCGTGCAAGACGAGCCGCCGTCGCGCCCAGCGCACTGCGAATGCCAAATTCCGATTCGCGTACGGCACCGCGTGCAAGCAGCAAGTTGGCAACATTCGCGCAGGCAATAAGCAGTACGCCGGTCACCGCGGCAAACACGAGCCACAAAAACGAGCGCGCAAAGGTAAAAATGGTATCCAGCAGCGGCCCCGCATTGAGCGTACTGCCATGCGTGCTGTTGTTGCCCTTGAGCAGCCGCTGCACGCGTGCCAGATCCGCATGCGCGCCCTGCCACGTAACGCCCGGCCGCAAGCGCGCAATGGGGAACACCGGGACCATCGTATCCGCATCGAAGACGGGGATCTTCGTCCAGACGTCGTCTTGCGCCAGACCGCCCAGCGTTGGATCGCGCATCTCAGCGGGCGCCACGCCGACGATGGTGTACGCAACGTCTTGCAATTTTATCTGTTGGCCGAGGACATCGGCACTTCCGCCATACTTCGCCTGCCAAAGCGCAAATGAAATTACCGCTTGATGGGCGGGCGGCGCATCGGTCAAAAACGTGCCGAGCACCGGGCGAATGCCAAGCGCCGTGAAATAGTTGGTCTTCACCTGTACGCGATGCAGCGTGGTTCCGCCGGGCACGGAAACGGTGTCGGGGGACATGGCATAGGTTACCGTGCTAAACGTTTTGGAGGCAGAAGCGATCGCATCGGCCTGTTTGTTTCCGACGGTTGTGAAGGTGAGGCCGTTACTTTGCGGCATCTGCGACCACAGGATGCCCAGTTGCTCCGGCGCGGTGAACGGCAGCGGTTTGAGCAGCACCGCGTCGAGCAGCGCGAATACGACCGTGTTCGTTGCGATCGCGAGCGCCATGGTCGCGATGACGACGAACGTAAACAGCGGCGCCTTCATGTCCATGCGCACCGCGTAGGAGATGTCTTGCCGCAGATCGTCAAACCGCATGACGACCGAGGTAACGAACATGTCGAAAAGTGTGCGCGCGAACGTTTCGCGATTGTCGTCCTCGGCATGAATGTGATCGGCCATAGAGGCGGCGTACTGCTCGCGAAATTCGCGCGGATAGACACGCAGCAGGGCCGTGGCGATGCGGCCGCGCCAGCCCCTCACGACAGCGCTCCAGCAGGGAGCAGCCGCGTTTTCGCCGCCATGCGCACCGCTTGCGCCAAGCGAACCGCTTCGGCTTGCGCAACGCGTGTGCCCCACGGTGTGAGGCGATACATGCGCCGGCGCGGATCCTGATCGCGCGCAACGCCGCATTCGGCGATCCATCCGTCGGCGAGCATCTGCCGCACCAGCGGATACAGCGTTCCGGCGGTCAGCCGAACAACGCCGCCGGTCGCGGCTTCGACGCTTTTGGCGATGGCGTAGCCGTGATTTTCCTGTTCGGCGAGCGCGAGCAAAATGTAAAACGCGCGCGGGTTGAGCGGCAGCAGTGATTGCGGATCGCGAGCCATGCAAGCCTCCGATAGAGTGTAATCCAATATATCGGATTTTCATCTATGTGGCAAGGGGACCGTTTGGGCGTCGTACGGTGCGAGTAATGCGCCGAGCGAAGTCGAGACGGCTTCAGCCTTGACGAATCGGTAGGAAATCGATATAGTCGAACTTCAATAGGTAGCATTTCTACGGAGTTCGACTGTTTATGGCGTCCGACGTCTCCGCCATTCTCCCGCTCAGTCCGCGCGCGTTCTATATCCTCGTTGCACTCGCAGAGGAAGACAC
>JBKPMZ010000239.1:0-1938 GCA_046732415.1 Vulcanimicrobiota bacterium
TTGCTGAAGAGCTGCAGATCCGGCATACGGGCGAAGAACAGCGTGATGTGTTTGCCGTGGTAAGGTATCTTGCGCAGTCCGCACCAACTCCACCTCGAGGGGAGATTCGGCTTGAGGGAAGGTTTCTCGCCGGAGATGTCCATGCCGAACACGCCCTCGATAACCGCCCACAAATACCGCGGCGGGAACCACGGCGAGAGCGGCATGCCCTGGTTGACGAGCGTTTCGCCATGCAGCCATTCCGAAAATTCGCCTGGTACCGTATTGTTCCGCTGCGGGTCGCGCGCGTAGTTTTCGAATCCGTTGGTCAGCGCTTCTTCGCTGAAATCCGGAATATACTCCGCGGCCGCTTTGGCGTACCAGAACGTCACGCCGTTCCAGACGCCGCCGAGGCAGCCGCTGGCCTCTTCGGGCGTGTAGTTGATCGCGTCGTGCGGTATGGTGCGCATGCCGCCGGCCGTCCAAAAATCATTGTCGCTCAGACGCCGGATGATATGCGTCGCGGTGTTGTTGTCGGCCACGCCGAACATCACGGGAAAGACCAGATCCGCGGTGACGTCGCTGCGCGGCGTCCCGTCGACGTCGATGTTCAGGTAATATAAGCCGTTGCCGGGGTTGTAGAGATGCTGATTGATCGCGTCTTTCAGTGAGAGCGCGGCCGATTCGAATTCATCGCTCGCGGCGCTATCGCCGGCTATGCGCGCCATTTCGGCGACGCTGCGGAATGCGGCAAAGCACAGCGAGTTGATCTCCGTGGTCGCGCCGCTCAAGCGGTAGCCCTGGATCACGTTGCGCCATCCGGCGATACCGCACGTACCGGTTTTCTCGGACGTGCACCACACCAGCCCCTTGTCGTTGCGCTGTTTGGCCAGATACCGCGCCGCCTTGAGCGCCGCCGGATACGCTTTTTGCAGAAAGTCGCGGTCGCCCGTCATCTGATAGTGATGCCACAGACTCCAGACGATCAGCGGCGTGTCGTCGTTGACGTTGAGGTCGAAGTCCTCGCGTTTGTCCGAAAGAACGTCGTAATACTCGATGATCTTGCCGCTGTGTTGTTGCCGGCTGACGAACTGCATCAGGCAGTCCGCGGCGAAGTCGGGCCGGAAATAATCCGCTCCCGCGCAAAACCAGGCGGCGTCACGCGCGACGCAGTTTGTCGATCGCAGCGGATCGTTGGTGAAGGTCCAACCCGACGGCGGGCGCAGCATGACGCGCTGCATATTCGTTTTCGCCCACAGCACGCCGCGATTGATCTCGGCGTTCGGAGTGAGTGCGACCGAACGTTCCAGCACGTCGTGATACGTGCGCTGCGTATGTTCGAGCGCGCGATCGGCGGTGGCAGCGCCGCGGTACGCCTGCAGCACGTCGTCTTCACCGTTTGCGCTGAGTGCGAAGGTGAAGATGATCTTCGCCGATTCGTTTTTACCGAGCACGGTGCTGAAGTGCATGATCCCGCATGGCAGGCCGGCCGGCGAACTGGTTTGCTTGGAAAGCGGACCGGGTGCATAACCGGTTACTGCTTTCGCATGGTCGATCGACACTTCATAACTTACGGGTGCGCGAGATGCGCCCACCACGCGCGCGTTCTTTCGTTCTTCGCGGCTTACCACGACGAACGCCCGCAATTCGTCGTCCCAGCGCACGTCCACGTCGTCTTCAACGTCTTTCGCGAGTTCGCTGAAGGCGTACGTGGCGATGCGCTGCTCTTCTTCGGAATCGTTCGTGAGTTCGATCACGTAGTTCGCGACTGCGCCGTCCGCGTGCACGAACACGTCTTCGAACACGTAGACGCCGTTTGAGAGCATGAAACGGTGTTCTTGATGCTCGGCGTAGAGGAAGAAGTGTCCGCCCGTCACGTCGAGCTTCATGCCCGATCGCTCGTCCCAGTGACGTACCAGAAACGTGCCAAGCAGCGATGCGCCCGCATCGACGCAGAAC
>JBKPMZ010000240.1:0-8622 GCA_046732415.1 Vulcanimicrobiota bacterium
CACCTAGGATCGATAGGGTCTTCCGAAGAGCGGGCAGCCGCGAGAGAGGGTCTGCACGACGGGCTGTTCGTGTCGCGCGTCAACGAGTTTTTTGTGCGTATGATTCGCTACAATCTGTGCCGCATCAATGTGGAAGAGCAGTTACGGAATCGCCACATCAAGTTCTCAAGTGGCAGCCTTTTCAGCCACGTGCGTGAGGCCGTTGAGGGCAACGATGTCGCCTAAATTGTCTTGCGGTCGATACGATTGGCGCGAGGGCATAGACGTTGCCATAGGAGCCCCACGTGCGTATCAGCCTCGCCGTGGGGGGCCGCCCTTGCTTTTCTCAACAGACCTCCGAATGACGATTCTCGTGACTCTGGCACAAGTAGAAGGGCCTGCAAGATGCGCTGACCTTTGGGTACACATAGGACGGAAAAATTACGGGTGCCTCCGCGGCCTCAAGTCGCGGGGTTTGATCGCAATGTGGCGTTTGGGGAAGCAGGGCACTTTCGCAGCGCTTGAACCGGCGCATCCGGCCAGCGAGCCACTGCGTCGATTGCTCCACTGCGTTGCCACGGTGCACGGTTTCAAGCGCCCAATACAACAGCTAGGACTTTTAGAGGCCATTGCGCTCCCAAAGCGGCGTTCAAAAATCGATCCGCGATGCACCTTCGGAGATCCGACGCGAACGCTTCCACTTTTGGTGGTCTACGTCCGCGGGCATGCGAATGCCGAGCAAGTAGTTCGATGCATTCCTCGCAGTGATCCCCGCACGGTCAGGCAGGCGCTCCTCATGTTTAGGGCGTTTCATATCCTTAAATCGCAGCGCATTTCGAGAGGGATTACATACAGCCTTAATCACGCGCACCCGCTTGTTCCTGAAATTGCCCAAGTTCTTGCAACCTTGGATCACGCAATGCCCCAGTGGCGGGTTGTTGCTGAACACGACATTGCTTCACCCCGCACTCGCTCACGATAGAGTCGACGTGGTGGGCGAAAGCCAAAGCGTTGGAAGTGGTAGAGCAAGGGGTGGGCCACTAGGCCCGAAGCGAATCCACAGCGCGTGGTCCAACAACAACAGCCCAGAAAAACACAGGTCCAACAACGTTTCCGTTGTTGGACCTGTACAGGTTGCGGGGGCGAGATTTGAACTCGCGACCTTCGGGTTATGAGCCCGACGAGCTACCGGACTGCTCCACCCCGCGTCGTGGCGAACCCTCATATACGTGATGACGACCGCCGAACTCCTGCGTGCCATCCCAAAAGTCCAGTTGCACTGCCACCTGGAGGGGACGCTGCGCGCGAGCACCTTTGTAGACCTGGCCCGCCGCCATGGGGTTGCGCTTACCTACCGCAGGGGGCAAGCGGCGGGCGTGCTGCCCTCGGTTGACATCGCGGCGGACCCCGAGAGCGTGTACCGGTTCGCCGACTTCCAGGAATTCCTGATGACGTTTGCTGCCGTGAGCCGGGCGCTGGCGCAGCCAGCCGATTATGGGCGTCTCGCCGCCGAGTACGTCGAAGATGCCCTCGCCCACAACGTCGCGCATGCGGAAGTCTTCATCTCGCCGTCGGTGTGGCAGTTCTTTCATCCGGACATCGACGTGCGCGCGTGCGTGCGGGCCATGCGCGACGCGTTCGACGCGGCAAAGCCGGATCTCGAAGCGCTGCTCATTGTCGACGTCACGCGCAACTTCGGCGCGGAAAGCGCGATGCGCACCACGCGCATGGCCTTGGAATTGCAAGATCTCGGCGTGATTGGTATTGGCTTGGGAGGTGACGAGGCGCGCTATCCGGCGGAGCTTTTTGAAGACGTGTACGCGTTTGCGCGTAAGGAAGGCTTGCATACCGTTGCGCATGCGGGTGAAGCCGCCGGTGCGCACAGCGTTCGCGCGGCGATCGAAGTGCTTGGCGCGGAGCGTATTGGGCACGGTGTGCGCGCGCTCGAAGATCGAAGCGTCGTTGAATTGCTCGCCCGCGAGCGCATTCCGCTGGAAGTGTGTCCGACGTCGAATATGCTGACCGGCGTCGCGCAGCGCGGGCAGCCGCATCCGCTCGTGCATTTAGATGCCGCCGGCTGTGTGGTGATGCTCGATACCGATGATCCGGCGCTTTTTGGCACCAGCATCACCGACGAGTACGCCTACGCCGCCGAGATCGCCGGCGTCGATGCCGCGCTGCGCTTTGCCCGCAACGCGGTGGACGCTAGTTTCGCAGCGCCCCAGCGGAAGGCCGCGCTCCACCAGCGGCTCGAACCTTACCGGAACCATGTCGGGTCATAGCCACTTCGCCGAGTCCACCGAGGAGTATTTGGAGGCGGTCTACCGCCTCGAACGCGAGGGGCCCGGCGTAACGACCTCCGGCCTTGCTTCGGAGCTCGGCGTGGCGCCTGCTTCCGTTTCGGGCATGCTGAAGAAACTCGCGGCCGAGGGGTATCTCGAACACGTGGCGCGCGGCGAAGTCAAACTCACGCATCAAGGTCTGGAAGTTGCCGTGCGCGTTCTGCGCCGCCATCGTCTGGCGGAACGCTTATTGACCGACGTGCTGGGCATGCCGTGGGACCAGGTGCAGCAAGAAGCGTGCATGTTGGAACATGCGATCTCCGAAAATGTCGAGCAGCGCTTGGTGGCGATTTTGGGCGACCCGAAAGTCTGCCCGCACGGCTTGCCGATTCCGCCCAAAGACTTGAGCGATCCCGAGCGCAGCGGCATTCCGCTCGCGCAGCTCGAGATCGGCAGCGATGCGGTCGTGCAAGGTGTCACGCAAGAAGTGCCCGAGATGCTGCGCTATCTCGGTGAAGTCGGCTTGCGACCCGGCGCGCACGTACGTGTCTTCGCGAAAGCGCCGCTCGGCGGTCCGATGACGGTCGAAGTAGAGAAGCACCGGCACGCGATCTCACTCGAATTGGCGCGCATGGTGCTGGTAACCGAACCGGTTCCCGCGGCGAACGTTTAATTTTGGTCACCCGGATTCTCGTCGCGCTCAACGTCCTGGCGTTTCTGTGGGAATTGTACGTCGGCGGGCTTGGCGTACTGAGCGGCAAAATCTACGTGGGCTCGCCGATTGAGCAAGGAATGCTCGCGCCCAACGACGTGCTCATCAATCATCAGTACTACCGAATATTCACCTCGGCATTTCTACACGGAAGCATCGTTCATCTCGGCGTAAACATGCTCTCGCTGTTTTGGCTCGGGCGCTTCATCGAACTGGTTCTGAAACCTCTGCGCATGTCGATCGTGTACTTCGTGTCGTTGATTGTCGCAAGCTTCAGCGTGGTGTATTTTTCTGCTCCGACTGAGCCAACGCTTGGCGCTAGCGGAGCAATTTTTGGGCTATTTGGAGCGCTTTTTGCCATTGGGATAAAGCTCGGTGACCGCGGCAAAGATCTCGTGCAGTCGAACATCGGCATACTCATTCTGAATCTGGTCTTTTCGTTCTCCGTGCATGGCATCTCATGGCAGGCGCACGTCGGCGGGCTCATTGCGGGATTCATCGTGACGTACGCTATCTTCTATCCGCCGCGTCCGGTGATGACGCGCGTGGTCGACGCGGGCTCGGGCGCCGAGTACGAATCGCACGTCGAGATGCCGCATGATCGCGATTGACGACGTTTTCGCACCGGGCGGCCCGATAGAGCGCACGCTCGACGGATTCGAGGCGCGCCCGGGGCAAGTGCAGATGGCGCAGCTCATCGAGCGCGGGTTTCTCGAGGGCATGCACACGATTGTCGAAGCGGGAACGGGCGTCGGAAAATCGCTTGCTTATCTCGTGCCGGCGCTGCGCAGCGGAAAGAAGATCGTTCTTTCAACCGGCACGATTGCGCTGCAAGAGCAGCTATATCACAAAGACATTCCGCTGGTTACCAAAGCGCTTGGCATTCCGGCGCGCGTGACGCTGCTCAAAGGCCGCAGCCAGTATCTGTGCAAGCAAAAACTCGAGCGCATGCGCTCGGAGCGATTGCTGGCATCCTCGCGCACCATGCAGCACATGTGGACGTGGGGCGATAAAACTGAAACCGGCGATCGCGCCGAGCTGCCGTTCACACCGCCCGGCGATGAATGGGAGCAACTCGACGCCGATGCCGACGACTGCGTCGGGGAATTTTGCGAACACTTTCGGGACTGTTTCTTTTTCCGTAAGCGCGACGAGGCAAAATACGCGGACATCGTCGTCGTCAACCACGCCCTGTTCTTCTTGGATCTCGCGATGGGCGGCGGTTTGCTGCCGCCATACGATTTCGCGATTCTCGACGAAGCGCATCAGTGCGAGCGCTGGGCAACGGCAGCGCTTACCGCAACGCTCTCGCGAGCGACCGTCGGACGCATGCTGCGCAAGATGCACCGTTCGTATTCGCTGCCCGGTCACTTCGACAGCGATTTTGAGAGCGGGATGCGCGGATTGGAATCGGCCCTGGCGAGCGTGCCGGGCGATCGTTATCCGCTGCAGGCAAACGACGCGGCGTGGCCCGCGCTCGAAACGCTGCGCAATACGCTGTTCAAACTGGAAAACTGGCTCTACGCAAATTGGCACGACGCGCTCAAGAAGCGTCCGCAGAACGATGCGGAGGCCGAACGGCGGCGCGATCTGGCGATGCGTGCCATTCTGGCGCATCAAGCCACCATCGACCGCGCGCAACAACCCACCGAAACGGCTATTGCATGGGTCGAACGCGGCGAGAACGACGCGCGGTACCAAGTTAATAGCGCGCCGTTCGACGTTGCGGACTTTTTGCAAGCGGTATTGTTCGAACGCACGACGAGCGTTGTTTTGACGAGCGCGACCATCGCCAACGGCGGGAGCGTCGAAGGCGGAGCGTTCGATTTTTTGAAGCGTTCGCTGGGCGTCGGCGAAGCACAAGAACTTATCGCACCTTCGCCGTTCGACTATCCGCAGCAGGCGCGGCTGTATGTCGCGCCGCCCGCTCTCAATCCAAAAGCGACGGACTTTGCACGCCGCGCCGCGCCGCTCGTGGAAGAATGTCTGGATCGCAGCCGCGGACGCGCTTTCGTGCTGTTTACTTCATATGCGCGCCTGCGCGAAGTGTACGCGCTGGTGCGCGAGCGCGTTCCGTTTCCGATTCGCCTGCAAGGCGAACTGCCGCGTACGCATTTGCTCGAATGGTTTCGCTCGACGCCAAACGCCGTGCTTTTCGCGACCGGCACATTCTGGGAAGGCATCGATGTCGTCGGCGAAGCGCTCTCGTGCGTTATCATCGATCGTCTGCCATTTCCGTCGCCGGCGGATCCGCTCGTGCAGGCGCGAGTCGAGTCGATGGAAGCGCGCGGCCAGAGCGGCTTCGAGCATTATATGATTCCGTCCGCAATCGTGCGTTTGAAACAAGGCTTTGGGCGGCTCATTCGCAGCAAGAGCGATAAGGGACTGGTTGCGCTGCTCGACGGACGCGCAGCATCCTCGCGCTATGGCGCCATCATCTTGAATGCGCTGCCTCCGGCGGAGCGCATTACGCATCTCGACGAACTGGGGGAATTTTTTGGTTAACGGCTTAGCGGTTGATGTACTCGCAGCCATTGCAGCGGGCAGCGTGCTGCTCGCAGTCGTCGTTGGGGCCAACTACTTGCGCAGACGGGCCGCATACACGCCTCGCTGGCGCGCCGCCATGCGAAAGGGCGCGGTAAACGCGAGTCTGTTGGCGCTCGTCGCTCAGGGCTCTCTCATCCTCGTGTTGATGCACATGGCGTTCGTGCACGTCGTCGCGACGATGGTGGCGGCGGGTTTGCTGGGCCATACAGCTGGGCTCGCTGCGGCGAAAGCGCCGTTTTGGAAAGTGCTCTGCGGCGTTGCTGCAACGGCCGCGTTGCTCGTCGGCTTTGTCGTGCCGAACAATCTGCCACTCTATGAAAGTCCCTATGCCTTGCTTTTGGCCTCCGTGCTGATGCCATTTACCATCCATGCTCGCCGGCCCAGCCGAGCGGAAGAGATTCGCTCGGCGTTCGAAGAATGGCGAGCAGGATGAAACGAGCGGCATTCTGTCTCCTCGCTGCGTTGCTGTGCTGCACTGCGCCGGCATTTGCGTGGGAGCGCAAAGGACACGAGATGGTCAATCATCTCGCGGCAAAGAATTTTGCCGGACGACTCCCAGCGTTTTTGACGACACGTCAAGCAACGTTCGAGATCACGTATCTCGGACCGGAGATGGATCGCCTGAAAGGCTCGGGCAAGTCTTGGGATTCCGACAACGATCCCGGACATTACGTCGACATCCAGGACGACGGAACGATTGCCGGCGTCGTTCAACTGAACGCGCTGCCGCCGTCAGCACAGGCATACGACGAGGCGTTGCGTGCAGCAAACACCGATCAGTATCGTCAGGGCTACTTGCCGTACTCGATTCTCGACGGCTGGGAGCAGTTACGCGAAGACTTTGCGTACTGGCGAGTAGATAAGGGCGAAGCGCATGCAATCGACGAGCAGTTGATTCTGCGCGACATCGGAACGTGGGGGCACTTTATCGCCGACGCGTGTCAGCCGCTGCACCTTACCGTGCACTTCAACGGGTGGGGAAAGTATCCGAACCCGAACGGCTACACGCAATCCAACAAGACGCACGCGATGTTCGAGGGCGAATTCGTCAATCGCTACGTCAAGGAGTCTCAAGTTGCTGCGCTGATGCCGAAGGCGTCCGCGCTGCCGCACCCTGAAGCGCTGCTCTCGCAAGAGACGGTGCTCGCCGAGATTGAGCGATATCTGGCAGCGGGTGCGAAGACCGTTCCGCAATTGTATGAGATTGAGAAAGCCGGCGGCTTTGCAAGCGGTTCGGCGCAGGCGGTGCATTTCACTGATGCGCAGATCGCGTCCGGCGCAACGGAGATGCGCAATCTCACCGTGTGGGCATACCAGGACAGCATTAACGAGAGCGTCGGCTATCCGGCGGTATCCGTGCGCGACATTCTGTCCGGGAAAGCCAAGTGGCCATCGGGCCATAACTAGCCTGTTGCCGTCGGCGTAACTGGAGCGCGCTCGCTCGCCCACGCACGCGATTTGGGGAATGAGCACTCCATGGAACGCCGACTTGAAGGAAGAACAGCACTTGTTACAGGCTCTGAGTCGGGCATCGGAGCCGAGATCGCAAAGCTTTACGGAGCAAACGGCGCGAACGTTGTCGTCGTCGAGTTCGCGTATCCCGATTGGGCGAAGGATGTTGCGGACTACGCGCAGGACCATGGCGCGCACTCCGTCGTGGTTCACGCGGACGTTCGGAGCGAGGACGACGTCGAGCGGCTCTTTGGCGAAGCTGAACGCAAGTTCGGCGCCGTCGACATACTCGTAAACGACGCGGGTATCAACGGCCATAGTAAAGAGGTCGTCGACTTACCGCTTGAGATGTGGCGGGAAACCCTGGAGACCAATCTCACCGGTGCGTTTCTGTGCTCTCGCCGGTTTCTGCGGAAGATCCGCGATACGAAACGAACCGGCGGCAAAATCATCAACATCAGTTCCGTTCACGAAACGATGCCGATGATCGGTGCGGCGGAATATTGCGCGTCCAAGGGCGGAATGCTCATGTTTACCAAGACGCTGGCGCTAGAAGCGGCGAAATACCACGTCAACGTCAACAGCATCGGTCCGGGAACGATCATCACACCGATGAATAAATCGCTTAAGACCGATCCGAAGGAACTGCAGCAAGAGGAGAAGGCGATTCCGTGGGGGCGCGTCGGCTGTCCGGAAGACATTGCGGCCACGGCGTTGTTCCTCGCGACGGATCAGAGCGATTATATGACGGGCACGACGCTCTTTGTTGACGGCGGAATGCTGCTCAATGTGGGGAGCGGGCCGCCGCCGTCGTCGACATAGGCGCCGCTAACATCCCGCTTCGCACGTCATCCGATGCCTCGATTCGGGCGTACTTAGGTCAAGTACGCCCTGTTTTTCTAAAGGAGAACGGATGAATGTGTTAGCCGTGGTGCTGCTGGCCGCATCGATGATGGCCTCGCCGCATCCCAAGACGATGATGACGCATGGCCATGCCATGCACTCGAGCAACATGCATTCCAAAGCGATGCACGCGAGTTCGATGCATTCGACCAAGATGCATAGCAAGATGATGCACAGCAAGAGCCACATGATGGTGACGCCGACACCGAAGCCGTAAAAAACGAAGGCGGCCGGGGCCCCGATGCCCCGGCCGCTTGCGTTTCTAAGTAACTTTGTGATACAAAGTTGTGGTGAAAGCGAACGGGAGGAGTTTCATCTCCTTTATCTATTGCTATTGGCACTAGTTTCGTGCGTTCCGATTGCCAGCGTCCTCGTCGGAGTGCTACCAATCGACGATGCCATGCGCGACACGTTCATTCCGGTGATGTTGACGCTTTTGGTGTGGCCGGCTGTCGGCTTTATCGCCCTCGTTTGGGCTGCTGATCTCATGTTAAAGCGGCGAAGGCTGCAGGCACTGCTGACGCTTGCGTTTGCGGTGTGTGTGGCGCTGTCATTCTTTCCAGTTGGCCGAACGTTTTTTGGGCCGCTATTGAGCGGTACCGTGGACCTTAATCGACGCCTGCATTTTGCAACCATGAAGAACATCTACGATGCGGACGTTCGTGCTCTCGACGGTTCGGCGCCGCATTTCAAATTATTCGTTTGGGAAATGGACCCGGTCGGTGGCTCGGGGGTGATCTATGACAG
>JBKPMZ010000241.1:0-2542 GCA_046732415.1 Vulcanimicrobiota bacterium
GGCCGGCAGTAGGCGGCGGGCTTTCTGGCCGCCGACGTATTTCGTAGGGTCGGCACTATCCACCAGCGGCTTGGAAAGACGCCTGCAATTTGTAAAGCGTCATCCGGCGATAGCTGTTCAAGAACACGTTGTATTGAAAACGCGAGTTGGGTTCCGGTGGGCAATGCCCACTCTACGGCTACGGCTCTCATTGCGATATTTGGCGCCACATGGCGATTCATGCGGGTTCTTAGGCTATGCTGGAGGTTCCCGCCGGAGCCCCGCCGATGCACTGCCGTCGTTTTGCCGCCGAGCCTGTTACCCGTCGCGAGATGCTGCGGCATTGCGCCAATGGGTTTGGCGCCGTGGCGCTGGCGGCGCTACTCAACGAGCGGGTGTTTGCGGGCGATCTGGAGTCGCAAGTCGCCAGCCACCCGCTCGCGCCGCGGCCCGCGCACTTTGCGGCCAAGGCCAAGAACATCATTTTTTTGTATATGGACGGCGGCGTTTCGCAGGTCGATTCGTTTGACCCGAAGCCGCGGCTGGATCGCGAGCATGGCCAGCCGATCAAGATGAAGGTGCCGGCCACGCAGTTCAACAACGTGGGCAACGTACTCAAGAGCCCCTGGGCGTTCCGCCAGTATGGCGAGTGCGGGATGCCGGTGAGTGATTTGTTTCCGTACGTCGGCGGCTGCGCAGACGAGCTGTGCGTGATTCGCTCGATGATGTCGAAGTTCTCCGAGCACACGAACGCCAATTATTTTTTGCATACCGGCTCGGGATTGCAGGGGCGGCCCAGCATGGGCGCCTGGTTCGGCTACGGGTTAGGGAGCGAATGTCAGGACTTGCCCGGCTTCGTCGTGCTGAACGGCGGGCTGATACCTCCGGGCGGGCTGGACAACTTCGGCAGCGGCTTTTTGCCGGCCAGCTTTCAGGGCTCGATTTTCAAGCAAGGCCCAATGCCGGTCGACAACGTGCAGCGCAGCGAGCCGAGCGCCGAATTACAGCGAGCGAAGCTGGCCCTGCTTGGCCAACTCGATCGCGGCGTGCTGGAGAGTCAGGGGCCGAACGACCAGCTCGAGTCGGCGATCGCCAACTACGAGTTGGCCTTCCGCATGCAAACGGCCGTGCCCGACTTGATGGATCTTAGCCAGGAAACTGCGGCCACCAAGCGGCTCTACGGCATGGAGGCCGAGTACGATCTGACGCGCGGCTATGGGGCCTTGTGCCTGATCGCGCGGCGGCTGGTGGAGCGGGGCGTGCGATTCATCGAGTTGACTTGCCCCAGCGTCGGCGCCGATCGCTGGGATCAGCACAGCAATCTGAAAGACGGGCACCAAAAGAATGCCAAGGTTGTTGATCAGCCGATCGCCGGGCTGCTTAAGGATCTCAAGAACCGAGGGCTCTTGGAGAGTACGCTGGTTGTCTGGGCCGGCGAGTTTGGCCGCACGCCGATGGCTCAAGGGAGCGATGGCCGCGACCACAATCCGTTCGGTTTCTCGATCTGGATGGCGGGCGGCGGCGTCAAAGGGGGCATGATCTACGGCGCCACCGACGATTACGGCTATTACGCCGTCGAGAACCGCGTCGAGATGCATGATCTGCACGCCACCATGCTGCATCTGCTGGGGCTCGATCATACGCGGTTGACCTTCCGCTTTGGCGGCCGCGATATGCGGCTGACCGATGTGCACGGCAACATATTGCACGATGTGCTGGCGTAGGTTGGTTCGCAAAACCCGGGACGAAGGAGGCAGACAGGAATGTCTACCCTCCTGAGGCGAAGCGGGAGCACGGCGGACAGGAATGTCCGCTCTCCTGGGCGCGGACAGGAATGTCCGCTCTCCTGGGATGAGCGCGAATACGGCGACTGCCTTAGCGCAAGGGCGGCGCTGCGGGGCGGCTCCTGGAATTCGCCGAGGGGACGAGCGGACGCTGGGCCTGCTCTTGAACCGCAGGGGGCTCGTCGCGAATTACCTTATAGCCCCATTTCTTTTTGGGATCGGTGAAGAAGTCTTTAAGAGCCTGAAAGGGGCTGTTGACGGCTGGCGATTCGAATACATATACAAGCCGCTGCTCATTTCTCGGCGTGTGGTTCGGCAAGAATTCGTTGATGGCGAAGGGGCTCATGTCCGCCTCGTTGAGAATGATTTGCACCATGCTGAAATTGGCGGCGTCTTGCTGCGTCTTCGGTTGAGCTTCGAGAAGGATCTGGCCTGGCTGGAGCTGGATGTTGGTGAAGTTTCTATCAGGCGTTGAAACGCGCATCCAGAAACGCTGCTGCATCTTCTGGGCTGAAGAACTGAACACGAACGGCAGCGGAGCGTCGGCGATGGCTTTGCCTTGCAGTTCTTTGGGCAACGGCCGCTCGATGATTTGCTTCTTCTCGGCTCGCACTTCGTAGACTACTTTGCCGTCGCAGATCCAATGTTCGCCGCCTTGGCCCTTCTCATCGGGCTCGACCTTATACATCCCGCGATCGGGAGCGGCGTACTTTAGTTCGCCCTCGTGCGAGGGCGGCGTGGCGGGCCCTTGTGCGCCGAGCTGCAATTGGGTCCTGTAT
>JBKPMZ010000242.1:0-15624 GCA_046732415.1 Vulcanimicrobiota bacterium
CTCCAATCATGCCCTGAACTGCGACAACCCTCTGCGAGTTCGTTAGCCCCTTCCACCACGTATAGGTTGCGTGATGATGACCAATGGGCAGCGCAACTACAGGTGATGGAGTTGATCTCGCAACGGCGTTCCCGCATAAAGCCCCGAATAGTAGCAGCGATAACGCAAGGGAGACACGATTATCGGGATGGTTCTCACTTTGCCCCTCCACGCGATGCGGTACAACCCTCAATCGCATCACACCCACCTCGTCCCTTTCTCACATCGTGCTTTTCAATCAATTGCGTGGAGTTTATCGGCTAGTAGCCATTTCTCGCTACTAGGGCTTCATTAACGGCTTGAACAAGTTTCTGCATGTACGTTCTATTGGGACTGGCGTATGCAAGAACTTCTCCGGTATTTGTGTGAAACATCATTGAGTACCGCAGGCTGTAGAATCCGAACAAAATGCCCAATGCGCCGACAAACAGCAGGACGCGAAGTTCCCATCCCGTTCCACGAAAAAGAGCAAGCCCGGCGATTAGCACAACCGCGCCAATGAGCATGAGAAGTAGCCCCGTTGCGTAATTTTTGACTATGGCGACGGACCGAATGTTGGCGGTCAAGTAGTCGGTGCCCGCGATAACCACATGAGACTTTGAAACCTCAATATCGTCGTCTTTATAGATGACGGATTCCGCCGACATTGCCATTTCCGTTTACACCCTTCCTTTGTCTCTGTCTTGCACAATAATCACTTAATAAATCCAGCGGCGAACACGAGGAGACAGAAGCCGCCGAAAACGGTGAGTAATACGCCCGCAAATAGGTGCAGGCCAGTCCGCAACTTGATGCCGAGCGCACTCTTCGGCAATGGGCCAGTTTCCCGAACCCAACGCGCCGCAGGCCAAACCAAATTCGCGATTCCGATAAAGAATAGGAACAGTCCGAGCGCCAGAATTTGCAAGTCTTGCCACACTCGCCAAGCCCCCCGAATCGCCTGTAAGCGCCAGAGTTCGATTGGGCAGGGACGCTTTCTTGCCTGGCCTGCACTTGTTCCCGAAACAGCCGCCTACGGATTGCGTCACGTAGCGAATGCGCAGCAATGCGTGTGAAGCGGTATTTTTGGTCTGCCCAATCAGCATCAGCAGTATCGGAACGCCACAGCGCCTTGGAAATATGCAGATAGGAGTTGCCCGCGCACCAATCTCGCCAATTTCGAATATTCTGTTTCGGCCTCACAGATACGGGCGACGGCGCTATTTCCTTATTCCGCGTTCTAACAGAAGCGTTTTGGAAGATAGCATTTCGTCATTCGTCGGTGAGGATTTCGACCGAAACCGGATGTCCGTCGCGCCGTAGTAAAACAGATCGTCCGTCGTGTCACAACCATCTGCTCCTTCTTACGTTTAACTACCGTTGTGGCGTGCTGCAACGAAAGATCGTAGGCGCAAACGCCCAATTCGGATGCCGTTGGAAGTCGACATAGCGACCGCAAACGGAATGCTCAAGGCGGCTGCGATAAGCACAAAAATATCGCTAATTGCAATATACCAACCAGCCCCAGCGAACAACTCCAGAGTTGCGTACGCGTACGATGGCACAAGCATGAGCGCCGCAATCACAACATTCACGCGCAACCGCCTTAGAGCCACTGTTAAGAGAACGGTGCATGGTATGAGGAGGAACAACGCAGAGAAAATTGTCGTGGTTACTACGAAGCCGAAGAGGAACTGAAGATCGGCGATACTGATGTGCGGATGAAAACCATACCATCCAGGCCCGGGACGGTCACTGTAACTGAGGAAGCCGATGGAGTCGGCCAGAAACATCAGGACGCCCGTGCCCAGCACGACGACGACTAGATAAGTGCCGTAAACCTTGAGCGCGTCCTTAGCAAAGGCGCCCGCCGTTCTGAGAACCCGCACTCTGACCTCCACGCCGTACTCTCCCATACGCGGTTTGCGCTGTTCGGCTAAGCCGGCGTTGCAACCTTGATCACCAGTTTTCCGACGTGCTCGCCCGTGAACAAACGCAGTAGTGTTTCGGGAAAGCCGTCGATGCCGGGGACAATCTCTTCGTGCGAGCGCAGTTTGTCTTCGCGAAGCCATGCGCCCATCTCGCGCGCAGCGTTCGGATATTCGGCGTAGTAATCCGACACGAGAAAGCCTTCCATGCGTGAGCGCTTGACGAGCAGCATCATGTAGTTCGATGGTCCGCGCGTTCCCGACTCGTTGTACTGCGAGATCGCACCGCAGATAACGACGCGCGCGTGCATCGCCAGGTTCACTAGGCACGCGTCGAGTATCTCGCCGCCGACGTTGTCGAAATACACGTTGATGCCGCTCGGGCAGTGCTCGCGCAAAGCGCGGTACATATTGTCGGCGCGATAGTCGATCGCAGCGTCGAAACCCAGTTCGTCGCGCAGGTATGCGCATTTCTCTGGTCCACCCGCAACGCCGACCGTTCGGCAGCCCGCGATCTTCGCGAGTTGCCCGGCAATCGAACCAACAGCTCCCGATGCGGCGGAGATAACGACGGTATCGCCGGCCTTCGCTTCGCCAACCTTGAACAGCCCGAAGTATGCCGTCATGCCGGTCATGCCGAGCACGCTGAGGTATTTCGGCAGCGCCGCGAGGTTCGGATCGATCTTCGCCAGCGCATCGCCGTCGACGCACGCGTACGTTTGCACACCCAGCATGCCGCTCACAGAGTCGCCCGGCGCAAAGCGCGCGTGTTTTGATGAAACGACTTGCCCTACGCCGAGCGCGCGCATGACTTCGCCGATCTGGACCGGGGGTGAATACGACGGCTTGTCGTCCATCCAGCCGCGCATCGCAGGATCCACCGAAAGGTAGAGCGTTTTCACCAGAACTTCGCCGCCGGCCGGCTCGCGCGCCGGTTCGTCGACGATGCGCCAATTGTTCGCTTCCGGCAACCCCTGCGGACGCGCGGCTAGAACGTACGCGTGATTATCCAGACGTCACCATCCACTCGGTGCCGAACTTATCGAGCACCGTGCCGAACTTGCCGCCCCAGAATGCGTCGGCGAACGGCATTTTCACCGCCCCGCCTTGCGCCAGCGCGTTGAATACGCGCTCCGCTTGCGCGGCGTCGCTGATGCCGATCGACAGTGAGATGTTGCCCTCTTCGGGATCGAGTGTTTTCGAAAGATCGCCGTCGGAAGCCATGAAGGTGAATCCGTCGCCCGTAAAGGTTGCATGCATGACCTTATTGCGCAGATCCGCCGGCACTTGTTCCGCCATCGGCGAGCCTTCGAAGCGATTGAGCTCGTACGTGCCGCCGATCGCGCTCTTGTAGAAGTCCAGCGCCTCTTCGCAGCGGCCGTAAAAGAAAATGTAAGGTTCCAGTTGCATGCGCACGACTTCACCGGCTGGCGACGAACACCCCCGCTATGAACGTTTTGCTGACGGGCGGGTCGCGCGGCATCGGACGGGCGGCCGTTAGCGCGCTGCACAAATCGGGCGCGTCCGTGTTTTTCACCTACAATCGCGAAAGCGAGCAGGCCGATGCTCTGTGCAAAGAACTTGGCAGCCGCGTCTGGGCGCAGCAATGCGATATTTCGAATCACGCGGAGCTTCCGGCGCTGGTCGATGCGGCACTGACGCGCTTAGGCACGATCGACGTGCTCGTGAACAACGCTGCGATCTTTTCCGAAAACCCGTTTTTTGGAAACGATTACGACTCGTGGCGCGCGGGCTGGCAACGCACGTTCGGCGTGAATCTGTTCGGCGCGGCGGATCTGACGTTTCTCGTGCTGCAACACATGCGTGAGCGCAAGCGCGGAAAGATTCTCAACATCGTATCGCGCGCCGCGCACCGCGGCGAACTCACGTTCGCGGACTACGGCGCGAGCAAAGCCGCGCTAACGAATTTCACCAAATCGATTGCGCGATCGTGCGCGAACGACGGCATCGTGGCAATTGCTATTGCGCCGGGCTTCATCGAAACGGACATGGCTGCGCCCGACATCGAAGAGCGCGGCGAGGAACTTACCGCGGAAGTGCCGATGGGCTACATCGCCAAACCCGAAGAAGTTGCATCGATCATTGCGTTCTTCGCAAGCGACGCGGCGAACTACGCGAACGGCGCGACCATTGATGTCAATGGCGGGAGTTACGTGCGCTAACGCGCGGTGAGTGCTTGCGCTTCGATAAACAGTTCTCGGATTTCGGGATAACGCTCTTGTATCGCGCGTTCGATGCGGTCGATTGCATGCGGAAGTTCATCGCTGCTCAGGTTTGACGCAAAGCGGATGTCCAAATTCACGATCACGTGCTCGGGCGCAAACTGCGTGGTAATAATGCGCTCGACGCCATCTATTTGCTCGTCGGCATCAAGCAGCGAGCGAATGCCGTCCACGATTTCCTGGTCGGCGCTCTCACCGATCAGCAAACTGCGCGTCTTCGCCATCAAGAATATCGCTGTGACCAGCAACAGCAAGCCAATCATTACGGACGCGATCGCATCCAAATACAGCGCGGGGAACAGCGACGCGAGCGCGGTTCCCACGACGAGCGCGATGAGCAGGCCGATGATTGCCGCTGTATCTTCTAAGAATACGACGAACCGGCTCGGGTCTTTACTGCGCCGGACCGCCGCAATGACGCCCATGTCGGGCTGCTCGCCTCGAACGGCGCGATACGCGACGACCCACGACACCGCCTCGAACACCAGTGCGATACCGAGCACGGCATAATTCCACGCGATGTTTTCGAGTTTGTGGGGTTCGACGATCCGCCATGCGCCTTCGCTAATCGCGGCGCCGCCGCCCAAACCGAAGATGACGATTGCGACGACGAGCGACCAGAAATAAATCTCCTGGCCGTAGCCGAAGGGGTGCCGCTCGTCCGCCGGTTTGCGCGCACGGTGCCAGCCGAGCAGCAACAGGGCCTCGTTGCCCGTGTCGACTGTCGAGTGGATCGCTTCGGCAAGCATCGACGCACTGCCGGTAAAGAATGCCGCCACGTATTTCGCCAGTGCTATCGCCAGGTTGACCACGATCGCGACGACAACGGTGAGCAACGATTCCGCCACGCCGCAAACCTACCCGTTCAAACGGCTTGCCAAGCGGCTCGCGTTACGCGCGATCATTCCATAGATCGACAGTTGCGGATTTGCCCCGATGCTCGTGGGGAAAACCGACCCGTCGAAGACCGAGAGATTCGCAACGTGATGATGCGATCCGAAACTATCGACGACGGAGGTCTTGGCGTCCTCGCCCATCGCGCAGCCGCCCATCACATGCGCACTCGCGACGCGTGTGCGGAGTGTCTCCATCGGGAAACCGTCGATCGCACGTTGTGCCGCGGGCAGTGTTGGGTATGGAACGGCGTTCTCGTGCAGCGGCAGCACCGTTTTTGCGCCGGCCGCAAACTGGATCTGCGCCATCGTATGCAGCGCGCGGCGCGCGCCGTCCCAGACGTACGGTGTAATCGGATAATCGAGCAGCGGCGTGCCGTCGCCGCGCAGTTCCACCGTGCCGCCGTTGCTGTCCGGGTGAAACCCGTCGCGCAGCAGCGCGATGATGACTTGCACGTTCGGCGTTTGCGCCATCAACTGCGCATGCGGTTTGCCGAAGCCGACAAGGGTCGTGGACATCAGCACGGGATGCAGCGGCGGCACTTCGAGTTTGTAGCCGATGGGTCCGTCGATAGGCTGCGTGCGCAAGAAGTGGTCCGAGTAGATCGACTGCGGCGCACCGGAGAATCCGTTCACTTGCTGCGGCATCACCGCCGCCGAAATGACGGTCGGGTGCAAAAACGTACGCTTTCCGGCGCGCTGGTACGGGTCCGGTAATCCGCTGCGCAGCAGCACGGCCGGGCTGCCTATTGCGCCCGCGGCGAGCACGTAGTGACGAGCGCGCACCGTAATGGTATGTGCCGACGGATGAATGCCGTCGGACTGCAGCGCGCGCACGATGAGCGAAGTGATATGCGTGCCGTCGAAGCGGAACTGTTCGGCGCGCGCGCGATAGTAGAGCGTCGCTCCGTGTTCGAGCGCCGACGGAATCGTCGTGACAAGCATCGACTGCTTGGCGTTCGTCGGACAGCCCATTCCGCAATAGCCGATGTTCCAGCAACCTTTGACGTTGCGCGGAATGACCTTCGTCGGAATCCCGAGTTTCTGCGCGCCCTGCCGCAGCAAATTGTTGTTTTCGTTCGGCGGCTGCTCCCACGGATGCACGTTCAAGCGGTGCTCCATGCGCGCAAACCACGGCGCGAGATCGGCGTCGCCGAATTCGCGCAATCCGAAATGCTCGCGCCAATACCGCAGCGTTTCGGGCGGCGTGCGAAAGCTGCTGGTCCAGTTGACGGTCGTCGAACCGCCGACGGAACGGCCCTGCAGAATCGTAATGCCTTTGTCTTTGGTGCGCCGCCCCGCCGACTCTTGATACAGCTGCGGATACGCTTCGCGCTCCAGCATGTGAAAGCCGGAAGACGAACGCAGCGGACCTTCCTCGATCAGCACGACGCGCAAACCGGCTTGCGCGAGAATCTCCGCGCTCGTGCCGCCGCCCGCGCCCGTACCGATAATCGCCACGTCGCATTCGACGTGCGTATCCGCGCCGAGTTGCGCCGCGTCGTGCGCTTTCCACCCGCCTTTGACGCCCTCGGCGACGATATCGCGAATCATTACGCCACGTGCGGCGGACCGGCATAGCCGATCGCCGTCCACGCGGTAGTGTTGCCGTACCACGCGGCCAGCACGAGTTGATGAAGGGCGTCGTAGGCACTGCGCAGTTGCGCGACGTTGCTGTAACGCCAGCGTTCGAGAAACGCCGCGATTTCGCCGCGATCGGCGTTATGCCACGGATGCCAGATGCCGGCAACCAGCGCGCGCGTCACCGGAAAGCGCAAGATTCCGAGCAACTGATGTACTTCGCCTTGCACCGCAAGCGGAAGTCCCGCAACGGCAATGTCGAATCCGCGCACGACGTCTTGCACAGGAATGTCGGCGCCGATCATGACCGGCGCAATCGCCGCGACGATCACACGATCGTCGTCAGTCGAAAACCGGTAAACGGCGTCGCCCGCTGCGAGCGCTCCGGCTGCGGCAAGTCCACCCAACAGCAGTTTGCGGCGCGTTATCACAATGCGCAGGTATTCTCCGGCGGCCCGCGCGATACATACGTCATGCGCCGCTGGAACGGCTGGGGTGAGGAATCCGTACACCTTTCGTTACCAAAAGCCGCGATTGCGTATTTGCAAGAACGCCTGGGCGGCGGCGTGCCGTCGACCGATGCGGCGCTTGCGAGCGTAGTCGTTGCCCTTCCGCCGAGCCGCCTGCCCGCCGATTCGCGCATTGTTACGAATCCTGAGACGCGCCTGCGCCATGCGCGCGGCCAGAGTTTGCCGGATTGGCTGGCGCTGCGATTCGGACGCATCGATCGCGTGCCCGACGGCGTTGCATTTCCGCAGTCCACGCGCGACGTGCGCGACCTGCTGGAATTCGCCAAACGCTGCGGCGCGCGCGTCGTACCGTATGGCGGCGGCACGAGCGTCGCGGGTCACGTCAATCCGCCCGACGGCGACGCGCCGGTGCTCACCATCTCGCTCGCACGTATGCGCCGGCTGCTCGAACTGGACGCGCAAAGCCGCCTTGCGCGTTTCGAAGCGGGCGTAAGCGGCCCGCACTTGGAAGCACAGCTGCGCGAGCGCGGTTATACGCTCGGACACTTTCCGCAATCGTTCGAATACTCGACGCTGGGCGGATGGATCGCGACGCGTTCGTCCGGACAGCAATCGCTCAAATACGGCCGTATCGAAGCGTTGTTTGCCGGCGCGCACGTTGAAACGCCGGCCGGACCGCTCGATATTCCCACGTTTCCCGCATCGGCCGCTGGCATCGATATTCGGGAAATGCTGCTCGGCAGCGAAGGGCGCATCGGCATCATCACGGACGCGTCGGTGCGCGTGCGGACGATCGCGCGACACGAATCGTTTCACGGCTGGTTCTTTGCGGATTGGCAGCACGCGCAGGCTGCGGTGCACGCGCTCGTGCACGCCGACGTTCCACTCTCGATGATTCGCCTTGCGAACGAAATGGAAACACTGACGACGCTGCGCATGGCGGGGTCCGCCGCGGCAGCGTTGATGGAACGCCTGCTCGCCGTGCGCGGCATACGTGAGAACAAATGTTTGCTGATCGCCGGCGCCGACGGATCGCTCGGCGCGGCGCGGCGCATCTGCCGCGCGCAAGGCGGCGTGTATTTCGGGCGGCGCCTCGGTGAGAAGTGGCGTGAGAATCGTTTTCGCGGCGTGTATTTCCGCAATACGCTATGGGAGCACGGTTACGCGGTCGATACCGTCGAAACGGCCGTCGACTGGCCGCGCGTGCGCACGATGATGCATGCGATAGAGGACGCGGGGCGCAGCGCGCTCGGCGATCGCGTGCACGCGTACAGCCATCTCTCACACGTATATCCGCAGGGCTCGAGCGTCTACTCGACGTTCATTTTTCCGCTTGCGGTGACCTACGAAGAAAACCTCGAACGGTGGCGGGCGCTCAAGGCTGCCGTTAGCGCTGCCATCGTCGCAAACGGCGGAACGATTAGCCATCAGCACGGCGTCGGCGTCGATCACAAACCGTACCTGCGTGCCGAAAAAGGCGATCTGGGTATCGAAGCGATGCGCGCGCTGTTTGCGCGCTTCGACCCCGACGGTATGATGAATCCCGGAACATTGGTGTAGCGCCGTGCTCTCTCGCGAGGCGTCGTGGCAAGAACTTTCGCGCCCAATCGATCTGCTCGTGATCGGCGGCGGCGTTACTGGCGCGGGCGTTTTGCTGGAAGCCGCGCGCCGCGGGCTTCGCGCCGCACTCGTGGAGCGCGGTGATTTCGCAAGCGGCACGTCGAGCCGGTCGAGCAAACTCGTACACGGCGGACTGCGCTATCTGAAAGCCGGAAAACTGCGCCTCACACGCGAGGCCGTGCGCGAACGCGAAGCGCTGCTGCGCGAAGCGCCCGGTTTGGTGGAGCCGATGCCGTTCATGATGCCGGCATACGAGCACTCGCGACCGGGCCGCGTGGTAACGCAACTCGGACTCGCCTTCTACGATACGCTCGCCGGGCGCAGCGATCACGGCTATCTTGATGCGCAGCGTGCGCTCGAAGAAGAACCGGCGATCGCGCGAAGCGGATTGCTGGGTGCCCACACATTCACGGACGCAACAACCGACGACGCGCGTCTGGTGCTGCGTCTGCTCTCTGAGGCCGAACGCTTCGGCGCATACGCGCTCAACTACGCGGAGGCGCTGACCATGGAGCGCGAACACGGCCGCGCCACCGCATCGCTCGTACGCGACATCCCCGGAAATAGAGAACAGCGTGTCGCCGCGCGCATGTTCGTCAACGCGACCGGCGTTTTCGCCGGCGTTACCGGAATGCGTCCGCTGCGCGGAAGCCATCTCATCCTTGCGCACGAACGGTTGCCGCTTCGCCACGCCGTCGCGTTCGCGCATCCCGCGGATCACCGCCCCGTATTCGCCTATCCGTGGTCCGGCGTCACCCTGGTGGGCACGACGGATTTGGATCATCGCGCCGATTTGCGCGCGGAGCCGTCGATCTCCGCGGACGAGGTGCAGTACTTGCTGGCAGCCCTGGACGCACAATTTCCGGCCGCGCGCGTAACACGCGACGACATCGTATCCACGTTCGCCGGCGTACGTCCGGTCATCGGCAGCGGCGCCAGTCCATCGAGTGAGAGCCGCGACAGCGTTCTCATCGAAGATCGCGGCGTCGTGACGATCACCGGCGGCAAGCTCACGACGTTCCGGCCGATGGCGCTGCGCGCGCTCAAATTCGCATGCAAACGTGTGGGCACGAGAATCGACCTTCGCCTGCGGCGCATTTTCGATGATGCGCGGCCGACCGAGTTCCCGCACTTGAACGGACGCTACGGCGCACGTGCGCGCGGCGTCACCGATCTCGCGAGAGCCGGAGAACTGGAACCCATCGCCGGTACGCAGACGACGTGGGCGGAGCTGCGCTACGCACTTCGCTGCGAATCCGTTTTGCATTTGGACGATTTGCTGCTGCGCCGCACGCGGCTGGGATTGCAACTGCGCGACGGCGCGTACGAGTTGTTTCCCCGCATACAAGCGCTCTGCGCGGAAGAACTCGGTTGGAACGACGCGGCGTGGGAACGCGAGGCCGGCACATACTGCGAACGCATTCGCGCGCATTACGGCGTGCCCGCGTGAGCCGCGACTTGCTGCTTGCCGTCGACAACGGAACGCAGAGCGTTCGCGCGCTGCTTTTTGACGCGAACGGCACGCTGCTGGCAAAGTCGCGCGTCGCGCTCGACGGCTATACCTCACCGAACCCCGGCTGGCACGAGCACGATGCCAATGCGTTTTGGCAAGCCGTGTGCGAGGCATGCAGCGCGCTGTGGCAAGAGCAGCCGGAACTTCGCGAACGTGTTGGCGCCGTTGCGGTGACCGCGCAGCGCGGAACGGTGATCAACGTCGACGAACGCGGCGAACCGCTTCGTCCCGCGATCACGTGGCTCGATCAGCGAAAAGCCGCGCACGTGCCGCCGATTTCGCCGGTGTGGCGAATGGCGTTCGCGGCTGCCGGCGTTTCGGAAACGATCCGCTACTTTCAGCGTGAGGCTGAAGCAAACTGGCTGCGCGAGCACGAGTCGGACGTGTGGAACGCGACGCACAAATATCTGCTGCTCTCCGGGTTTTTGCTGCAGAGGCTATGCGGACGCTTCGTCGATTCGATCGGTTCGCAGGTCGCGTACGTTCCTTTCGATTACAAAGGCTTACGCTGGGCGAATCGCGGCGACTGGAAATGGCAGGCGCTGCGCATTGATCGCGAGTTGCTGCCGGATCTGGTGCAGCCCGGAACGATTATCGGCGAGATTACCGACGGCGCGGCGGCGCAAACCGGAATCCCGCGCGGAACGCCAATCGTGGCAGCCGCGGCGGATAAAGCGTGCGAAGTCCTCGGCGCGGGCGGCATTGATCCGCACGTCGCATGTCTGAGTTACGGAACCACCGCAACGATTAACGTAACGGCGCATCGCTATCTGGAAGCGACGCCGTTTATTCCGCCGTATCCGGCAGCACTGCCCGGAGCGTACAGCGTGGAAGTGCAGATTTTCCGCGGCTACTGGATGGTGAGCTGGTTCAAAGAGCAATTCGGCGTGTGGGGCGACGACCTTATCGGTGCGGTGCCCCCCGGTTCGATGGGGCTCATGCTCCAGCCGTACTGGTCGCCCGGCCTCAAAAATCCCGGGCCGGAAGCCAAAGGCGCGATCATCGGGTTCGGCGACGTGCACACGCGTTCGCACGTCTACCGCGCGATGCTCGAAGGGTTGGCGTTTGCACTACGCGAGGGAAAAGAACGCATCGAAAAACGCGGGCGCCTGCGCATCGCATCGCTGCGCGTGGCGGGGGGCGGATCGCAGAGCGACGCGGCGATGCAGATTACCGCCGATGCGTTCGGCCTGCCCGCCTCGCGCGCGCACGTATACGAAACATCCGGCTTAGGCGCGGCGATTTGCGCAGCCGTCGGCGTGGGCATGCATGCCGATTTCGCAAGCGCCGTTCGCGCGATGACACGCGTCGACCGAACCTTCGAACCGATACCGGAAAACCGGCGCGTCTACGATGCGCTGTATCAGCGCGTGTACCGGCGCATGTACGCGCAGCTGCGCCCGCTCTATGAAGAGATTCGCAGCATCACCGGCTACCCGCAGCCGTAAGCACCGACGCCAGACGTTTGCGGATCGCCCACGCGCCACGTTTGAACTCCGAGCTCAGCGCGGCGACGATGTCGCCTTTGCGCATGCCTTTGGCAAGCAAGTCGCGATAGCGTTTGGCAAGCCGCTGCGACTCGGCCGCGGTCCACGTTTTGCCGCGATTGCGCACCACGTGCGCGCGGGGCGCGGCTCGCACAAGCGAACCCGGAACGACCGCTTCGATGCGTTTCACGCATGATTCGTACGCTTTTCTCGATACTTCAAAGCCCGCAAAGCGCCGGTTCATGCCGATTGCCGCGGCTCCGGTCGATCCGCTGCCCATGAAAAAATCGCACACCACGTCGCCTGGCTTGCTGCTGTAAGCAATCATCTTCTCCAGCAGCGCGACGGGCAATTCGTTCTTGTTTTTCGCACGTCCGGGCTTGTACTCGCGGTTCACGATCCACACGTCTTCGCGATCGCGGTAATTCGCGGAACCGCCCTCGGCCGCGCTTGCATCGAGCGCGAAGCGCGCTTGCAGGTTGAACGTGCGCCGTCCGCCGGGCTTGGCGTAATACAAAATATGGTAGTGCGAGGACACGTACTTTCTGGACGTATACACCCCGAAGTTGTACTTCCAAATGAGATGGTTGATTTCGACCAGGTTCGTGCCCCGCAGCGCGTCGAGCACATCGTACAGATTTGTGTACCCTGACACGATGTAGATCTGCCCGCCGGGCCGCAACACGCGCTCGGCTTGGGCGATCCACGCGCGGCTGAAGGCGTTGTATGCCTGTTTTTCGACCTCCACGTACCCGCCGATAACGAAGCGCTCGTCGCGGTTGTAATGGCGGTGCAGGCGATCGCCTTCGATGCCATACGGCGGATCGGTAATGATGAGGTCTACGCTTGCGTCCGGCAGATGACGCAGCGCACCCTTTACGCAATCCGCATTAACGAGCACGGGCGGCATAGGGGAAGCGTACTCCGTGAACGCCAAACTCTCCCACAACCCCATGGCCACCGTTCGTGAAGAGACGCACGAAAGCCGTGTGCTGCAGCGTCTCTTTGAGATAACGCAGGATATTTTGCAGGCGCAGGCCGCCGGGCCGGCGCTCGAGTCCATCGCACGCGGTCTGAGCGATCTCTACGGCTTCAAGTACGTCTCCATCGTCGCGTCCGACAAACCGGGCGGCGAGATGTACCGGCGCGTCATCATCGGCTTCCCGCACGAAGCGATCGAAGAACGTTTGGGCGAGCACATTCCACGCGATGCGATGATGGAGCTGCTGCAGCCGGAATTCGAAGTCGTGCCGCACTGTTATTACATTCCGGCCGAACGCGAACAGTTGTGGGCATACAACATTTACACGGGAGAGGTGCCGATCGACCGCGTACGCGACCGCCCGAACGCGTGGCACGAGCACGATTCGCTCACGCTGGTGCTCGCGGACCCGGAAGGCGAAATGATCGGCTACGTTTCCGTCGACGGGCCGCTCGACGCACTCGTGCCATCGCGGGAAACGCTGCGGCAGATGCAGCTTTTCGTGAATCTCGTCGGCCTGGCCCTTGGCAATATGCGCGGCCATCAGATCGAAGTGGAACGCCGCCAAATGCTCGAGCAAGCCTCGCGCGCGCAGAGCGAGTTCTTGGCTATCGTGTCGCACGAAGTGCGCTCACCGCTTTCGGCAATTCGCGGTGCGACGGTGCTGCTCGAAACGCATTTCGATTCACTTTCCGACGAGCGGCGTAAGGAGTTGCTTGGCGTACTGACCGCATCGACGGGGCGCCTTTCCGCGATTTTCGATGACTTTCTCTTACTCTCGCGCATGGACGCCGGCAAACTGACGCTGCGCTTCGAGCCGGTCGATCCCATCGCGGTCGCGGAGGAATCGGTTGCGCGCATGGAAAGCCAGCACCCCGATCGCGATTTTCGCACGCTGTATTTGGAGCCGCTGCCGCGCGTAAACGCCGACGAAGGCCGGGTCGTGCAAGTGCTCACGAACATGCTTTCGAACGCCGCGAAATATTCGGCCGACGAATCGGTCATCGCGGTAGAAATCAAACCGGCCGACGATCGGGTGCTGTTTGCCGTGAAGAACGAAGGCCCGGGCGTGCCGGACAACGAGCGCGACAAGCTCTTTACGCGCTTCGGGCGTATCGGCCACGACAACGGCGACGCGTCCATTGGTCTGGGCCTCTACATCTGCTCGGAACTGGTCAGCCTGATGGGCGGGCGCGTCGGCTTTGAGAGCGAGCCCAACAAGGTAACGACCTTCTGGTTCACCCTCCCGCGCGCCGCGCAGTAGGCGGCCCCACCCAAAACAGTAGCGTCCGGAGCCGCTTCTATGGTAAGAACGTCACCGTGAAGACCCGTCCCGATATCCGCAACGTCGCCATCATTGCTCACGTCGATCACGGCAAGACGACGCTGGTGGACGCCATGCTCAGGCAGAGCGGCGTCTTCCGCGAAGGCCAGCACGTCGAGACGCGCGTGATGGATTCCAACCCGCTCGAACGCGAGCGCGGTATCACCATTTTGGCGAAGAACACGGCGGTTCGGCACGGGGACGTGAAATTCAACATCGTCGACACGCCCGGGCACGCGGATTTTGGCGGCGAGGTGGAACGCGTGCTGCAGATGGTGCAGGGCGTGCTGCTCCTGGTCGACGCAGCCGAAGGCGTCATGCCGCAAACGCGGTTCGTGCTGCGCAAAGCGCTCGAACTGGATCTCAAAGCAATCGTGGTCGTCAACAAAATCGACCGCAAGGACGCGCGTCCCACCGAAGTCGTCAACGAAGTCTTCGATCTCTTCATCGAACTGGGCGCGAGCGACGAGCAGGCCGATTTTCCCGTGATCTATACCAACGGCAAACTCGGGATCGCAAAACGCGCGCTGGAAGATGCGAGCGACGACCTCGAGCCGTTGTTCAAAGTCATCTGCGACCACGTGCCGGAGGCGCCCAGCGAAGAAGGCGGATTCCAGATGCTGGTCTCCGCGATCGATCACAACAAATACGTGGGACGCATCGGCATCGGCCGTATCTTCCGCGGCAGCTCGCGTATCAACGCGCCGATCGTCAAAGTGGCGCGCGACGGCAGCGTCGAGAGCGGTTTGCGGTTGACCAAACTGCTGACGTTCCAGGGTTTGGAGCGCGTCGAAGTCGAGGAGGCGTCCGCCGGCGACATCATCTGCGTATCGGGTATCGAGGGTTTGAACATCGGCGACACGATCGCGGACGTGAACGCACCGGAAGGCGTACACGCGGTTGCCGTGGACGAGCCGACGGTGTCGATGTTCTTCAGCGTGAACAATTCGCCGTTTGCCGGCAAGGAAGGCAAGTTCCTGACCTCGCGCCAGATCCGGGCGCGCCTGATGGCGGAACTCGAATCGAACGTCGCGCTGCGCGTTTCGGATACCGAGTCAGCGGACACGTTCGAAGTGCGCGGCCGAGGCGAACTGCATCTCTCGATTCTCATCGAAACGATGCGCCGCGAAGGCTACGAAGTGCAGGTTTCCAAACCGCAGGTCATCATCACCGAGCGCGACGGCAAGAAATGGGAGCCCGTCGAATACGTCGTGGTCGACGTTCCGTCGGAATATGAAGGCCCGGTAATCGAAGCGCTCGGCCGCCGCAAAGCGATCATGTCGAATATGATCAACGTCGGCGACTCGCGCCGTCTGGAATACACGATGCCGACGCGCGCGATTTTCGGACTGCGCGGCGAACTGCTGACGTTGACGCGCGGCACCGCGGTCATGTCGCACACGTATTACGATCACCAGGAGTGGCAAGGCGAACTGCCGGGCCGCAACATCGGCGCGCTCGTCGCAAGCGATACGGGCCGCGTTACCGGCTACGCACTCATGGGTTTGGAACAGCGCGGACGGTTCTTCGTCGGCCCCGGTACCGACGTGTACGAAGGTATGGTC
>JBKPMZ010000243.1:0-10261 GCA_046732415.1 Vulcanimicrobiota bacterium
GACGTGGCATGCTTCGCGACCGCCGCACGGCGACAACCATATCGTCTGGATCAACCCCAACGATACGAACATTTGGCTCGAAGGCAACGACGGCGGCGCGACCGTTTCGACCAACGCCGGCAAGACGTGGAGCGACGAGCACAATCAGCCGACGGGGCAGTTTTACCACATCGCGATCGACGGCCAATTTCCGTATAACATCTACGGCGCGCAGCAAGACGACGGTTCTGCGGAAGGTCCGAGCGCGACGCAGTACGGTTCGATTCCGTCGGACTCATGGAGGCCGGTTGCATACGGCGAGAGCACGTTCGTTGCGCCCGAGCCCGGCAATCCCAACGTCACCTACGGCAGCGGCTACTACAGCATCTTCCTGCGCTATGACATGCACACGGGTCAGTATCAAAGCGTGAGTCCGTGGCCGAATTATCTCGAAGGCTCGACCAGCAAGGAACAAAAGTACCGCTTCGCCTGGACGCATCCCATTCTGTTCTCACCGTCGAATCCGCACGAATTGCTGGCGGCTGCGCAATACGTGATGAGCACCACCGACGGCGGCATGCACTGGCGCGCGCTCAGCCCGGATTTGACGCGCAACGATCCGGCAACGGAAGGCACGACGGGCGGACCGATCGAGCTTGATCAAACCAGCGCGGAAATTTATCCGTACGTTTCCGCGATCGGTGTGTCGCCGCTCAATAAGAACCTCATTTGGGCCGGCTCGTCCGACGGGCTGGTGCACGTCACGACCGATCATGGCGCGCACTGGCGTACGATTACGCCGCCGTCCTTGCCGCAGTACGCGGAGATCAGTTCGATCGAACCCTCGCACGTCGCGCAAGGTACGGCATATCTCTCGGCCCAGCGCTACATGTGGGACGACTTCCGTCCGTACGTCTATCGCACGACGGACTACGGCGCGCACTGGACCGCGATTACGAGCGGCATTCCCGCCGACGATTACGTGTACACCGTTCGGCAGGATCCGCATCAGTCGAATCTGCTGTTCGCGACGACGCGCACGACGGTGCGCGTGAGTTTCAACGGCGGCACGTCCTGGCAGCCGCTCACACTCAATCTGCCGGGCGTGCAGGTGCGCGATTTGGTGGTCGACTCGCGCCAGGGTCAAGTTGCGGTAGCAACGCACGGACGCGCGTTCTGGGTGCTCGACGATCTCGCGCTGCTCGAGCAGATAGCGAGAGGTGCGCAAGGTCCGCTGTTCGCGCCGCCAAGCGCGTGGCTCACGCACATGTACGGCGGCGGTTTCTCGCGCGGGAGCAGCGGCCAGAATCCGCCGTTCGGCGCGACCGTCTATTTCGATCTGCCGAGCAGTTACAACGGCAGCACGCCCGCTACCTTGACGTTCAGCGATGCGCACGGAGCCGTTCTTCGCACGTTCCGTCTGCATCTGAAAAACAAGAAGGCGCAGCTTACGCCGGAGATGCGCGAGAACATGTCGCCCGCGCAGATCAGAGCCGCAATGGAAAGCGAAGCGACCGCCGTTTCGCCCGGCATGAACCGTTTTCAATGGGACCTGCGGTACGCCGATGCGACCGACGTGAGCGGCTTTTACGTACCGTCGGCCGCAGGCGGCGAGAACGACTTCACGATTGGTCCGCAAGTCATTCCGGGCACGTATCGGGTAACGCTGCGGTACGGCGGCAAATCGTACACGCGCCCGTTCACCGTTGCGCTCGATCCGAACCTGCATCCCGCGCCCGGCGCGCTTGCGGCGCGCTACGCGCTGCAAATGCAGATCCGTAACACGCTCGACTCGATGGACCGCACGATCAACGCTGCGCTGGCCGCGCGCAATACCCTGAGCGGCTCACGCAAAGCGGCGCTCGATCGCGAGATCGACAAGCTCGTGAATCTGCAAACGCATTCCAGCGAGGGTCCGCTCTCGACCGGAACGCGAACGCGCGATCACCTGGCGTATCTACAATCGGACATCGACTACGCGTACGCGCGGCCGACCGCGGCGCAATACGCCGTGTTCGCACAGTTGCATCGAGAAGCGGCGAAGGGCGCGGCTCGGCTGCGCGGCCTTATGCGGTAACGCCGTGGTTTCAGGCGGGATGGTCGAGGCGCTATCGCTCAGTGCAATTCGGGCCGAGAGTCCAGGAAGCGTGCCAAACGAGAGACGTTCTGGGTATCGAACGGGTCCGCAATGCCGTACTCGTTCAGCATTTTGCGAAACGGCACGCTGCTGCCGCATTTGGCCGCGGCAACGTACATTTCAATCGTATCTCCGTACGCATCGCTGGAGCGCCGCCACAAATCGAATGCCGCAAAAAGCGCGAGCGCATAGTCGATGTAGTAGAACGGAAAACCGAAAATGTGATGCTGCCGCTGCCAGCCGCCGCCATCTGCCAGGTGCGCCACGGCGTCCACGCGGCGGTACGGTAGATATCGCTCGTGGACGTCCAGCCATAGGCGATGGCGCTCCGCTGGCGAGGCCTCCGGATTGTCGTACACGATTTCCTGAAAATGATCGACGGCCGCGACGTACGGAAGCATGACGGCATATGTACTTGCGTGCTGCCGGCGATAACGCGATGCGAGTTCACCGAAGAATTCGCCGTAGTGGGGCCACAGCAGGTATTCCAGGCCGAGCGAGAAGACTTCGGCGGCTTCCATCGTGGGGACGACGTACTCCAAGACGGCCGCACTGCGCGACGAGTAATTCTGGAACGCGTGACCGGACTCATGAACGATGGACGTTACATCTGCCGAAGTTCCGGTACAGTTCGCAAACACAAACGGCATGCCAGTGGAGTAAAAAAACGAACAAAATGCGCCGCCGCGCTTTCCGAGCCGCGCGGGTAAATCGAACGCGCCGTTTGCCGCCATGAAATCGGCAAACGCTCCGAGCGTAGGATGCGCGCGGTGAAAAGCCCGGCTGAGCGCGCGCGGTAGATCCGCCATACCGCCTGCGGGACGAAGCGCCGGTTCGCGATCGAAAAGCAGCTCGTCCCACGGCATCACGGCATCTACGCCGAGCGCCTGCGCTTGCCGCTGCACGAGCCGCTCGCACAATGGCACGACATTGGCGCGAATACTTTCGCGGAATGCCGCCACGTCTTGGCGTCCGTATTCGGTGCGGCCGAGACGCAAATAGGCGACGTCAGTGTACGAGGCGTGCCCAAGGCGACGCGCCATTTCCGTGCGGCAGCGGACCAGATCGCCGAATATGCGATCTAACTCGTCGCTGTGCGCTTCATAGAACGCCCACTGCAAAGCGTTCGCTTCGCGCCGAATGTCGCGGTCGGCATCGCGTGCGAAAGCCGCCAGCTCCGTTGCGCTGCGTTTCTTTCCGAGAAAGTGAAACGCCGCTCCGGCGACGAGGCGCGTGTATTCGTCGTAGAGCCGCGATTCTTCCGTAAGTTGCTCTTCGATCGCCGGATCGAAGGCAAAACCGTCACACTTCCAACGTGCGAACACATGGTCGCCGAGTTTGTTCTCGAAATCGACGCGCATATCGTCTCGAAGCATCCGCTGCTTGGCCTGCGCATCCGAACGTTGAGCGATTGGGCGCAGGCGCGAGAGCGTCTCGCAAGCGGCCGCGGCACGTTCGTCGCGCACGTTTTGTGCAAACCGCAGCTGCACGAGTGCCTCCCACGATGCAAATGCCCGGCGATGCGATTCCCACGTTTCGAAATCAGAAAACGGCGACTCGGCTTGCGGCCCGTCAGCAAGAACATCGGCGAGCGAGACCTCGATCTCGCCGCTGTGTACGCGAACCTCGTGCGTGAACGCGCCGCGCAGCGTCATCACGTTGAACGCGTTTACGGGCGTTCCGTGCAAGCGGCAAAACACGGCGCGCTCACCGGCGAACGAGAACGGTGCGAGCGGCGTTACTTCAACCCGTTCGCCGTCGTCGAACTCCAGGGTGAACGCGCCGTCTTCGGCGACGATGGTGCGATCGTAGCCGGCATAGTCTGAAAACGGCGCATCCCGCTCGATCTCGGCCACCGAGATGCGCCACTCCACGGGTTCGCCGCCTTCGGACTGCGCCAGGACGGTCGTCCAGCCCGCGCCGTTGCGCCACCGGACGCGCTGTGAAACTTCGGACATGGTGAGTCGATAATACAGATATATGGCTCTTCCACGCCTGCTATTCGCGGCGGCGAGCAGCGTCAAGCGCGCCTGGCCGCTCCTGCGCGACGAGCGCGTTCCGTCCGGTCTCAAAATAGTAACCGGCATTGTCGCGCTGCTGATCATCTCGCCGCTGGATATCTTCAGCGACATTCCGGTGCTCGGATTGCTCGACGATGCCGTTTTATTGACGCTGCTCTGCATGCTGTTCGTGCGGCTCGCGACGCAGACGGTGGAGAAGAACGTCACGCCCGTAAGGAATACAAGCATCGACGTATAATCGCGCTTCCATGAAGCGCTTGATTGCCGTCGCATTTTCCTTGATGCTGCTGGGCGTTTCGCCCGCGCAGACCTTCACCAGTAAATTGCAGTGGCGCAGTATCGGCCCGTTCGTCGGCGGCCGTGTCGTCGCCGTCGCCGGCGTCCCCAGTAATCCCGACCTGTTTTACATGGGCGGCGTGCAAGGCGGGCTGTGGCGCAGCACCAACTACGGGCAGAACTGGGAGAATATCACCGACGGCAAGTTGCCGTTAAATGCGTACGGCATCGGCGCGATCGCAGTGGCGCCGTCGAATGCGAACGTGATCTACATCGGCACCGGCGAATCGGACATCCGGCAAGACTTCGCGCCGGGCGACGGCGTGTATAAATCGACCGACGCCGGCAAGACGTGGCATTACGCGGGTTTGCGAGACACGCGCATGACCACGTCGCTCGTCGTCGATCCGCGCAATCCGAACGTCGTGTATGCCAGTTCGATGGGCCATGTGTTCAAACCCCATGCGCAGCGCGGCGTGTTCAAAACCACCGACGGCGGCAAGACGTGGAAGAAGGTGCTCTACGTCAACGCGGACACCGGCTCCGCGCAAGTCGTCATGGACGAACGCCATCCGGACGTGCTGTACGCGTCGATGTGGCAGGCGCAGCGTATGCCGTGGGGGCTCACGAGCGGCGGCCCAGGAAGCGCATTGTATAAAACGGTCGACGGCGGCGCGCATTGGACGAAGATTTCATCGCACCCGGGCTTTGCCAAAGATTTGCTTGGAAAGATGGGCATCTCCGTCGCGCAGAGCAATCCGAACGTGGTGTACGCGATCGTGCAGGCGCACGATGGCGGCGTGTTCCGTTCGGACGACGCGGGCGCAACGTGGAAGCGCGTCAACAGCGACATGAAACTGCGGCAGCGCGCTTTTTATTACATGGCGATTACCGCCGATCCGACGAACTGGAAAGTGGCGTACGCACCGCAGGTGGACGGCGTATTCAAAACCACGGACGGCGGGCGCACGTGGGAAGCGCTCACGCCGCCCGGCGATCATCACATCATCTGGATCAATCCGCATAATCCGAAGATTCTGCTGGAAGGCGACGACGGCGGCGCGACCGTGTCTGTCGACGGCGGCAAGACGTGGAGCACCGAACTCAATCAGCCCACCGGGCAGTATTACCACGTTGCGCTCGATTCGCAATTTCCGTTCCACGTGTACGGAGCAGCACAGGACGAAGGTGCGTTTGAAGGGCCGAGCGCGTCGAACGAAGGGCTGACGCAAAGCGTGTGGCACAACGTCGCGTTCGGCGAAAGCACGTTCGTCGCCCCGCAACCCGACGATCCGGGCACGACGTACGGCAGCGGCTACTACAGTTATCTCGCGCGGCTCAATACGCCAACGGGCGAACTGAAGAACGTCTCGCCATGGCCGAAGTACATGTCGGGCGCATCCGCGGGCGAAACGAAATACCGCTTCGGCTGGACGCATCCAATTTTCTTTTCGCCGGCGAATCCCAAAGAATTGTTCGTTGCATCGCAGGTCGTCTTCAAGAGCGACGATTACGGAGAGACCTGGCAGATCGTCAGTCCCGATCTCGCACGCAACGATAAGCGTACGGAAGTACCCAGCGGCGGCCCGATCGATCTCGACCAGTCGAATGCCGAAACGTTTCCGGATATCTCGGCGCTTGCGGTTTCACCGCTCAGCGCGGACGTAATGTGGGCCGGTTCGGCCGACGGCCTGGTACATGTGACGACCGATGCGGGCGCGCACTGGAAACTCGTCACGCCGCCGCAACTTCGGCAATGGGCACAGATCAGCAGCATCGAGCCCTCGCACGCCGATAAGGGCACGGCGTATTTGACTGCCAACCGCTACATGTGGGACGACTTCCGTCCGTACGTCTACAAAACGACGGATTACGGCGCGCACTGGACGCGCATCAGCAGCGGACTGTCCAACGACCAGTTCGTTTTCGCGATACGTCAGGACCCGCGCGAACCGCAGTTACTCTTCGCCGGAACGCGCAGCACCGTGTACGTCAGTTACGATGGCGGCGGCATGTGGCAGCCGCTCACGCTGAATTTGCCGAGCGTTCAAGTGCGCGACATCGCGATCGATGCGCGCGAAGGCGAAGTGGTCGCGGCAACGCACGGCCGCGCGTTCTGGATTTTGGATAATCTCAAGATGCTCGAGCAGATGTGCCATCGTGCGTCGACGCTCACCGCGGCGCAGCCGTATCTGTTCGCGCCGGAAACGGCTTGGCTCACGCACGCGTACGGCGGCCCCTCGTTCCCGATCCCGAATTTGGGGCAAAATCCCGATTACGGCGTCGACCTCTTTTTCAACGTGCCGCGCACGTACAACGGAAAAACGCCGGTGACGCTTTCGTTCGTCGACGCAGCGGGGAAGACTGTGCGAACGTTTACGCTGCACCTGCACAACAAGAAAGAGAAGAAGCCTTCCCGTGCGCAGCGTCGAGCGATGGATCAGGCGCAGCGCATGGCGTACGAACTCAAACAAGAGACCGCCATCGATCCCGGAATGAACCTCTTCCAATGGGATATGCGGTATCCGCCCGCAACGGAAGTCCGCGGCTATCGCATTCCAACATCCGACGACATCGTGGACGACACCGAAGGGCCGACAATCGTTCCCGGAACGTATACGGCGGTATTGCAGTACGGTAACTCGGCGATGCGCCAGAGTTTTACCGTCTCGCTCGATCCCCGTTTGCACCCGGCACCCGACGCTCTCGCAAAGCGTTTGGCTCTGGCCACGCAGGTTCACGGTACGCTGAACGCGCTGAATATGGCGATTAATGGTGCGCTCGCGGCTCGCCCCAAACTGCCGGCGGCAAAACGCGCGCAACTCGATCGTTTGATCGCGTCACTGGTCGAACTGCGCATTCAGTCGAGCGAAGGCGATTTGCTGCACGAAGTTCGCCTGCGCGACTATCTGGCGTTCCTCATGAATGAACTGGACACCGCGTATCAGGCGCCGACGGCGGCTGAATATACGACGTACGACGACTTGCGCGCACAGGCGCAGCGCGCAATCGACGAACTGCACTCGTATAGCGCGCGTTAGGTTGTCGGAGTCGGGCTCGGAGTCGGGCTCGGCGTCGGGCTTGGCGTCGGGCTCGGCGTTCGCGACGCCACCGGCGTTGGTGATGGAGTCGGGGCTGTAGTTGGCGCCGTCGACGGCGTGGGACCGCCGCCGCCGCCGGGTCCGACCGGCATTGCGGGGATGCCGCCGTTCGTGTTGCACGCGGACATCGCGGCGCAGAGCGCGGCCGCCAGGATCAGCGTGAAGAACGATTGCAGCACCCGTTTCATGGCTAAACCGGGCTATTTGTGGTCCATAAGGGCTTCTCCCGCCCATGTTGAACCGTAGAGCGATGCGTCAACAGCGGAAGGCGGCCCCCGAGCGCGTCAGCCTCGCGCGCGACGAATTCCGGCGCGGCTATTTTGCGCAAGCCGCGCAGCGCCTGGCTGCCGCATTACACGCAACTCCGGCGTCCGCAGATGCGGCGTTACTCCTTGCGCGCGTCGAACTGCGCCGCGGCAATCCATCGGGTGCGTTGGAAGTGCTGGCGCGACACGCACGAGGCGCGAAGTCCGCTGTAAGAGGCGAAGTCGCACTGTTGAAAGGCATCGCGTTTGCGCGGCTGGGCGACGAATCGTCTTCACGCGCGCAGTTCAAGATCGCCGAATCGTCGCTCCGTGACAACGCCGCGCTTCGCGGTGAGCTGGTGTATAACGTCGCGGCGCTGGAGTGGATGGAGCGCCGCCTGGACGCCGCTGCCAAGACGCTCGAACGCGTGCCTGCGGAGCGCGACCCCGACCTCGATCTTCACGTGAGTATTTTGCGCGGCGCAATCGCGTCGGCAAACGAGAATCTCCCGCTGCAAGGCGCGATACTGCTCGACGCCTTACGCCGTATACGCGGCGGCGACGAGGTCGAGGTCTACCTGTACGGCATGCTGGTTACGCAAATCGCCGCGTTGTGCCTCGAGTTACCCGGCGCGGAACTGCGCGACGCGGCTGTCGCGCACATAGACAACGTGCCCTGGACGGAAGACATTAGCGATCTCCACTTTCACGCCGTGCGTGCCGTTGCGTGGCGGCATGCGTTGGAAGGCGATGAATTCAACGCGTTCCGCCGGCTCAAACAGGCCTTGGCCGCGGCGACGTCCGACGCCTGGCGCGTTGCAGCGCTCACCGATAGGGCGTATCTCGCATCGGCGCTTGGCGAGAAGCGATGGGCCGCCCAGGAGCTGCGCGATGCGCACGAGCTCGCGATGCGGATCGATTGGAACGCGGTTGCCGGAGAAGAAAAACTTGCGCTGCCCGTGCTCGCCGAATTGTTCGCCGCGCGCGACCCGTCGGTTGCGATCGGCTACGTCACCACGTTTACGAGCGTCGGCAAGAATTATCCGCGCATTCTTTCGTCGCGACGCGACGTGCGCGTACAGGCGCTCGAAGAGTACTCACTCGGAAAAGTGCAACTTGCGCTCGGCGAACAAAAAGAAGCGCGCCGCCTGCTCTCGAGCGCGTGGTCGATCTACGATCGCCTCGGCATCGATTGGCGTGCAGCAAGAGCGGCGCTCGCGCTCGCTGCGATAGACGACGCTGAAAAGTGGCACGCCCGTGCACGGGAAGCGTTAAACGCGTATCCGCGCAGTTGGATTGCGCGCGGTGCAGCGCGCGGAACGCCGGAGGTCGCGCTTGCGGTTCCGCCGGAGGCGGCAAACCTCACGCCCGCACAGCGCGCGGTCTTCGACATGCTGCTCGACGGCCGCGGAACGGATGAAATTGCCGGCGCGCTGGGCCGCAGCACGTTCACGGTGCGCAACCACATCAAAGCCATATTCAAAGCCTATGCGGTAAGCTCCCGATCGGCCCTAATCGTAAAGGCCACAAGGGGGACTAGCCAAGAGTAGCCCAAATGGGTTAGCATTGGGGCGTAGGGTGTCCACCGGGTGTGGGCCCGCCTCTATCGGGAGTTGCTGAGATGCTTTCACGCGTGTGGCATGCCAGTGGTGTCGTGGCGTCGCTCGTTGCCTTTGCCGGGTGCGCGCACGGAGGCACATACGTACATGCGCAGCAAACGGTCTCGTGCGCAAAGCCTGCGGTACCGCAACTTTTGTTTCCTATGGACGACACAACGCAGGCACCGGATGGAAATTTCTCGATGGTGCTCGCGTTTAGCGTCGATCCGAATGTCTGGGGAAGTCCCAACGTAGACACGCTGGACGTAGACTCCAGAAGCGTTGCAGCTGTGGGCGCATTGCAACCGGCACCGAGCCCGTTACCGTCGCCCATGAGCGCGCCTGCGAGCGGTGCCGTGCTGCGGAGCGTCAGCATAGGCGCGCTTTTGCCGGCGCATAACTACACGGTTTGGTATCTCTGGGCGCCGCCGGCACCATGCATTCCGCCTGGCGCGGGTGCACTTGCGCAGACCATTGTCGGCCATTTCACCACAAAATGAGAACGGCGGCAACAACCGTATTCATAGCCTCGCTGCTCGCGGCATGCGGCGGCGGCGCCGTAACCCAGGCACAACACGTTGCGCCTACTTGCGGTCCGCCGCCGCCATCGGCAGCGCCGAACCTTCAGCTCGTTTATCCCGAACCTGCGGCGACCGATGTGCCGGCGTCAATTGCGTATCTCGTAATCAGTGGAGATATTACGACCAGATACGGTACCGGTGTGCTATCCATGCAATCGTCATCCGGCATCGCGGTACCGGTCGGCGCGTACACGGCGGCGCCATCGCCGCTTCCGACTCCGCATGCGACGCCCGCCGGCGGTGGCCCATATATTGCAGCAGCGCTAGCAGCGCTTTCACCGGCGACAACCTACAGCGTCAAGTACGCCTACACTGACTATACC
>JBKPMZ010000244.1:0-2614 GCA_046732415.1 Vulcanimicrobiota bacterium
CGACCAGGCAGTGTTTGGCGGCGAAATAGTGCAGCACCGGGCCGCGCTGTCCGAGGGGCGCGAGCAGTGCCGCATCCAATTCCGCCGCGTCGCGCACCGCGCTCAGATCGAAAAACCACGCGCCATGCACGTACGCGTGCATGAGCTGATGCGCGACCGCGAGTGCGCAATGCGTCTTTCCCACGCCGCCCGTACCGACGACGGTCGTCATGCGTGAGATCGCCAAGCTGCGCGCAAGCGCGTCAAGTTCCAGTGCTCTGCCGATCGTGCGGCTTGCGAACGCGGGAAGGTTGCCGCCCGTCTGCGGTTCCTCTTCGATGATCTGTGGCGTTTCCAGCATCGCGCGATCGCGCCCGGCGGCTTTTGCAGCATAGAGCGCCCGATCCGCGCGGCGCACGAGAGGCCGCGGATCCTCGGAAATTACGGCGCAACTGGCAACGCCGATACTTGCGGTAACCACGCCGGACGGGTTTTGCGCGTGCGGGATTTGCAGGGCCGTGACGGCCTTTCGCATGCGTTCGGCGATGGCGAGCGCCGCGGTTGGGGAAACGTCGGGAAGAATCGCGGCGAACTCGTCCCCACCATACCGCGCAAACACGTCCGTGCCGCGCGAAACGCAAGCGCGTGCGGCCTGCGAGACTTGCGTCAAGCATCCGTCGCCCGCGACGTGACCGTACGTGTCGTTGAACTCTTTGAACCGATCGATGTCCAACAGCACGATTGCGACCGATGCGGCGTTCCGGCGTGCGCGATGCCACTCCATGTTCAGCCGCTCTTCGAAGACCCGCCGGGTGGCAACGCCGGTAACCGGATCGCTCGTAGCGGCAGCTTCGGCGCGCTCCTTTTCGGAGCGCATGAATTCCGCCTGCACGCGAACGGCTACATAGAGGGCGCACGTTTCGAGCAGTTGCAAGTCGTGTTCGTCATACGCGCCCGGCTTGGGGCTTTGCACGGAGAGTACGCCGATGGGGCGCGAACCGAAGCGCAGCGGCACGAAAATCGCGCTTGCGGCGTCTTCTTCTCCCGCGCCGTCGATCTGCAGCGGCAACTGCGTTTGCGGTAGATCGGCCGGGCCACGCATGAGCAGCGACTCGCCGGTGTGCATGACGCGAAACGTTTGCGACTCCGGTTGAACCGGCACGTGCGCATCGCGCGCGGTGATTCCGTGATCGTACACGAATTCGATGTGCACGCCGCAATCCGATTCCAGCGCGATGAAAACGACGGACGCGTCGACGAACTGCGCGAGCAGCACGCAAAACCGCTCGAAGAGATCCGAAAGTGGACCTCCGAGGGAAAGCAGTTCGGCGGTTTGCCGGACCAGTTCGCTGTCGCGCAGTCCGGCCGTCCGTTCCATACCATACGGTTATTCGGAACGGACGGCAGTCACACTTGTGTGTCTTTCGGCCTATTGGCCGCCCGACGTACCGGCGCCGTCGTGTGCGATCTTATCGTTAAGGTATTGCAACGCGCGGGAGAGTTGCGTGTCGTGCGTCGGGTCGCCGAAGCGGGCGCCTTTGTTCTCGTCGACGGTAATATCGGGCGCGATGCCTAGGTGGTTGATGTCGCGATTGTGCGGCGTGAGGTAGCGCGCATCGGTGATCTTGATCGCGCTGCCGTCCGGAAGCGGTAAGATTTCCTGGACGACGCCTTTGCCGAAGGTTCGAGTGCCAATAATCGTGCCGACGCCGCTGTCCTGAATCGCGCCGGACGTAATCTCCGAAGCCGATGCGGTGTGCCCATTTACGAGCACAGCCAGCGGCAGCGGCGCGATCGCCGTGTTTTCCGCTTCATACGTCGTCACGTTCGATGCGCGCGATTCCACCGAAACGATCGGTCCGGAGGCAATGAACTTCGAACTCACGTCCAGCGCCGCTTCCAAATAGCCGCCGCCGTTGTCGCGCAGATCCATGATGATTGCGCGCGCACCGTCCTGCTGCAGGCGATCCAGTGCACGCGTCAATTCATCGCCCGTGTCACGTCCGAATACGGTAAGCTGCACGTAACCGATTTTGCCGGGAAGCATCTTTTCGTAGACGGACAGTTGATGAATCTGCGCGCGCGTAATCGTAATGGGCTGCGCGAGCTGCTTGCCGTCGCGCTGAATAGTGAGTTGGACTTGCGTTCCGGCTTTGCCGCGCAGTTTGCCCGATGCCTGATCGAGCGAAAGTCCATGGGTCGATGCGCCGTCGATCGAGATGATGACGTCGTCCTGCTGCACGCCCGCTTTATCTGCGGGACCGTCGGGCACGACGTTGCTCACGTCGATATACTTGGTCTGCGGATCTTGCTGAATGACGATGCCCGTCCCCGCGAACGATCCGCCGTCCAAACCTTGATTGAGCGCCGCGTATTCCTTGGGACTCAAAAACACGGTGTACTTGTCGTGCACCGAGTTGAGCATGCCGGAGATCGCCGCGTAGGTCAGCGAGTGTGTGCTGACTTTGCCTTTCGCCAGGCGCGCCGCGACGTCGACTTCATGTCCGACCGCCTTGGCAGTGCGCGGCACGTCGTCGGTTGCGAAAATCGGCGGAAGCGAACCTTTGACGCCCGCGCTCTGCAGTTGCTTTTGGATCTCCTGGCGCGCACCGTTCACGATGGACTGCGGATCCGT
>JBKPMZ010000245.1:0-14767 GCA_046732415.1 Vulcanimicrobiota bacterium
CGCGTATCGCGGTGGCTGCTATTCCCAAATTCCACCAGGCCGGATCGCCTTTTTCGCGCGTTATCTCCAGTGCGCGTTGATTCGCAGTAACGCAGCGTGGCCAGTCGCGGATCTGTTTATAGGCAAGGCCCAAGTCGAACCAAATCGCCGCGTCTTTGGGCTTGCGCTCGAGATGCGCTCGGAATATCGGGATTTGTTCCTGTGGCGGCAGCATCTGCACCTTGCGCCAACTCGGCATTTTGCGTTACTCGCCTCCGTTCGCTACTTCTCGTGCGGTAGGGCCGGATACGCTTCCTGCTGCCTCCACTTTTGGCCGCCTGACGCCGAACACCAATGCAATGGGGTGGGTAGGAGCCGCGGCACGCTCCGGCACGCGGATTCGGTACGTCGACGGTTTACGGGCAGTGGCTGTGCTGTCCGTCGTGGCGTTTCATGCCGGAAAATACAGCCGCAGCGATTTGTCGCATCTATTTCCGCGCATCGTGATGCAAGGGCATCATGGCGTGGAACTGTTCTTCGTCATTTCCGGCTTGTGTCTGTCGTATCCGGCGCTCGCGATCGCGCATGAACGCGGCATGGCGTCGTTCGACGTCCTCGCCTATGGCGCCAAGCGCCTCGCGCGCATTCTGCCGCCGTTTTATGCGGCCATCGCGCTCTTCGCGGTGATTGGCCCGCAAAAGGTGCCGGCGGGCGATATCGTTCGCCAAGCGCTGTTTATCGATAACGGCACGCAATTGCTCAATTCGTCGTTCTGGTCGCTCCCAGTCGAATTCCGTTGGTATTTCTTGTTTCCGCTGCTTCTGCTGTTGTGGGTGCGTTCACCGCGTGCGTTTCTATGCCTGATTGCGGGGCTGTTCGTTCTGCAGCAAACGCGCGCTGAAAGTACCGACCTGGTGGCGCTGCCCGCATTCATGCTCGGTATCGTTGCAGCCGACTATGCGATACGGCCGCGCAGTATTGCTAAATACGCTTTGCCGCTTTGCGCGCTCGTTGCAGTCGCGGCGTTCGTTCACTCCTCGCCGCTCGACACCGGCACGGAAACCAGCGTGCTGTGGGAACTCGCGGTGTTTCTGTTCGTCATTGCCGCAGGCGCGGCACCGTGGCTTGAGCGAGCGCTTTCGAACGGCGGGCTCGTCTTCATCGGCATAGCCTCGTACAGCATTTACCTGTGTCACGAACTGGGCGTGTATTATGCCGAGCACTGGGGATACACGCCGTGGATTGCCGGCGCCGCTAGCGTCGCGGTCGGCATCGTTTTCTGGTATCTCGTCGAACGTCCGTTTACGCGCGCTCCGTTGCGCGATAACCTGGTTTCCGCGTTCGCGACAATTTTGGAACGCGGTTTCCACATGGCAGGCGTACCGGCGAAGATCGGACTGAAGCTTAAACCGTTCCCGGCGATGATTGCGCCTGCCGCTTCTGCAGAGCAAGCGCGGCTCGAAGCGTCTCCCGCACATGCGCATTCGGTATAACGCTCTGGCCGTTGAGCATCTCGATTTCCGCGATCGCCAGTGCCTCCGCGATCGCCAGCGCCGCGCCGGGCGATCGTGAAAGGCCCGCATGACAATGCACGAACAACGTATCGACGCGATCGGCATTGGCGTGTACGAAGCGCGCTACTTGCCTTGCTTGCGCTTCCGATAACGGGCGCAACCGGCGGCCATTGAAGGGAGGATCGAGCGGCGTGCAGTCGTCGCACGCGATCACCAGGCGCTCCACGAAGCCGCTGCGGCGTTCGATGTGCGGCACTTCCACGCCCACGTCGACGAACGAGAGCACCGCGTAGCGTTCTCCCGGCCGCGGCTCGTACGTTTGCGCATGCGACATCGATCCAACGACGATACGTTTCACAGTCTTTCCTCAGGATATCCGGCGCTCGCTCTGCGTTTTGAACTACAGAGGGAGCATCAGCATGTCTCATATTCGTCTTACCCTAGCGGCAACGCTGCTGGTTGCACTAACCGCCTGCGGCAGCGGGGGCCTCGGCGGTTCGCTCGGCGGTTTGAATCCGGTCAATGGCAGCGGTCCGATTTGCAACTCCGGAACGCAAGTGCAACTCGCCAATCCGCAGCCGTTCCAAACAGGCGTACCCGGTAACATCGGACAGATCATCATCGTCGCAAACGGCAACAACAACAATCTCTACAGCACGTACAACCAATGGTTTTTGACATTGCGCGATCAATACGGCGATCTCATTACGGGCAGTAATCTTACGTTGGTCTCGTATCCGAACGGTCCGCATCCGTTTCAGTCGGACTACTACTACGCATCGAACATCGGTCAGTTGCCCAGCGGCGTGTCGTGGCAAGTCAATCTGAACGATCAAAGCGGCATAGGAGGCGTCTGCCAGCTGAATTCGTTCTCCACGTAGCGGGCAATCCGCACCTCCGGGGGAGCCGTTGTCGAAATGGGTATCATATCCCGGCTCCCTCGGAGGTGAGGCATGCAAGGAAAAGCCACCTTAGCGGATCATCCCATTCACCCGATGCTCGTCGGATTTCCGATCGGATTTTTCGGCGCGGTATTGGTGAGCGACGTCATTTCCATCTGGGGTAACCCCGCGTTTTGGCCGCACATGAGCCTGTGGCTCATCGCCTTCGGCGTCATCGGCGCCTTGCTGGCGGCAGTCTTCGGATTCGTCGATTATTTCACGGCCCCGATGTCAGCGCCGGCAAAACGTACGGCCACGACGCACACGGTGCTCAATCTTATCGTCGTCGCGTTTTACGTTGCGGCGTTTTTCGTGCGGTACAACGATCCGATCAGCACGCTCGGTTACGTTCTGACGTACATCGGCCTGGGCATACTGGTTGTTTCCGGATGGTACGGCGGCCACTTGGTGTACGTCGGGCTCGTCGGCACCAAACCGGCGCAGGAAACGACGGTCGAAGGACGCGTCGCGGAAACGATGCGCACGCCCGCGGAACGCCGCTGACGATTACGACGCTACCGCGCTAGTCGGCGCTTCGGAACGTGCGGGTCTGAGCATCAACTGTGCCCAGAACGTGAACGCTACGGTCACTACGAAGCACGCAGCGACGCTGACATGCAGCCCCTGCACGTACGCGCTTTCGACGAGAGAACGTACCGCGGGCATTTCAAAGATGCGCCCCTCGCGAACCGCCGCGCCCAGCGTTTGCGGCAGTGCGGCAGCCATGCCGCGTGTGAGCAGCGACCCGAGCACGGCGATGCCGAACACGCCGAAAAGCGAACGGCAAAGCGCCAGCGTTGCCGAAGCGAATCCTTCGTCGCGCGCGCGTACCGCCGCCATGCCCATCGACGTTGCAGGCGAACTTATAAGACCCCAACCAGCGCCCGCCAGCCCTAGTGCAAGCGACGTGTGCCACGGCGGCGACTGCCCGTGCACGAGAGCCAGCCACGCCGTTCCACCGAGCGAGACCGCAAAACTGAGGACGACCGTGAGCGGCATGCCCACCGCGCGGCAGATGCGTTCGCTGTACAAATTCGCGAAGAAAAAGGCGGCGTTGCACGGCATCAGATAGAGCCCCACGACGATTTCTCGTAAGTGCATGACATGCTGCAGATATAGTGTGACGAGCAGCATCAGTCCATACCACGCGAAGTTGACTGCCGCGACGATAAGCAGCGACGCGTCAAAACGCCGCAGCCGGAAATAGCGAAGATCCACCATCGGCGCCGGCGAGCGACGCTCGATAACGACAAAAAGCGCCGCAAGTACGGCGCCGGCGGCAAACGCTGACGCGACATGCTCGATCAACGCATAACTGATCGCCAGACATGCCAGCGTACTCGTCACCTGCCCGCCGACATCGAGACGCGGAGGTTCGTTGGCGCAACATTCTTGCGCACCGCGCAGGCTCGCAAGCACGACGACTCCTAACAGTGCTGAGAAGTAGAACACGGAGCGCCAGCCCATGTATGTCACGAGCGCTCCGCCGATGAGCGGTGCGAAACCCGCCGCCAGCCCTGCAACGGTGGCGAACAGTTGGATCGTCCGCATGTTGTGCGCGGGATCCGTCAGTGATTGCAGCAGCATCGCCAGCGGCAGCGAAAGCAGCGCGGCACTTGCCATGCCTTCGGCGCCGCGGGCGACGATGAGCGCTTGCGCCGATGGCGCGAATGCGCACGCGAGCGTCGCAAGCACGAACATCCACGTGCTGATTGCCAGCACGAGCTTGCGCCCGTAGAGGTCGCCAATAACCCCGGCGGCGAGCGTGAATCCACCCTCCATCAATGGATAAATGCTCAAAACCCATTGCTGTTGCGAAAGGCTCGCGCCCAGGCGCGCTTCCATCTGCGGAAGCGCCAAATACATAATGCTGATATTGACGACCGCCAAAAAACCGGCGGTATACATGCCGAACCGTACGTACGGCACCGCGACGTGTGATGCAGGCGGCCGGGCAGGACGCGGTCGCACCGGTATGAGCTGCAGCATGGGTGCTTGCTTCTTCTCAATGCGTTCGCAATCCGTTCGTACGATGGCCTACAACAGCTATGAAATTACTAATCGAGCAGCTGCGCGGCGAACATGCCGTGATATTGAAGAAACTCGACCATTTGGACTATCTCGCAGAGAGCGGCGAGGGCGTCGACGAGTTTTTGCGATTTTTCGACGACTACGTGGCCGCGCGCCATTATACCGCCGAGGAGCAGCAATTGGTGCCATTGCTGCGTGCGCACCCGAATCTCAAAGAGATCGTCAATCGGCTGCAGGAAGAGCACGAACTCGAGCGGCGTCTGGTCGAGCATCTGCGGCACAGCGCAAAGCCGGCGGAGATCTTGCGCTTGTGCTTGCAAAACCTCCGCTGGCATGTCACCAAAGAAAACGCCATCGTCCTGAATTCGGCCGAAGCCGCATTGGGCTAAGCCGTAACGAGTTCGCCCTTTTCCGCGCGTTTGGCCGCCTTCGATGGAAGCAGCTCGACTTTGAGCCAGCCTTCCTCGTGTTTATCGAACGCTTTATACGCATCGACAGCGTCGCCAAACGGCAGCCGTTTACTGAGAATGCGCGAAGGCCGCAGCATGCCCGTCGCAACCATGCGCACCAGTTTGGGCAGATAGCGCCGGTGCGGGCAATCGCCCATGCGGATGGTGACGTTCTTGCCGAAGGCTTTGCCCAAGTCGAACTCTTTGAAGCCTTCGGGGTAGAGGCCGACGATGGAAATGTGTCCGGCTTTGGCGACCATTTCAACGGCGCCGGCGAGCGGCATCTGCGGCGCATCTCCCTTCGCCCATTGTTTGGGCGGGTGCGCCTCTTTGTATGCGTCCACGCCGACGCATTCGATAACGCAGTCGACGCCTATGCCGCCGGTGAGTTCCTTGATGATCTGCGCCGGATCGTCGCGCGAGAAGTCGATAACTTCCGCACCTTGTTTGCGCGCAGTCGTCATGCGCGACGGCTCCGCGTCTACCGCGAAGATGCGCCCCGCGTCAAACAGTTTCGCCGATGCAATGGCCATTTGACCAACGGGCCCGCAGCCGAGTACGGCCACGCTGTGTCCCGGCTTGATGCTGGCCATGTCCGCCGCAAAATACGCGGTCGGCATGATATCGGAGAGCAGTATCGCGTCGTCGTCGCTCACTTCGTCCGGAAGTTTCACCGCGCCGACGTTCGCAAACGGAATGCGTGCCCGCTCAGCCTGCAATCCCTCGAACGGACCGCTTTGTTTCGGACCGCCGTAAAACGCGGTTTCGGACCCGGTCGGATTGGCATTGTCGCACTTCGAATAGTACGACGCGCGGCAGTAACTGCAGTACCCGCACGCGATCGTGGATCCGACGACCACGCGATCGCCTTCGCTCAAATTGCGAACGCCTTTACCGATTTCGCGCACGATGCCGACGGCTTCGTGCCCGAGGATCTTGCCTTCTTCTACGCCTTCCATCGAACCGCGGATGAAATGCAAATCGGTGCCGCAAATCGCGCTCGACGTCACGTCGATGACGGCATCTTGGTCGTGAACGATGCGCGGTTCGTCGACGTCGTCGATGCGGATGTCGCCCGCACCATGAAAAACTACTGCTTTCATGCACAGATTGTTCCCAGCACCTCTGCCGGTCATGCTGAGGTCAAGTGAGCCTGCCCTGAGGTATCGAAGGGAAGCATGGCCGAGGTATCGAGGCCAAGCAAAAAAACGAGCGGCGCTTTCGCGCCGCTCTACCGATCACACGGGGCTTCGATACCTCAGCGTGACACGCGCTTACAAGCTACCCGCGCGCCTTAGATCAGTGAGATTTCGCGAGGCATTGTGAAAATGATCTCAGGTTCCGGCTCTCCGAACTCCTCGATCGCAAACGTGCCGAACTCACGCAAACGCGCGACGATCGCCTGCGTCAAACTCTCCGGCGAAGAAGCGCCCGCCGTTACGCCGACGCGCTGAGCGCCGTCGAGCCATTCTTGCTGAACCTGATCGGGGTGATCGACCAAGTAGGCTTTCGCCCCGAGTTGCTGCGCAAGTTCGCGCAGGCGCAGCGAATTCGAACTATTCGGTGAGCCGACCACCACCATGACGTCGCACTGGCCCGCAAGATCGCGCACCGCGTCCTGGCGGTTTTGCGTCGCGTAGCAAATGTCATCGCGCGCAGGCGTGCGCACGTTCGGAAATTTGCGGCGCACCGCATCCATGATGTCTCGCGTTTCATCTACGCTCAGCGTCGTTTGCGTAATGACGGCCACGCGATCCGGATCGGGCACCGTAACGTGCTCGACCGCGTCGACGTCTTCCACCAGCGTAATCTGCCCGGGAATCTCACCCATCGTGCCGATCACTTCGTCGTGATCCGCGTGGCCGATGAGCAACACGTGCAATCCCGCTTTCGCGAATTTCTTCGCCTCGTAATGCACTTTCGAGACGAGCGGACAAGTCGCGTCGACAACCCGCAATCGGCGGTCTGCCGCCTTCTGCCGCACTTCCGGCGAAATGCCGTGCGCGCTAAAAACCAGAATCGCTCCTTCGGGCGCCTCGTCGACCTCTTCGACGAATACAGCACCGCGCGCGCGAAGACGCTCCACCACTTGGCGGTTGTGGACGATCTCCTTACGCACGTACACCGGTCCGCCGTGTTCGTCGAGCAACTGATCGACGACGGCGATTGCGCGATCCACGCCGGCACAAAAGCCGCGCGGATTGGCCAGGAGCATATCTTTTGAGGTCACGAGCAAGCGTGTTCGTCGCCTTACGGCTGGCGCGCCTGCATCCTCCAGCGGCGGATGCCTTCTTCGCGCAGCACACCGTCCGTGCGGTCCGTCTGCCACGCCGTCGAAAACGACGCTCCAGCGCTGTGCGGGCGGCGCTGCGCCGGCAAATCATCCATGCGGATGCGGACCGGCAGCCGCACGCCTTCGCCGGAGACGAGCGCCTGCTGCGTGGGCAAACTCGGCAACGCGGCGAGCATCCCTTGCGCGGCATCGGGAACCGCGCGCGCGATGAATTGCTGATCGACGTCACTGCCCATGCGAAGCGCAAAAATCGTGCCGCATTGCGAGAGCGCTTCCGGCGCGAGTTCCGACGGGCGCTGTGAAACCAGCGCGAGGGAAAGTCCGTACTTGCGCCCTTCTTTCGCAATGCGCGTGATGACGCGCGAGGTTGCGCCGAATCCGCTGTTCTCGTGCGAAGGAATGTAGCGCTGCGCCTCTTCGCACACGATCAGCATCGGCGGCATCTCGTTGCCCTTCGACCAGAGCGCGAAATCGAAGATCAAACGGCAGCAGAGCGACACGACGACTTCCGTAACGTCGGATGGTACGCCGGAGAGGTCGAGTATCGCTATCGGTTTACCGTGCACCGGAATGCGCATGAGCCGCCCGAGCACGTCGTGCAGAATATCCGGCACGTCCAACCCCTCGCCGAACATGAACGCGAACCGGTTGTCGGCGCGCAGCGATTCGATACGCGAACGTAGACGCAAGTACGGAAATGTCGTGTCCGGTTTGTCGAGCCGCCCCATGGCTTCGTTGATGAAGCGCACTAAGTCGGCAATGCGGTACGGCACCGGCGTATCGACTGTAATCGAGCTCGATCCCGCAACGTCGCCCGCGAAATGCCGCCGCGCGCGTAGAATGGTATCGCGCAGAATCATCGCCTGCGTTTCGCGCTCGGCCGGACTGCCGCCGACGACGAGTACGCGCACCGCTTCTTCGGAATCGAGCAGCCACAGCGGAAGCCGCAAGTTGTCGACGTTCAAAATTTCCGCCTGATCGCCAAACGCGCTCGCATATTCGTTGTGGGGATCGAGCATGAGCACGTGGGCGTTCGGATGCGCGTTCAAAATCGAAGAAAGAATCAACGCAACCGTACACGACTTTCCGGAACCCGTGGATCCGAGCACCGCAAAATGCTTGCCGAGCAGATCGTCGATCTGCACGAACGCCGGCTGCTGCGCATCGTCGTACAGCACGCCGACGCGAAAATCCGCGATCGACGGCTCGTCGTACAAGGCGTGCATGTCGTCGGCATCCACTGCGTAGACGGCGCTCTCCGGAACCGGATGATGCGAGACACCTCGCTGGAACCGCCCGCCGGCGATCTCGCCCACCAAATCCACGACGAGCACGTACTGGCCGGTCGATTCTTCGAGCGCAATCTCACTGACGCGGCCGACGATCCGGTAGCCCTCGCCCTCGACCTTCACCAGGCTGCCGATGCTGGCCGAATCCAAGACGCGCGCTCGCATCTGCGACCCCATGACCGTGGTAACCGTGGCAAGCATGCTCTTCGGCAGAGGCGTCAGGCGGCGCTCAATCATGTTCTCAGCCTAGCGAGCGGCTGGGAACCTTCGTTGAAGATCCTCGGAAACTTCGCCGCGTGTGGCCTGCGACGCGGCCGGCTGCGGGTGCAGACGTGCTTCGTTCGCCCGCGTGATTTCGGCACCGAACAGCAGCAACTGCGCCGAATAGTAGATCCACAGCAGCAAGAGGATGATGCCGCCCGCTGCGCCGTACGGGGCGGCCGGGTGAAGGCGCGTAAAGTAGAGTGAGAGCGCGGCCTCGCCGACGAGCAGAATCACGGCACTGACGGCTGCGCCGACGAACGCGCTCCGCCACTCGATGGAGCACTGCGGGAGCACGCGGTAGACGACGGCCAGGAAGATCGTTAGCGCCGCTACGTTGATGATGCCCGTGCCAACCTCGACCGCCGGCCCCGAGAAACTGCCGCCGATGGCCGTCTGCATAACACCGCCCACGACGTTAGCCAGAGCCAAGGCCACGACGGCGATAATCGCCAGCACGACGATGACGATGAGCGCGTGCAACCGCAGCACGACCAGTTGCACGAACCCGCCTTTCTTGTCCGGATGAATCTCGAAGACGTCGTCGAGTGCGTTCTGCAACGCGAGAAAAATGCCGATAGCCGAGAACAGGATCAGTGCGCCGCCGACGATTAGCGCGATCTTGCCCGTACCGTGATGATTGGCACCGGCGATGAGCACGTTGATCATGTCGGTACCGTTGCGGCCGACCACCTGCTGCAACTGCCCCTGCACTTGCGTCTGCGCATTGCTCTGCCCAAGGAACAGGCCGAGCAGCGCGATGACGACGAGCAGCAGCGGGGCAAGCGAGAAAACAGCGTAGTACGCGAGCGCTGCGGCTAAGCGTCCGTCCTGATGGCGTTGCCATCCCCCAAATGCGTCACGCAGCACCAGCCAGGCGGTTTTCATGACGCGCTTGTACCCGCGTGCCGAGCCACAAAATCGCGCAGAACGAAATGCTGCTGCCGACGATGATGGTGTGCTGCACGCCGAAACTCGTGGCGAACACGCCCCCCAGCAGTGAGCCAACCGGCAGCGTAGCCCACGTGAGCGCGCGAAACGCCGCTGCGACACGGCCCATGAGCGGTTCTGGTATGAACGCGACGCGATACGTGTTTTGCGTGACGTCGTACATCGGCCCGGCGAACGTAATGAGTAAGCGGCCGAACAGCACCGCGCCCAGCGGCGAGAGATTTGCCGCGACGTACAACAGTTTGCCGATTCCCGAGATCAACACCGCACTGCCGAGCGTTCCGCGTTCGCCGAACAATCGCTGCAGCGGTTTGGCCGTGAACGCGCCCACCATGCCGACGTTCGCAACACCCATGATGACGCCGAGCGCCTCGGGCGGTAAATGCAATTGGCGATACACCAGTACGGGGAAAACCGCCGTAACGATCGAGCCGCCGAGATAGTTCGTAGCGGTCATCATCGCGACCATACGCAGCGCGGGTTTCTCCCACACCTCGCGGAAGCCGGCGAGCGTTTCACGCGCGAACGCACGCAGCGCGCTCTCGTCGCGATCTTCTGCCATTGGAATCACCGTGCGCTGCGGCTCGTCGTGGCGCATGCGCCACAGCGTCGTGAGCGAGATCACGAACGTGAGTGCGTCCGCGAGCATCGCAAAGGGCGCGCCCAGTATTTGCACGAGCGCACCTCCGGTCGATTGCCCGACTGCCTCGGCAACCGAGCCGCTCATCGAAAGTTTTGCGTTCCCGTCCGCCAGACGATCGCTGCCGACCAGCGAGGGCACCAGCGCCTGGTAAGCAACGTCGAACATCACCGACGCTGCGCTCGCGATAATGCCGCATATGAACAGTTGAGCGATCGTCAGGCGTCCCAGACCATAGGCGAGCGGAATTGTGAGCATGGTCACCAGACGAACGGCGTTTGTCACCATCATCACGTATTTGCGGCGGTGGCGGTCGGCGAGGGCACCGGCAATAACCGCGACGACGGAGATCGTCGCAAACTCGACGCTTTGCAGTGTGGCAACCTGCAGCGCGGTCGCGTGCAGAACCAAAATGGCAACCACCGGCAGTGCAAAGATCGAAAGCTGGCTGCCGAAGTCACTGATAAATTGTCCGGACCACAATAAGAGGAAATTGCGGTCTCGCATAAGCGATCCGGTGGTTTTCATCCCACATAATAAATCGTCGCCGTTTCAAATTTTGTTACGAGCGCGGAGTAAAGCTTACGTTGCGGTTCTCCGGCGATGCCGGGGTAATGAGCGATGGCATGAACAGAGCCCGAAAGCGCTGGTGGCGCCTGCTCGGCCCCGGCATCATCTCCGGCGCGTCGGACAACGATCCGACAACGGTCGCAACGCTCGCCGTAATTGGAAGCACGACGGTCTACGCGCTCGGCTGGCTCGTCATTCTCATCATTCCGATGCTTGCCGCGGTGCAAGCGATCAGTGGGCGCGTCGGCGCGGTCTGCGGCGAAGGTTTGGAGACCATCCTGAAAAACCGCTACGGCCGCGTGGCAGCCATGATCGTTTTGCTGGCGGTGTTCGCCGTCGATCAACTTACACTGGCTGCCGACTTGGAAGGCGGCGGCGCCGCGCTGCAACTACTCTCCGGTTGGGATTACCGCTGGTTTCTTCTGCCGCTTGCGGCGCTCACTGCAGCGATGCTCACGTTCGCGAGTTATCACGCCGTGCGCCGTCTTCTCATCTATATTCCGCTGGTGTTTCTGGCATACTGTGCGGCGGCGTTCATGGCGCATCCGCATTGGCAAACGGTGTTGCGCAGCACATTCGTACCGCACATTACACTCAGCCGTACGTTCGTGGCGGGCGCAATTGCCTTGCTCGGCACGACGTTGACGGCTTACGCGTACGTGTGGGAAACGATCGAAATGTCCGAAGAACGGCCGAAGCTCATGCAACTGGGACTCGTGCAGGCCGATGCCGCGCTCGGTACCGTCATCGCCGGTATCGTATTTTGGTTCATCGTCATCGCGACCGGAGCAACGCTTGGCATACAGCACCGTCACGTGCAAACCGCGCAAGACGCCGCAAACGCGCTCGCGCCGCTCGCCGGACACTGGGCATCCGCAGTATTCGGCATCGGACTGCTCGGATCGAGCATCATCGCGCTACCAGTCCTTGCCGGCACGAGCGCATACGTCGTCGCGGAGATGTTCGATTGGCGCAAAGGCATCGATTCGAACTTTCAGCAGGCGCCGTTCTTCTACGCGGTCGTTCTTACGACGCTCGCGATCGCCGTCGGGATATCATACGCGGGTATGCAACCGATACCGCTGTTGTTCGCCGCGTCCATTGCCGGCGGACTTGCGACGCCCATTACGCTCTTCTTCGTGCTGCTGGCCGCGGGCAGCACGCAACTCATGGGCAGTTTCCGTCCGCCGCTCTGGCTGCGTACGGCAGGGTGGTGCGTCTTCGCCATCGTGTCCGCCGCGGCGATCTTGTACCTCCGGCAAGTGCTTTGAGCACCCGCGGCGAAGACCCACGCCCCAACACCATGAACGACGAGCACCACGTGAACGAGCAAGCCCAAGAAGCGCAAATCCCCGAAGCGCAAATCCCCGAAGCGCAAGCGCCCGAAGCGCAAACGCCCGAAGCGCAAATCCCCGAAGCGCAAGCGCCCGAAGCGCAAACGCCCGAAGCGCAAACGCCCGAAGCGCAAACGCCCGAAGCGCAAACGCCCGAAGCGCAAACGCCCGAAGCGCAAACGCAACCAGCGCAAGCCACGACTGACGAAGATGCAGCCGCGAAGGCGGAAGCCGCAAAAGCCGCATCCGACGAACGTCGCAAGGCTGCGCAGGCGCATTGGCAGCGTTTGGTCGACGCAAAATCGAGCGGCGAAACTGTTGAAGGCGTCGTGAAGACGCCGGTCAAGGGCGGTCTGCTTGTGGATATCTCCGGATATCGCGGATTCTTGCCGGCTTCGCAAACGGGCGTCACCAAGGGCACGCCGCTGGAGTCGCTGGTCAAGACGACGGTTCCGCTCAAAGTGCTCGACGTCGACGAGGGGCGTAAGCGTGTCGTCGTTTCGCATCGCCGTGCGCTGCAAGAACAACGGCGCAGCGACCGTCAAGAACTCATTCGATCGCTCAAAGTGGGCGAAGAACGCGAGTCCACCGTCGTACGCCTCACCGATTTCGGCGCGTTCGTCGACTTGGGCTCCGGCGTGGACGCGCTCGTTCCAGTCAGCGAACTCGCGTTCGAACGCGTCGAGAAACCGAGCGACGTGGTGCACGTGGGCGAAAAGATGAACGTGCGGATTCTTCGCGTCGAACAGAACGGCAAGAAGATCGCCGCGTCCCGAAAAGGTGCCCTGAGCGATCCGTGGCGCGAGCACGCGGAAGTGCTCAAGCAAGGCAAGACGGTCGAGGGTAAGGTGATCGGCAAAGATCGTCGTTTGGACGTCGAGCTCGCGCCGGGCGTTACCGGCAGCATCAGCGATCGCGAAGTGAATCCGGAAGATTACGAAATCGGCGAAACGATTGAAGTCACGGTGCGCAACATCGACTTCCGCAACCGTCGCGTGCGCTTGGGCAGCCCGCACACCGCCGCCGCAGCGCAGCGTTCGTCCACGTCGTTTGCTCCGCTGGGAGCCGAATTGGGGCTGAAGTAACGCTCTAGATTACTTTGATGATGCCCATCATGCCGCGATCTTCGTGAAAGAGCATGTGGCAGTGGAACACAAACGTACCGCGCGGTACGTTGCGAAAATCGAGCAGCACCCTGGTTAATCCCGGCTTGATCAGCGGATAATCCGGGTCTGCCTTGTTCGGCAGAATACTCCCCGTCGGCACCAGCACGGTATCGAGCATCACGGGTTCGGGCTGTTCGTCCTCGGCCACGAACGCCATCTGGTGGATGTGAAAGGTGTGCGGTTCCAGTGACGCGTTGAAGAGATACCACTCTTCAATCGTGCCGTGGCGCACGACGACGTCTGGCTGCGGCACTTTCGCGCCGCTCGCGTACATCGGCCAGAACGGACGCTCCGAGAAGTGCGTGTTGCTGGTTTCGGTAATGTAGAACTCGGGATGCCCGCCGGGCTTGCCCGCATTCGGCACGGGATACTGCGTATACGTAAAGGCGCGCCTGCGGATCGACGACGCGTGCGCGCGCGCATAGCGCAGCAGTTCCACGGCCGGTGATTGCGCCGGCGTGAGCGGCGTTGAGACGACGACCGCCGGCGAGGCGGGTTGAGCACCGGCGGTAATGGTCAACAGATCGTGCTTGAGCGCGTATTCGCCGACCATCCCGAGACAATCGTGATCGCTGTAGAGAGTGACGCTTTCTCCCGTTTTGAGCGTAAGCAGGACGTCGAGCCGGCCAGTCGGCACCAGCCGCACCCCGGATAGCGGAAGATATTTCCCGTACGGCTGCGCCGCATTACCGGAGAACGGAATGCCGTCGCGCCCGGCAATTTGCATCGGAAGCACCTTACCGGACGCATCGCGCATGCGAATGTACTTGAAACTGTCCGACGTCGCATTGAGCAGGCGCAAGAGCTGCGTCTGCCCCACCGGTACGGTAAGCGTTGCCGGTGCGTCCACGCCGTTGACGGAAACCTCCGGCGAATCGAAGTTGCCGCAGCGATCTTTGTTCAAAAATTCATCCGCGAAACGCACCGGCAGCGACGTCGGCCACGGCGGCGGATCGAACGGATCGTATGCCGTAACCGGCGCGCTCTTTAAGGCCGCCTCGTGCATCGTCGCGAACTTGCCCATCAACGCTGTGTCGGGCATGTAGCGATCGTCCTCGACGAACGGGATGCGGTATTTGATGATCACCGTGTGGTCGTCGCTGCGCGCAATCTGCGGTGATGCAGATTCCACGATCCACATGCCGGAAAGGCCGCCCGCGACCAAATCGTCGGACATACCGTGCGTGTGCGGATGATAGAAATACGTGCCGGGCGGCTGCGTCTTGGGCACCGTAATATCGTATTCGCACGCGTGCTCCGGCGTACTGAGCGTCGAAAGAAACACGTTCTCTTCCGATGCCGGTCCTTGAAACCCGTGCAAATGAATGTTGACATCGGTGGCCTTCATC
>JBKPMZ010000246.1:0-7005 GCA_046732415.1 Vulcanimicrobiota bacterium
CCATTGCACCGCGAGCATGAACGGCCCGCCGGGCCCTTGCGCCTCGAAGGCCTCAACAACGCCATCGTGGCTCACCGCCGAAACGCGAAATCCGTCCGCGAGCCGGTTCACCGCCTGATGATGAGAGCTGTTGACCAGCCCGCCCAGCGCGCCGGCGACCGCATGCAGGCGCGTACCGGGGCGGATCGAGACGTCGTGAAAGCGCCGTTCCTCGCCATCGCGACGGTGAACCGCGTTCGCTGCGCCCAGATCCGGTACGAGTGTGCCGCCGTGAAAGACGTTCAGAATCTGCGCGCCGCGGCAAATCGCCAGGGTCGGCACCGGCCGCGCTTGCAGGCGCTCCAATATCTCCCACTCGATCACGTCGCGGGCCGGGTCGGCTTTGCAGATGCCGTGCGCGTCCTCGTAACCATACCGGTGTGGTTCGACGTCCGGCCCACCCGTGAGGACGAGTGCGTCAGCGGTTCCGAGCGCCTCTGCTTGCGTCGGGCGGCCTTTGCCGGCCAGCCAGACCGTGTCGATCGCAATGCCCAGGACCCGGCTTCGCCGCAGCACGGCTTCCGGGTAGGCGTCGTAATCGGAGTCCCCGCCATGATAACTGAGGGCAATGCGCATAGGGCGGTGGTTCAAAAAGTCGTAGCGCGGCCCTTCGCGGGGTACTACGCTGGTGAAGAAACCATGACCGACGCCTTTCGCCATTTCGTCTTTTCCGCCGCGATGCTGGTGATTCTGATCGCCGTTGTCGCAATTGCGCACGCAAAGTAACCATTAAACGACATTCGCTGGTGACAAACGGTGGCCGCGCGAGGCGGTCACCGCTTTTCGCGCGAAGCGCGCTGCACCGATGTACGAACTGCTCCCTGCCGATCGTGCCATTGCCGACGTCTTGCCACCCGGCACGCTGTTCGCCGTGGGCGGCCGCGTGCGCGACGAGCTGCGCAGGCAGTTCGAGGGCGCCGCGGTCGCGCTCAAAGACCTCGACTATGTCGTAACCGGCGTGCCGGCGGACGATTTACGAGAGCGTCTGCGGCGCATCGGGCGCGTCGATTTGGTCGGCGCATCGTTCGCCGTCTTTAAAGTGACGTTCGACGGCCGCACGGTCGACGTGGCGCTTCCGCGCCGCGAGCGTTCCATCGGTGCCGGGCATCGGGATTTCGCGGTTGAGAGCGGTCCGGAGATTCCACTCGTCGACGATTTGAGCCGCCGCGATTTTCGCATGAACATGATCGCGCGTGCGCTGCCGTCCGGCGATCTCGTCGATCCGTACGGCGGTGCCGACGATATTCGCGCGCGCCGCATCGACGTTCTCACGCCGCGCACGTTCGAGGAAGATCCGCTTCGCATGCTGCGCGCCGCGCAATTTGCAGCGCGCTTCGACTATGCGCTCACGGACGAAACGCGCCGCGCGATGACGGCCGCGGCACCGCTCGTGCAGAGCGTTTCGGCCGAGCGCATCGCCGATGAGTTCACCAAACTGCTCGTGCAAGCGCCCAAGCCCTCCGCGGGCTTCGAATTGCTGCGCGAAACGGGCGTGCTCGCGTACGTGTGGCCCGAACTGCTCGAGGGCATCGGCGTCGAGCAAAACGAGTGGCACGCGTATCCGGTATACCGCCACAATCTCGAAACGCTCGACGCGGTGGCGCCGGGCGACTTGGTGTTACGCCTTGCCGCATTGCTCCACGACGTGGGCAAGCCGCGAACCAAGGACGGCTCGCATTTTTACCGCCACGAGCAGGTGGGTGCCGACATGGCCCGGGTCATGCTCGGCCGCTTGCGCTTCTCGAACGAGGTGCTCGAAACAGCCGAACACCTGGTGCGTCAGCACATGTACGTTGCCGATCCCGATTTGAGCGATGCGGCTATCCGCCGGTTCATCCGCCGCATCGGCATCGCGCATCTGGATCGCCAGTTCGCCTTGCGTGCGGCGGACATTGCCGGCAGCGGCTTGCCCAAGCGCGACGATTCCAACGAACGCTTTCAGGCGCGCGTCTACGCGGAAGTCGCTCGCAAACCGGCGTTTTCCGTGAAAGATTTGCGCATCGACGGCACCGCCGTCATGGAAACGATGGCCCGCATGGGTGTTGTACCGAGCGAGTACCGCGGCGATCGTCGCGTGGGTGAAGCGTTGCAGTACTTGTTCGAGCAGGTCACGGAGCAGCCGGAGCGCAATGAGCCAGCCACGCTACGCGCGCTTTTGGAGCAATATCTTGCGCAAGAGCCGCGCGCAATTTCCTAGGGGGTTTTCGTCCAATTTCGCGGATCATCGCGCTCGTCAATCAGAAAGGCGGAGTCGGCAAAAGCACGACGACGGTGAATCTGGGCGCTGCACTTGCAGTGCTTGGTAAACGCGTGCTCGTCGTCGACCTCGACCCGCAAGGCAATACTTCGACGGGTTTGGGCGTCAATAAATCGGAACTCAAACGCGACGTGTACGATCTGCTGATGCATCACGCGTCGTTCGACGAAGTGCTGCGACGCACGGAAATCGACAACCTCGATATCATTCCCGCAACGATCAATTTGGCAGGCGCCGAGATCGAACTTGTGTCCGCACTCTCGCGCGAAAACCGTTTGAAAGGCGTGGTCGCCCCCATCGAAAGCGGTTACGATTTCGTGCTGATCGACTGCCCGCCGTCACTGGGGCTGCTCACGATCAACGCGCTGACCGCAACGCAAGAGATTATCATTCCAGTGCAGGCGGAGTATTATGCGCTCGAAGGTCTCTCGCAGCTCACCAACGTCGTGCGCCGCGTGCAAGATGCGCTCAATCCGAAACTGCAGATTACGGGCGTGCTCGTAACGATGTTCGACGGCCGCACCAAACTCGCGATGGAAGTGCTCGACGAGCTCAACGCGTATTTCCCGCGGCAAATGTTCAAGACGCAGATTCCGCGCAACGTGCGGCTCTCCGAAGCGCCGTCCTTCGGTAAGCCCGTGATCCTGTTCGATCTCAAATCACGCGGCGCGCAGGCGTACATGTCGCTCGCCAAAGAGATGCTCGAGGCCCAGGCACAGCAAATGCGGGTGGCGGCTCAGTGAGCACTGCCCCCAAACGCGGGTTGGGGCGTGGTCTCGGAGCGCTGCTCGGCGATGCGTCGGGCCTGCCGGGCTCGCCCGCAGCGGCGCCCGGGCCACCGATTGTCGACGCCATCCGGCAGATTCCCGTCGATCGCATCCGGCCCAATCCCCATCAACCGCGCAAGACCTTCGATCCACAGGCGCTCGATGAACTCAAAGCCTCGATCGGCGAGCACGGGGTGCTCGTACCGATTCTCGTGCGGGAGCGTGGCGACGGCTACGAATTGATCGCCGGCGAGCGCCGCTGGCGCGCGTGCGCGGCGCTGCAGCGCGGCACCGTGCCGGCCATCGTCCGCGCGAGCGACGACCGCGAATCGCTCGAGGTCGCCATCATCGAGAACCTCCAGCGCGAGAACCTCAATCCGCTCGAAGAGGCGGCGGGCATTGCGCAGCTCATCGACGCGCACGACTTCACGCAGGAACAGGTCGCGCAGCGCCTGGGCAAGAGCCGGCCGGCCGTCACCAATGCGCTTCGGCTGCTCGGCTTGCCCGAAGCCATCAAGGCGCTCGTCGCCGACGGCTCGCTCAGCGCCGCGCACGCGCGCGTTATCCTCGCCGCCCCGGAAGCGCAGCGTCTCGAACTGGCCAAACGCGCCGCGCAACTCGGGCTGTCGGTGCGCGCGCTGGAGCGGGTCGTTGCGGCGATGAATCAACCGCCCGCGGCGGGCAAGCCTAAAGCGGCGAGCGGTTCGCCCGAAGATCGGGATTTCGAAGCGCGGCTGCGGCAAAAACTTGGAGCGGCCGTGCACCTTCGCCGCGGCAGCAACGGCGGCAGCATCGAAATCCGCTATGCGAACGAAACCGACCTGATTCGCATCGCCGACATTTTGCTCGAAGAGTGAACATCGTTCCGTTTCAACCCGTCATGGCGCTGCTGATGGCGGCAGCGATGGTGTTCGTTTTTCTCGTTCCGCTGGCGATGCGCCGCCACGATTACCGCATCGCCGCCATCGTCGTCGCCGTATTTTTTGCATATCTCGCATTCAACGCGTGGCTGTTCGTGCGCATGCGCCGTCAGAACAAGCCGTGACGCGCGCCGAGCGCGCGCACCATTTGCGCGGCATCTACGCCATCGTCAACGAGGAACCGCTTCGCGATGCGGTTGCGTTGACGCAGGCAATTCTTTTGGGCGGCGTGCGCATTGTCCAGTATCGCGCGAAGCAGGGCATCGTGCCGGAACACGCGCGCGCGATGCGCGAGCTCACGCAGACGCACGGAGCGGTATTGATCATCAACGACGACTGGCGCGCCGCACGCACGTACGATGCGGACGGCGTGCACCTGGGGCCGGACGACGCTGCGCGCGAAGATATTGCAGCGATACGCGCAGCGTTACCGGAGCGCGTCATCGGCGTTTCGTGTGGCACGCCGCAAGAAGCGCGCGAGGCCGCCGACGCGGACTACATCGGCGTCGGATCGGTGTTTGCGACGACTTCCAAAGCCGATGCGGGCGATCCGATCGGCATCGCCGGTTTACAGCGTGTTGCGGCGTCGACGGCATTGCCGGTCGCGGCCATCGGCGGCATCTCGCTTACATCGCTCCCGCAGGTGCGTGCCACCGGCGTTGCAATGGCGGCCGTGATTTCCGCGATAAGCGCTGCGCCCGATCCGCGCGAGGCGAGCGCGGCGCTCGTGCGCACGTGGAACGCACGATGATCAGCCACACTGTCGTTTCGATCGGTACGACGCATCCGCAGAACGTCGCCGGCTTAGGACGCGATGCGCGCGTCGCCGCCGATTGGGGCGTTCGACACGTCATGGCGGTGGCTGCGGTGAGCGCGCAGGACGAACGCGGCGTGCAGCAGTTGTTCGTGCTGCCGCCCGACGTTTTGCGCGGACAGCTGGGCGCTATCGAGCCGGCACGTGCGCAAGCGGTTCGCGTCGGCGCGCTGGGCAGCGCGCAGAATGCCGCGGTGGCGGCCGAATTTTTGTCGGGCGTCGACGTGCCCGTCGTTTTCGATCCGGTGATGTATGCAAGCGCCGGCGGCGCGCTGTATCGCGGCGATCCCGCGGCGGCGGTGCGCAGATTTCTCGATGGCGTCCATTCAATCGTTACGCCCAACGTAGACGAAGCGCAACGCCTGACCGGCCGATCGATCGCATCCGCGGCGGACCTCATCGGCGCCGGCAACGATTTGCTTGCACGCGGGTTTGCCGCCGTTCTGCTCAAGGGCGGCCATCTTTCCGGCGATCCGACCGACGTGCTCGTTACAGGCGAGGGCGTTGAGACGTTCACCGACACGCGTTTGCCGCAACGCATGCGCGGCACGGGCTGTACGCTTGCAATGGCGCTCGCTTGCGAATTGGCACAGGGCCGCGATCTGGTCGCGGCGGTGAAGGGGGCTCGCGCGTACGTTCGCGCGAATATCGCGCGCTCATGAGCACGACCGCACCTATTTCAACGGCAAAACGTCCGCGCGTGATGTCCGGCATGCGTCCCACGGGCCAGCTGCACATCGGTCATTATTTCGGCGTGCTCACGCAATGGGTGACGTACTGCCAAACGGCCGACGCGTATTTTGAAATTGCGGATTTGCACGCGTACACCACGGGCTTTGCCGATCCGCAAGTCATTCGCGATTCGCGCAACGAGATGGTGCTCGACTGGCTGGCCGCGGGCGTCGATCCGCATGCGTCCACATTCTATTTGCAGTCCGGCATTCCGGAAATTTCCGAATTGCAGGTGCTGCTGAGCATGATCACGCCGGTTTCGTGGCTGGAGCGCGTACCCACGTTCAAAGGGCAAATCGAAGCGCTCGGCCAGGAAATCGCCACGTACGGATTCCTCGGCTATCCGCTGCTGCAACTGTGCGACATCGCGATCTTCCGCGGTGAGGAAGTACCCGTCGGTCGCGACCAGGTTGCGCATTTGGAGTTCGGGCGCGAGGTCGTGCGCCGGTTCAACTATTTGTATGGCGACGGCGAACAGATTTTGGTCGAGCCGAGAGCGATGCTCGTCGAAGGGGCGGCGGAAGTGCCCGGGATCGACGGGCGCAAGATGAGCAAGTCGTACAACAATTTCATCCTGCTCGGCGAGAGCGAAGACGAGACGGCCCAGAAGGTTCGCAAGTACATCACCGATCCGAACAAGATTCGACGTAACGATCCGGGCAACCCCGACATCTGCGCCGTGTTCGCATTATGGAAGCTCATCAAGCCGCAGCACGTACCGCTGGTGGATCGTGATTGCCGATCGGGTGCGCTCGGATGCGTGCAGGACAAAGGCGATCTCGCCGAAGCGCTCAACGAGTATCTTCGGCCCATCCGCCAGCGCCGTGCGATGTACGCCGCGGACATCGCACAGGTCGAGCGTATTATCAGCGAAGGCACCCAGCGCGCGCGTGAGGTTGCGATCGAAACGATCGCCGACGTCAAGAGCGCGATGCGCCTGTTGTAATCTCGCCGCGTTCCACTACGGTGGTCGGCGTCTGCGGCTGTGGACGATCGCCGATGCGTCTGCGCTGCGCATCGATGGTGTAACTCGGGTCTTTCGCCGACGTGCATCCGGCGCGGAACACGCCGAAGCGCTCGGCAGCACCCGCCGCAAGCAACAGCGTTCCGGCTATTTTGCCGGCTGCGTCATTGTCTTTGGCGAACACCGCGGCTGCCAGGCCCGCGTAATTCAGGAATTTTGCCGCCTTGCTGAAGAACTTGGCCTGCCCTTCTTCATACGCTTCCTCTTGCCGCGGTCCGAGCTCCATGTGCAGGCGCTCGAGCGCGATCGGCACGGCGAGTCCGCCAAGCAGCGCCAATCGGCGCGCGGGCCGCGCATAGCGCGCCGGTGTGAACAGCATGCCTGCCGCTCCGGCCGTCGCGGCCGACGTTGCAGCGAACAGCGCCGGCATCGACTCGCGCCCGTAATGCCAGGCGGGAATCACCGTATCGCTGATCAGCACGGCCGTATACACCGACATGGCGGGGCCGAGC
>JBKPMZ010000247.1:0-2015 GCA_046732415.1 Vulcanimicrobiota bacterium
TCGCGGAATACGCTATCTGGACTGCATCGGCGGCATCGCCGTCTGCGCGCTCGGACACGCGCATCCGCAAATTACCGCCGCAATTTGCGAGCAGGCCGCGAAGCTGGTGCACGCCAGCAATCTGTTCGGTCACGAGCCCGCGGCGACGCTCGCGCACGAACTCGCGAAGCGCTCGGGATTCGAGCGCGTGTTTTTCTGCAACTCCGGCACGGAAGCGAACGAAGCGGCGATCAAACTCGCGCGCAAATTCGCACACCGCAGCGGCGAACCGCAGCGCAAGACCATCGTGTCATGCGAAGGCGGCTTCCATGGGCGCACGCTGGGCGCTCTCGCCGCCACCGCCAACAAAGCGTATCGCGACGGTTTCGATCCGCTGCCGCTCGGATTTTCGACGGTGCCGTTCAACGACGTCGCGGCACTGGATGCGGCGATCGGCGAGGACGTCGCGGCATTCATCGTCGAGCCCGTGCAGGGCGAAAGCGGCGTGGTGCCTGCGCAACAAACGTTTCTCGAGGCGGCGCGCGAGCTGTGCACGCGGCGCGGCGCGCTGCTGATCTTCGATGAAGTGCAATGCGGCATGGGACGCACGGGTCCGCTTTTCGCATTCGAACGTTTCGGCGTCCGGCCCGACGTTGTGACGCTCGCAAAAGCGCTTGCGAACGGACTGCCTATCGGCGCTATGCTGGTGCGCGAACCGTTCGCGAACGGTTTACAGCCCGGCGATCATGGGTCGACGTTCGGCGGCTCGCCGTTGCCGTGCGCGGCGGCGCTCGCCCACCTGCGCGTGCGCGACGATCTCGATCTGGAAGCGCACACCACTGCTTTGTCGAGCGTCCTGTTCAACGGCTTGCGTGAACTGGCGAGCCGCTTTCCTCACGTCTACGGAGAACCGCGCGGGCTCGGACTGCTCGCGGGTATTCCGGTGCGCCGGCCGTACGACGCGGCGGACATTACCGAACGCGCGCGCGAAGACTCTCGCGTGCTGGTCAACGCGGCCGGCGGAAACGCCGTTCGTCTCGCACCGCCGCTCATCATCACGGAGATGCAGATCGAGCAGGCGTTGCGGGCGCTTGACGTGGCGGCGGCCGCGCTGGTAGAGTCTTCGCATGTCGATCACGTCGCTTCGGGTTCTTGACCCGCGACCGCGCTGCACACTCGCAACGCGGCGCGGCGCTATTGGTGATGTGATCGTTTAACGACGCTCTTACGTCAAGGGAGTAGCCCCCGCCGGTATCGGCGCGGGGCTTTTTGTTTTGTATGAACGACATCGGGATCATTGGCCTGGGCACACTGGGAAGCGCGATCGCTCGCGGACTGCGCCGCGTGCTGCCGCGTCTGCGTATTTTCGCGACGACGCGTACGTCGGCGCTGCCGCACGATGTGACGCGGTGTGCGAGCAATGCCGATTTGGCGGCGCGCACGCGCACGATCGTGCTGTGCGTGAAGCCCGTGCACGTGCTCGCCGTTCTACGCGAACTTGCGCCGGTGCTCACGCGCGATCACCGCGTGATATCGACGTGCGCTGCCGTGCCGCTTGAGGTGCTTGCGCAGGTGCTTCCGGAGCACGTACGCGTTGCGCGTGCGATGCCGAATATCGCGTGCGAGTTCAACGAGGGCGTGACGGCTCTGGCCTTTGCATCCGGATGGACGGTATCCGAGCGCGGCGACGTGCTGGAACTGTTTGGCACTCTCGGCGATGCCGTGCCGCTCGAGCAGGCGCACTTCGATGCGGTGACGGCGCTGAGCGGCTGCGTCCCGCCTACGTCTGCACGATCGCCGAAGCGCTGGGCGACGCCGGCATCAAAGCCGGGTTGCCGCGCGACGTCGCGCGCCGCATGGCCGTGCAAACGCTGCTTGGATCGAGCGTACTGCTGCGGAGCGCACAGGAGCATCCGGCGGTGATTCGCGATCGCGTCACGACGCCGGGCGGCTGCACAACTGAAGCACTCGCGCAACTGGAAGAAGGTGCTCTTCGTGCAACGCTGATTGCAGCGGTTAGTGCGGCTGCGGAAAAG
>JBKPMZ010000248.1:0-6859 GCA_046732415.1 Vulcanimicrobiota bacterium
ACGAGATGGACCTCAATGTCTCGTGGGCTCGGAGATGTGTATAAGAGACAGGAGTTGGATAAGTGCCGAGGCGAGTTCCGCCAAACCAGCTGTTTCTTCCGCGTGAGCCTTGAGCTCGGGGAATTCTTGCGCCAGTTGATCAGTTAGGCTCGGTGTCCTATTCTTTTTGTTTTTCATTTTCTCAATTGGGCAGAAATCTGTCTCTTGTATGCACTTAAATTGCGAGTGCCGTGCTCGATGTCAGCAGGGTCAATCTTGTTTGCTTTCTTAACGAGTGCAGCGAGCACCACGCACTCGACGCCAGACGGATAATACGCGATCAGGAGCCTGATCCAATGATCTTTGGGCTTCTTGATTGCTGGAATTTTCTCGATCCGCAGCTCATGAACGCCGTCACGAAGATGGCAGAGCGCGCCGACGGCTTTCAGATCTGCTTGCGGCGTAAGCTCGAGCACTCGGAGCGCAGTGAATACGGCCTCAGCGACTCCCGGCAAGCGCTTCGCATCTTTACTGAGGAACTGCCTAACAACATCTTTTCCTCCTCCGGCCGAAAACGGCGTTATCCGTATGCTCGCCACTTCGCTTTTTCCCGAAGTCTACCTACCTTACACTCCAAAAGTTGAAATGTAAAGGGGGCAGAAGCGGAGCAAGGAGGCGGATATAGGAAGTCCCAACACCATCGAACGACAGTTCGGGCCAGGCCCCCGGTTGCCTTTACCCTTATTATGCTTGCCTGCCTACGGCCGGTTCCGGGTTGACAGCATGGGCTCCAATTCTCTTCGCCATCCTCCCACGGAGCGTCTGTACCGGGTCGTCGCCGCTCTACGTTGCGGGGCCAGATACAGTCTCGGGTCCGTAGGAGGCTTAAACCGAAAGGCGCGATCCCGTTTTTCTGCATCGCGTCGCGCTCGCCGCCTCAAGCCAAGCCGCTCGATGACGTCGATCGGCCCGGCAGCCCTGAGACGCCGCGACAGGTCACATCATAAACGGGGCCGCCTGACAGATTTAGCTGGCAACGCGTGGCAACTACCACCGCAATACCACCAAAGGCGCGGATTCGAGCGGATATTCGCGCACCTTCGCGGACACTCGGATGCGAAGAAGTCTCTGATTCAGCAAGGCTTCTCTCGTGATTTGCGCTTGACTTGAACGATGGTGTTTTTCGTTCGCATGTAAGGGGTCAGGAGTTCGAGTCTCCTCATCTCCACCAATTGGAAAAACGCCCGCAACAGCGGGCGTTTTTTGTTTGGTATACACGCTCTTGACTGAACGTAAATGTCTATCTCATACGGCACATGAACGGGTATGGTGAACGCGTCGCTTGCTGTGCGATCGGCGATAACTTGCATCGGTTCGTCTAGCAGCGTGTATTCACGATCCCACGTCAGACGATGTATCGTAAATAACAGGACGGCTACGGCGGTTACCCCTATGAACGCGAGGCCCCAGCGCAGCGTGCCACGCCTCACGGACTACCGACCTCGGTCGTGTCGTCGTTCAAGATTTGCAGCGATGCCATGCGAGAATTAAACAATCTGCGCCGCTGCAACCTATCCTCGATCAGACCGCACAACCGTGGGCAGCACACGCTGCAAGTGTACTCGTGTCGCTTCCGATCCGAGATCGTCCCATGTGTCCTTAGTAGCAGCGAAAAGAAGTGTGAACGTTTCCGATAGAGCCTTCGTGCGTTCCGCGGTCCACATCTGCTCCGGCATCTGTGCGAGCCTGTCCGCAAAGGGTTCAATCTCAATCAGCGCGCCTTCGGCTAACGCCTCGAGAATCCGTGGCGCGAAATATGCTACGTCCTCGGGGCCACCCAACGTCGAGATTAGTTTTGCAGCGATCAGGCTAAGATCGCCGTGAGAAAATGCTTGTCGCGGTGTCTTAACGACATACTCTACGTCGCTCGGAGTAAAGCAATGGGGACACGCCCTAAACGGAAGACAAAGGGTGGCGTCCGCAAACGCTACATACAGCTGACTTATTGCGGCCCGAAGTTCTGCGCCTCTGGCAGCCGAAAGATATCCTCCAGCGCTGCGGGTGTATGAGCCCGTTTTGGGAAAGCGTGGCTCAGTTCGCGCTTCCAACGGTTCCATATTGCGCAATTAGCACGCCGCCCCACCACACACCTGGGCGATGGACGTTGACATAGCACAGTTTTGACCCAGCAGTTTCAGCGCGTTTGACCTATTGTGGCAGATCGCCTGTAGGGTAGTCGCTGGTACGCTCGGAACGTGCGCCGACGCATGGAATCCGAGCACACCTATGCCGATTTCAACTCAATGGCGGAGCGATATGTGACTGTTTCGCCCACGACTACGAGGCACGCATCGCGGAGCGTATATCCAGTTCCCGCTTGAGCGTGACGGCCCACGGAACTCCCACAGTAGCGGCGAATGGCCAGTGGCATGAAGCGGCTCATTGACGAACCGGTCTTCACGCAAGCATTTGGGTTTGGCCTTCGCTCGATGGGTAAGTTGTTGCGCGAACACGCCGTGCTGTACATCATCATTGGCGTGGTGCTGTCAGCTTTCGTTGCCTGGACGTCCCTCGGCGCAAAGAATATACAATACAATCCGGGCGTATTCCTGACATACCCAGCGCTTGCGGCAGCGATGCGGCTCGCAAAGCCTGAATACCGAATGCGCGTAACAAGCGTTCTCGCACTCACAATGATGGGACTCTTGATATTCTCGCCGGTGATTGTGATTACGGCGTTTACGGTTGCCGTCGCCATCACAAAAGGCATGAACACGTTTTCTTTGCCCGGGTTCGTCGCGTTTTGCTTCATTCTGTTCGCGTTCGTCTACATCTGGGTAATGATAAAGTTTTCGCTGTGTTGGATATTCTACGCCGCGGACGAAGAACAACGGCCCGCCTTCATACAACCCATGGTGGAATCTTGGAATTTCGTCGAGGGCGATATGTGGTGGCGCGTCGTCGGCCTGGGGCTTGCCATCGGTCTCACGTGTGAGCTCGTGCCCTCAATATTCGCCGCCTATGTTCTCCTGGGAATGGGCGGAGGCAATTCGTACGCCGGGTTATTCGTTTGGGCGCTCATCGTATATGCCGCGACTGTGCCCGCGACCGTATGGCTACAAGCGGCGTACGTCGCGCTGGTCTCTACAAGAAATAGCCGCACAGCAGCGGGTTTGGCGGTTGCCACTGAGTCATAAAATCCAGTAAGAATGCCGGTCATAAAGTCGCTTGCGCTGAATCTGTTCGCGGACTATTTCCAGTTCTGTCTGCAAGACGAAGCCGTCGATACCGATTGGTCGGACGCGTGGACCGAAGAAGCCGTTTCACGAATGCTGGCCGTCGCGCCGGGAGTCGTGGCAGTTGGCACCGCTCGCAACATGGACGTTCCTGTGGTTGTCGAGCTTCACGATGGAGAGCCGGAAAGGGACTTTCACGCGTGGGAGCGGGTTACGGAGTGCGCGCTTGCAGTAGTTTCGCATCGCATCGTGATCATAGGTAACGAACATTTCCCCGAGGCGCCAAGGATGGACGTATCTGCGGCGCTTTATCGAGTGAGGGTAGCCTATGCTGGGCTTTCCTCGATCTCCGAAGACGGGCTCGCCGGGGACGACCGCTACAGAGCTCAACTCTGGATCGGCTCGGCGTGCGCCCCGCATGTATTGAAGTGATCTAGTCTTGTTCAGCCGCAAGCAAGGACGATGAATTGTCTGTTGCCTCCCAACGGCGCGCGTGCCGAAAAGCAGATTGGCACCAGTGTTTACGAGCAGACGAATGGTCCGGGCGCTATAAGCCGTGGCCGGTGCCACTGTGGCGCGCAGGCGTCGTTGAACTCGCGTCTGCAACAGGTTTGTCTGATAGCAAACAGAAGAACGCTTGCATAGCCAAGGAGGCGATTGCCATGCACCTGTTGCGACGCGCTAGTATCGGCCTGCTTCTCGCCCTCGTCCTGCTTCCAATCCCCGGGCCGGCGCAGAACGTGTTCACCTACACAATCTTCACGGTCAATGAGTCGAACCACCGCGCCTGGATCACGATCCAGGACCTTGGCAAGACAAGAAACCTGGATTGGGGCTGGGTCAATGCAAAGGGCTCCCGGGAGTGGGGTTCGGGAAATTACACCCTGGGCGGATTTTATTATGTCCGGTTCGAGTTCCAAGGTGCGAACGGCACCATATGTGATACACGCGCCCAGTTGAGCATCAACAAGTCCGCAAGCCATAGCAAAATCGGATCCATCGTCTACGGGCGCTTCGATGCATCGAAGGGATCTCGTGGTTGCTGGATCGACGTCGTGCGCGTCGGCACATAAAGCGTCGGTCGCACGCCCTACTTGAAGTGCTGCGCGATGTAGCCGATCCAATAATGATAGACGTCGGCTGCACGAACCGGATCGCGTGGGAAGTGTCCGTTGACCGGCCAAACGCGGAGCGTCGCGTCTTTGTGATTATCGCGCAGCGCACGCCAATACATGGATGACGTCGCGAAGGCGTCGCGATTGTCGCCAACGTCCGAAAGGATGAGTACCGGCGTGGTAACGTCCGCTGCATAATTAATCGCGGATGCGCAGCGCCACTCGTCCGCGTATCGCGCAATGTACGGCGAGCCGTGAAACAGATCGATGTCCGCCAAACTGTCGTCCGAAACACCGTAATCGGTTGCCCAGTCATCCACCGAGGCGCCGGAAACGGCGGCTTTCCAAATGTGGTATTTGGAAATCATCCACGCCGTCATGATGCCGCCGTACGACCAGCCCGACACTGCAATGCGAGAGTCATCCACGATACCGCGAGAACGCACTGCGTTTACCGCAGCCATGATGTCTTTGCCCGGACCCGCTTCAGGATCCGCAAATACCGCTCGCTGATATGCAAGACCGAGGTCGTCGCTGCCGCGATAGTTCGGGCGCAGCACCAGCCAGCCGCGCGCGGCCATCACTTGCGCGTAAAAGTCGAACGAGGGGACGGAACTGGATGTCGGGCCGCCGTGAATGTAGACGACCATCGGGTATTTGCGCGCCGGTGAAAAATCCGGCGGCGTGAAGAGCACGGCATCGCCCTGTACGCCAGTGCTCGTGGGAAACGTCAAACGCTGCGAAGATGCCAAACGCAGCCGTGCAAGAGAAGCGTTGAAATCGGTTAGGCGCCGCGTCTTGCCGGCGCTCGAACGAACGTACAGTTCCTGCGGCTGTTTTGTCGATGTCGCGGTGAAGGCAAGTGTACCGCCTTGCGTCATTGCATCCGACAAGCCCGACGACATGATGAGATCGCCAAAGTCCACGCGCTCGAGCGAACCATCGAGCGGTGCGCGCACGAGGGCAATCGACGCGCGATCCGGCGCTTTAAACAGCAGCGCCTTACTGTCGGGCGCCCACGCAAAATCATACACGTCGCGGTCGAGCGGCGCGGAAATCGCGGTGCCGGCGCCGCCTTGCGGCGTCGTGACGTACAGCTGCGTGAGGTTGATCTGATTGTCGCCGCCCGAATAGAGGTAGGCAATATGTTTACCGTCAGGCGCGAACAGCGCGTTGGACTCCCACGCCGTGTGGCCGGTAAGCGCGCGCAATTTTTTGGTCGCGACGTCGAGCAGATCGATGTGCGAATAACTCTGGTCGTTCAGAATCGCATTGGGAACAATCGTGAACGCGAGTGTGTGCCCATCGGGCGACCACGACAGCGTCGTTTGCGCCTCACCCGTTGCGACGCTTTGCGGTCCGAACGTCAGTTGCTCTGCTCGTCCGCCCGCCGCGCCCACCGCGTACAGATGCGAGGGCAGTGGGCGCTCGCGCGCGACAATTGGTTCGGTGGTGAAGACGAAACTATCGCGGTACTTGTCCGGCCCTTTGCGATCGGGCTTGGCGTCGGTGGCAGCGTACGCGATCGCTTTGCCGTCCGGCCGCCACGCGAATTGATCGACCCCCGCCTTCGCCTTCGTAATCGGGCGCGCATCGCCGCCGCTTAGGGGCATGACGAACACTTGCGATTGCGCATCGTCGCCGGAACCTTCGTCCGCGATGAACGCGAGGCGTGTGCCGTCGGGCGAGTATGCCGGATCGGAAAGGCCCGTGCGCTCGTATGTCAGCACGCGCTGCGCGCCATTTGACAAATCGACCGCTACCAGTTCGCTCTTTCGCTTATCGTCGTTCCAGTCAATGCGCGTTACTTCGATGACCGCGGTCTTCCCGTCGGGCGAGACCACGGGCGAGCCGATGGACACGACGCGGCGAACGTCGTCTTCGGTAATCGTGCGCGGCGCGGCAACGGCAACCATTTGCGCGCTGAGCGCAAGCAACGCTGCAACCACAAGACCTTTGAGCGGCATGAACGCGACCTCCCAATAGCCGCCGCTTCAACGCGACGCGACGCGGCCCTGGTCACTTTCCGCAGTGTGCCGCCGTTTCAGATCGTGCAATGCCGCTGCAAAATCGCGTGACGCCGTTCGGCGAAATTCTGGCACTCCCCGGGCGCGGTCTGCTCGTAGGCAACCGCGGCATCTTACACGACGATCACCGGCACCTCGTGCGTTTCTCGCAATGCCGCCGCTGGATCGCATGCGCGCTCGAATATCGTGGGATACGCCGCACCGTGATGAGCCCGCACACATGGACGGAACTCTTCTTTCTCGACGAAGCGACCGCGTTCAGCGCAGGCCATCGTCCTTGTGCCGAGTGCAGGCGCCTGGATTACAACCGCTACAAAACACTGTGGCAACGCGTTCATGGCGGCGCCGCAAACGCCGCCGCCATCGACCGCCGCTTGCAAGCCGATCGCGGTAACGTGCGGCGCAAACGCACGTACGTGGCACAGCTGCAAACAGTACCAGACGGTACGTTCATCGCTGTGAACGGTGAAGCGTTACTCGTATGGGACGGGCATCTCTACAC
>JBKPMZ010000249.1:0-1036 GCA_046732415.1 Vulcanimicrobiota bacterium
CTTCGATATCGGTTTTCCGTTCTTGTGGGTATCGAACGATCTCGCGATTGCGAGCGCAACGCAAGCCTACTTGTACGAGCGCATGACGGGCGATTCGTCGTTCGTGCGCTATGAAGACGCCGCGCGCGACTGGCTGTTCGGCGAGAATCTCTGGGGAACGTCGTTCGTCATCGGCGTTCCGCAAAGCGGCCCGTATCCGCGCCATCCGCAATCCATCGAGAACCGGCGCTACGGCATCGTGCTGCGCGGCGGCGTCGTCGACGGGCCCGTGTACCGCAGCGTGTTCGAATCGCTCAAGGGCATCAAACTCGAACGCCCCGACCCGTACGCGAAGTACAACACCGGTTTTGCCCTCTACCACGACGATTTTTGGGATTACTCGACCAACGAGCCGGTGATGTCGACCACCGCCGATCTGTTATATCTTATGGCTCAATCCGCTTCGAACGTGTAAGCGCTATGATGCCAGCACCACCAGAAGGGGGCAGCATATGAGCGAGCAAGAGCACGTTCGAGTAATAAAAGACGCTTACGACGCATTTCGCCGCGGCGACGTTCCAACGATCCTCGGTGCGATCACCGACGACATAGAATGGGAAACGCAAGGCCCGCCGCAGATTCCGTACGCGGGAAAAGTGCATGGCAAAGAGGCCGTTGCGCAATTCTTCCGCACGCTCTCGCAAACCGAGGACGTGGAAGCGTTTGAACCCAGGCGCTTTTTCGCCGACGGGGACATGGTCGTGGTACTCGGCCACTACGCAGCACGCGTAAAAGCCACCGGCCGCAAGGCGGAATCCGATTGGGTACACACGTTCACGTTCCGGGGCGACAAAGTCGCCAAATATTGCGAATACATGGACACCGCTGCGTACGCGAAAGCGTACGCCGTACCCGCAACCGTGTAGGCGCCTCGCCGGCGAGGATGAGCACAAGCGACGCGCGCCTAACGAAGCGCTATGAGAATCGTCGCGCTTTTCAGTGTCGCAATCCTGGCATTAACCTCGCCGGCCTTCGCCGCCCCAAGCAGTAAGCCGAC
>JBKPMZ010000250.1:0-21554 GCA_046732415.1 Vulcanimicrobiota bacterium
GAGAAGAGGCGATTCTCAAGGCCGAGCAATTGCATCCGGACGTCATCACGATGGACGTGGAGATGCCGGGCATGGGTGGTTTGGAAGCGGTACGCGAGATCATGTCGCGATCGAACATCCCCATCATCATGGTGAGCGCGCTCACGCAGGAAGGCGCGGAGACGACGTTCCGCGCGCTCGATCTGGGCGCGGTCGATTTCATTGCCAAACCCGATGCGGCCTACGTCAACATCAAAGACGTCGCGCGCGATCTGCTGGCGAAAGTGCGCGTTTTTGCACGGCGCGGCGCGCCGCGCCGTTTTTCGGTGCGTCCGAAAGTCGCGATGCCGCCACTGCCCGAGCCGCCTTTGCGGCCGTCCTCGCGTCCGGATCTGTTTGCGTGCGTTGCAATTGGTACATCCACCGGCGGTCCCGTCGCACTCTCGCGTATCGTGCCGCAGCTGCCGCCCGCGTTTCCGACGCCGATCGTGATCGTGCAGCACATGCCGCCGGGATTCACCCGGCCGCTCGCCGATCGCTTGAACCAATCCAGTAAAATTGCGGTCGCCGAAGGCGAAGAGGGCATGGTACTGCGCAAAGGCCAGGTCATTATCGCACCGGCAGGCCGGCAACTCGTGCTGCGCCGCGCGTACGGCAGCGACGACGTCGAGGTGCAATTACGTGCGGACGACGGCCATTCGCTGCACGTGCCCAGCGTCGACGTCATGACCGCGTCCGTCGCTGAATTGTACGGTGCCGCAACGCTCGCTGCGATTCTGACGGGCATGGGACAAGACGGCGTCATCGGGTTGCGCAAGGTAAAGGACCGCGGCGGATACGTGCTCGGGCAAGACGCCGCCACGTCCGTCGTGTACGGCATGCCGCGCGCGGCCGCGCAGGCGGGACTGGTGGATCGCGTGCTGCCGCTGGACGAGATCGCTCCCGCGCTCTGTGAGCTGACGAACACTTCCTTCGCACGCTCTTAACCGAATCAGCGCGCGGCGCTCGGCTGTACCCGGTAGGAGCGTCGAGCCCGAAGGGCAATTAGACCGAGGTAACGGGGCTATTCGTTACTCGGAGCGTGGATGAGGCTGAACCGGAGCTCGCACCGTTATGTAATCGGCGGTGTTGAGCTGTCACGAGAAGAGATCGTTCACAAGTACTTGCATTTGGTCAAGTACGTGGCGGGACGCATCTCCGTGAACCTGCCTCCCAACGTCGAACTCAACGATCTCATCAACGACGGCATTCTCGGGCTCATCGACGCCATCGAGAAATACGACGACGCCCGCGGCGTAAAATTCGAGACGTATGCGATAACGCGCATAAACGGCGCGATTCTCGACGCGCTTCGGTCGCTGGATTGGGTGCCGCGCGCGGTCCGTCAGCGCGCCCGCGAGCTGGAACGCGCCTATCAGGAACTGGAAGCGGAATTCGGCCGCGTACCGACCGACGACGAGCTCGCCGGCAAACTCGGCATCTCTCGCAAGGAACTCGACACGCTCATGCAGCGCGTGCGCGGAACCGCGGTGCTCTCGCTCGAAGAGTTTCTTCCGAACGAAAAAGGCTACGAAATCCCGCTGGTCGACACGCTCAAAGATTCGGACAACGACGTGACGACAGCGGTGGAACAGCGCGAGATCCGCTCGGCGCTGGTCACGGCCGTCGACGCACTGCCGCCGCAAGAGCGCACCGTGATCTCGCTGTACTACTTCGACGGTCTCACGCTCAAGGAGATCAAGAGCGCGCTGAACGTTTCCGAATCGCGCGTTTCGCAGATTCACGCGCAAGCCGTCATCCATCTGCGGCAAAAACTTCGGGAGCTGCGGTCCGATTTGGGCTACCGTGAGGGCGACCCGAACGTCAAGCAGAAGTACCTGCGCAAGACGCCCCCCGCCGCCGATAATATCAGTAGAGCCGGCTAACCCCGGCTGTCATCCTGAGGTAGTGTCATCCTGAGGTATCGAAGGATGGCCGAGGCATCGAGGCTCCGGTCACCTGTCGAGGGGATAGCCTGGAAGTCGGGAACTTTGCGAAATGGCCATTCGTCCGGTCGATCTCCAGCTCATGTACATGGCGGCGCCGCAGAACGCTGCCGTATTGAGCAATGCCCAGGACGCCCCCCAAGCCGCACAGCAGGCAGCCCAGGCAGCCTTTGCCGCCGAGGTGATGCGCCGGGAAGAGAGCGTCGACGAGCCGGTCCAGGTCGAGGGTGCGAAAGTCCGCGCGCGTGGCGACCGCGAGCCCGACGGCGAGCAAGGATCTGCCGGACGGCGTGAGCGGCGAGCGCCGAAAGAAGAAGAACCGCAGCCCGGCAGTCCGCTGGGGCTGGCGGGCGAGGGCGAGCACTTCATCGACGTAACGGCGTAAGCCGTGTCGGGCATCGATCCGCTCGCCGTCATGAGCGCCCGGGTACTCGCCGCGGAAGCGGCGATGCTCGAAGCCGCCATCAACCTCGGCGTTTCCACCGAAGTATTACAAGCGCAGATCTCCATCGGCGACATTCTCGCCGCGAAAATTCTGCCGCCGCAAAACGGCCAAGATCTCATCGAGATTCTCGGGCAGCGCGTCAGCGCGCAGTTGCCGCCGGGCGTGCATCCGGGAGAAACGCTACTGCTGCAAGTCACTGGGTTTGCGGGTACGCAGATCTACGTGCGCAATCTGGGCGTGCCCGATCCGCGCAATCCGCTGCCGGTGCTCGACATCGTGCTCGTCGCGCCGGAGAACGGCGAGCCCGCGCCCCAAGCACCGCCACCGCAAACAACCCAGCCGCAAACGCAATCGCCGCCCCCGGTTTCGCCGCCGCGCGCAGTGTTCGTGGCTGCGTCGGTGCAGAAGTCCCCTGCGCCGCCCTTACCGCCCGCCGCGCAAACCGGCGTACCCGTGCAGCCCTTGAGTATGCCGGGCGTCGAAGCGCGCATCGCCGCCGCGCAAGCGGCGAAGATCCCGCTGCAAGAAAAACCCGACGTCGCGCCGCTCATCCCGCCGCGCGCGCCGAACGTTGAAGCAACCGTGGTACGGGCCGCGGCAAGCGCAGCACAGGCGGCGGGAAACGCCGCGCAACGCATCGTGCGGACCGTGGGCGATTTTCTGCGTGCGGCACGTTTGCCCGATACGCCGTTCACGCGCATGGCCGTAACGATCGCGCCGCACGCTCCCGAGCGATTGCCGTCGGTGCTGCAGCGATTGGAAGCGGCGCTTCCAAAACACCCGTCCGACGCGCGCATTTCCACGCTGCGCACACTCATCGCGTTCACCGCACGCTTGAATCCCGCCAACGCCGAAACGTTGCCCGCGCAGATTTCCGCGTACGTGTCCAACGTTGTCGAAGGCGTCGAAGCCAAGCTCGCGCAGCTCTTGAACGCGCACGCGCAAGCAGCACCGCAACCGCAAGCACAGTCGCACACACCGGCGCAAGCACAACCGCACGCGCCCACGCAAACGCAGCGCCCCGCCTCTGCGCCGCAAGCGGCCCAAACGCAAACTGCAAAGGACGATACGCCGCAGGTTCCTACAACGCTTGTCAGCGCGCGTGTAGCCGAACGCGCGGCGGCCGTTTCGCACGATCTCAAATCCGTTGTGCTCTCGCTGCTGCGCGATCCGCCCGCTGACCGCACGCCCGCGATGACGCAGGCCCTCAGCGAAGCGCTCATCACGCTGACCGGCGTGCAAGTCAATGCGCTTTCTTCGGCGCAGCAGAATCCCGGTACGTTCACGCTCACGCTGCCGGTGTATTATCGCGAAGGCGGCAAGCCGGCGCAGATTCACATATCGAGCGATGCCGAGTCGCGCGCGGCGAAATTGGACGCCGACAATTTTCACGTCGCGTTCGTGCTCGATACCGCGCATCTAGGCACCGTGGCAATCGATCTGCAGACGACGGGCAGAACGGTGAAAGTGGACGTGAAAACCGAAAACGCGCCGGCGGCGAAGCGTTTTTCCGAAACGCTCGACTCGCTGCGTGGACGCTTGGAGCAATTGCGCTATCGCGTCGCTTCAGCGGTTGCCGGCGCGCTGCCGCGCGCGTCGCACGGTACAGCGACCGTACAGCAGCCAAAAGTTGCGGGTACGCCCGGATTGGATCTGCGCGCATGAACCGTTTCTACGATTTTCGCAGAAAAGTGGCGCCGCGTCCGGCGGCCGCCGCGCTCAAATACGATCCGGTCGGGCATGAAGCACCGCAGGTCGTTGCGGCGGGCCGAGGCCTGGTTGCCGAAGAGATCGTGCGCGTTGCGAAAGAACATAACGTGCCGCTGCACGAAGATGCCGAATTGGTTGAAGCGCTCTCGCGTCTGGAATTGACTGAGTCGATCCCACGGGAGTTGTACGCCGTCGTCGCCGAAGTGCTGGCGTATGTCTTTCGCGTGGATGCTGAAGCCGCCAAGCGCAGCCACGCCCGCTAACCGCAACTCGTAATTCTGAGCGAGTCGAAGAAATGCAACAACGCAAACTCAACCAACTGACTGTTTCCGCACTAGGCCTGGGCTGCATGGGAATGTCCGACTTTTACGCCGGGCGCGACGACGACGAATCCATAGCGACGATTCACCGAGCGATCGATCTCGGCTGCACGTTTCTCGATACCGCCGACATTTACGGTGTCGGGAAGAACGAAGAACTCGTAGGCCGCGCCATCCGCGATCGCCGCGACGAAGTGACGCTCGCAACCAAGTTCGGCAACGTGCGCGGCCCCGGCGGTGAATGGCTCGGCGTGAACGGCAAACCCGAATACGTGAAAGCAGCGTGCGAGGCGAGCCTCAAGCGCTTGGGCGTCGAGACGATCGATTTGTACTATCAGCACCGCGTCGATCCGAACACGCCGATCGAAGAGACGGTCGGCGCGATGGCGCAACTCGTACGCGAAGGCAAAGTCCGGTACATCGGTCTTTCCGAAGCGGCGCCGCAAACGATTCGCCGCGCACACGCGGTACATCCGATAACAGCGCTGCAAACCGAGTATTCGCTCTGGACGCGCGATCCGGAACGCGAGATTCTTTCGGTCGTGCGCGAACTGGGCATCGGTTTCGTCGCGTACAGTCCGCTCGGCCGCGGCTTTCTCACCGGCCGCTTCAAGAAGTACGAAGACTTGCCGCAAGACGATTACCGTCGCAATCATCCGCGCTTTGAAGGCGAGAACTTCGAACGCAACCTGCATCTCGTGCGAGTCGTCGAGGAACTCGCGCGCGAGAAGAATGCCACTGCATCGCAAATCGCGCTGGCGTGGCTGCTCGCGCAGGGCGAACATATCGTGCCTATTCCCGGAACGAAACGCCGCACGTACTTGGAAGAAAACTTGCATGCGCTCGACGTGGCGCTATCGGATGCCGATTTGCGGCGTGTCGAAGAAGCATTTCCATTCGGTGCTGCCTCGGGTCCGCGCTACCCCGAAGCCGCAATGGCTGTCCTCAATCGATAACGGGCTCGCAAGGGGGGATGCACCCCACGCGCAGCGCCTGTACTGCCCGGCGAATCGAACAGGAGTTCGATTCTTGATGGGGAAGGGGCTGTACCCGTGAGCTGGATTGCCAAATTACGGGCATCGTTCGGAAAGGCCCGAGACACGCTCTCGGGCGTGCAGGCTCTGGGCCGCGCGCGCAGGCCCATCACGCCGGAGCTGTGGGAAGAACTCGAGGACCTGCTGCTGCTGGCCGACTTCGGCGTGCCGACCACCGAGAAAATCATCGGCGGCCTCAAGACCGTCGAGAAGCAAGAACTCTGGGCGACCAGCGATCAGATCGTGGCGCGGTTCCGCAAAGACGTCGAACGCTTCCTCACGCTGCCCAATCCCGAGCTCAACGTGCGAGAGAAACCGTCCGTCATTCTCGTCGTCGGCGTGAACGGCAGCGGCAAAACGACCACTATCGGCAAACTGGCAACGCGTTTACGCAAAGAAGGCAAACGCGTTCTGCTCGTTGCCGCCGATACGTTTCGCGCGGCGGCGGCGGAGCAGCTCGACATTTGGGCCGACCGAAGCGGCGCCGATTACGTGCGCGGCAAGGAAGGCGCCGATCCCGCCTCAGTCGTGTTCGACGGCATGCAGGCCGGCAAATCACGCGGCGCCGACGTGGTGCTCGTCGATACCGCGGGCCGGCTGCAAACCAAAACCAACCTCATGGAAGAGCTCAAGAAGATGCGCCGGATCATCGAGCGTGAAACCGGCCAACCTCCGGCGGAAACGCTGCTCGTGCTCGACGGCACGACCGGCCAAAACGCGATCTCGCAAGCCAAGCTCTTTAACGAAGCAACGGCGCTCACGGGCGTGGTCGTCACCAAACTCGACTCGACGGCCAAAGGCGGCGTACTGGTCGCAATCGTCGATACACTTGAAATTCCGATCAAGTTCGTCGGTCTGGGAGAATCCGCCGATGCTCTGCAGCCCTTCGTCCCGGCGGAATTCATCGAAGCACTCTTCGAGGACTCGTCATTTTAATGCCACCCCGTTGGCATCGCCCCCGGTTAGCGTGATACTCACAACGTACGCAAATTTTTGCAAGAGGTCGGACAGGCGTTAGGCGCTCGAAGCCGCGGTGGTCTTCGGACCACAAGGTTTCGAGCAACGACACGAATGGCCGACGACAAGGGAGATTGGAGAATACAATGGCAGCGCAAGATGAACGGCAAGTGGCTTTGAGCAACGCCCTCGCGCAGATCGAGCGGCAATTCGGCAAGGGCTCCATCATGCGGATGGGCGAGTTCAGCGAGAAAATGTCATTCGAGGTCGTTCCGAGCGGATCGATCGCGCTCGATCTCGCGCTCGGAGTCGGCGGTTTTCCGCGCGGACGCATCGTCGAGATCTACGGGCCGGAATCCAGCGGTAAGACCACGCTAGCGCTGCACGCCATTGCCGAGGCGCAGAAAGGCGGCGGTACCGCAGCCTTCATCGACGTCGAGCACGCGCTCGATCCCACGTACGCGGCAGCGCTTGGCGTCGACCTCGACAACCTGCTCGTTTCTCAACCGGACACCGGTGAACAGGCGCTCGACATCGCCGAAATGCTGGTGCGCAGCAACGCGGTCGACGTCATCGTCGTCGACTCGGTTGCCGCGCTCGTCACCAAAGCCGAACTCGAAGGCGACATGGGCGATGCGCACGTGGGCTTGCAGGCGCGGCTCATGTCGCAGGCGTTGCGTAAACTCACCGCGGCGATTTCCCGCAGCAAATCCGTCATGGTGTTCATCAACCAATTGCGCGAAAAGGTCGGCGTCATGTTCGGCAATCCCGAAACGACGTCGGGCGGACGCGCGCTCAAATTTTACGCGTCGATTCGTCTGGACGTGCGCAAACTCGAGCAAATCAAGATCGGCCAGGACGTGGTCGGATCGCGCACGCGCGTCAAAGTCGTCAAGAACAAGGTCGCGCCGCCGTTCCGCCAGGCCGAGTTCGACATCACCTACGGCCACGGCATCAGTAAGATGGGTTCGATTCTCGACGTCGCGCTCGAACGCAACATCGTCGGCAAGAGCGGGTCGTGGTACACGTACGGCGATACGCGCATCGGCCAAGGCCGCGAGAACGCCAAGGCGTATCTCGAAGAGCATAGCGATCTCGCGGACGAAATCTCCACGAAGATTCGCGAAGAACTTGCGGGGCAGGTGATGTCCCGCAACGGCCACGCCACCCCGGCAGAGAGCGTCTGACAAAAATCAGCCACTCTCTCCTATCGCGTTCTTGAAGCGAGTAGTGCGAGTACAACGGTGCTGCAGGTGGGAGGGTTGTTTACGGAATCTGTGACGTTTTTGCGCAAACCCGGATGGTTTTTTCAAAACTTGTTTTCGCAAAAACGCACAGAAGTAGCAAATTCACCATGGAGGGTGAATTTGTGAACGGTTCCGGAAACAAGCCTCCCACCTGCAGCGCTTACGTAAGCGCACTGCGAGCGCTCGCCCAAAGACGCCTCACCGAAGCGCAGCTCTGGCAAAAACTCGAGCGCAAAGGCTACGACGACGATGCTATCCGCGATGCCGTTGCGCGCTGTAAACGCGACGGCTACATCGACGACCGTTTATTCGCGCAACTCTACGTCGAGCAAAAGCGCAAAGCCGTCGGCAATGCGCGGCTGGTCGGAGAACTCGTACGCAAGGGCATCGATCGCGATGCGGCGGCCGCGGCGGTGTCAAACGGATCGATGGAAGAAGGCGAACGCCTCGACGAAGCGCTGGCCAAAATCTTTCGCGCGAAAGCCGAAGTGAGCTATCCTTCGGCGGCGCGGACGCTCGAGCGGCTCGGCTTTCCCGCCTCGCTCATCTATCTCAAATTGCGCGAGCATGCGGCGCAGTTCGGCCCGTTCGCCGATCTCGCGCAGAGCAATACCGACTAGTCCCCGCCCTGTTCGGGCACGACTTGTCCGTAGTTGAGGATCGCGACCAACCCGACGCCGCCGATGCAGTTGCCAATGAAGACCGGCACGAGGAAGTTTGTGACGTACTGCGTCCATGGCCACGCGCCGGCTGCGACCGCGTAGAGCGCTTCGACGGAGCCGGCTATGATGTGGCTCAGCCCGGCGGCGCCGACTACCCACGTGATGATAATAATGATCCAGACGCGCTGCTGATGCGCGGCGGGTAGCAGCCAAACCATCAGCGCGATCAGCCAGCCCGCTAAGATACCGCGCCAGACGATCTCCCCGAACGTCGGGTGCAGCGCCTGCAGGCCGATCTGCAAAAACGAGGTCTTGACCTCAGGCGGAAACGTCGCGGTGTGCGCGATGACGTATGCAAAAATTCCAGCGCCGATCAAATTCGTGAATAGGACGATGGTCCACAGCCGGAGCATCTGCATCAGTTTCTTGGGCTTGTCCGGATCGTCGAGCACGGGCAATATCGCGGTGAGCGTATTCTCGGTAAACAGTTGCTGCCGCCCGAGTACGACGATCAAAAATCCGAGCGTGTATCCAAGATTCACAAATAGCGGGCGCCACACCGCATCGGGCAGATATGTGCGCAAAATGCCGCTGCCTACAAGCGAGAAGCCCATCGAAAGGCCGCACGCGAGTCCGGAAAACGCAAGTGCCAATGCCGGGCGCGTGACTTCCGTTTCGCCTTCGCGCCGCACCGTTTCGAATACGACGGCGGCACGCAGCGAGGAACGCTTGCGAACCTCTTCCTCTTCGGTCTTGCTCAGCTGAACGATGTTGCCGGAGTTGTCGTCCGGCGGTGGACCGCCGGTCTTGTGGTCTTTTTGGTCCGCCACGCGGCCCATGTACCCGTGTCCCGCAAATGGTAACCGCGGGCACTATCCGGTGCATGCCCTCTCGTACGGTGCTGGTCGCGGAAGACGACCCGGCGATTCGCGAGCTGCTGGCGCATCATCTGCAGCGCGAAGGTTTCGAAGTTCTTGCGGTCAGCGACGGAAACGCCGCGCTGCGTGCTGCGCGCGATGCGGCAGACGTCGTTATTTTGGATCTCGGCCTGCCCGCGATCGACGGCCTTGAAGTTGCCCGCACGCTGCGGCGTGAGAAGTGCGAGGTGCCGATCCTTATGCTCACGGCGAGGGTCGACGAGATCGATCGCGTCGTCGGATTCGAACTGGGCGCCGACGATTACATCTGCAAACCGTTTTCGCCGCGCGAGGTCGTCGCGCGCGTCAAAGCGGTGCTTCGCCGCGCGGGCGCTCCGGCCGAGCAGAAGGCGCCGGTGTTGCAGTTCGGGCGGCTGGAGATAGACGAAGCGGCGCGTGAGGTACGCGTCGACGGCGAAGACGTGAAGCTCAAACCGCGCGAATTCGCGCTGCTGCTCACACTGGCCAGCAATCCCGGCGTCGCGTTCTCACGGCGCACGATCCTCGAAAAAGTGTGGGGCTGTGATTTCGATGGCGACGAGCGGACCGTGGACGTTCACGTGCGCCGCGTACGGCTGAAGATCGAAGAAGAGCGCGATCTGCCGCCGATGCTCCAAACCGTGCATGGTTTCGGGTATAAGTTCTCGCGCTCGTAGACGTCCGGTTGCGCTAGACGCGATCCTGCCCGTGCTCTCGGCTGCGCTCGAGCAGCGGCCGGTGCCGTTGCTCGCGTTGCGCCTGCCGGAGTTCGAGCGCATTGCCTGGCGCAGCGGAAAACGCGCAGCGCAGCGCCTGGAACGCAGCGCGGTCAACGCGTTTACCGAGTCCGCGCAGCAGATGCTGCGCATGGGTGACATGTGCGGGCACGATGCGGGCAGCGACGTCTTCGCGATCGTGATGACCGCGCCGTCCCGCGAATTACGCGCGCCCTCACCGATGGACGTTCGCGCGGTACTCGAACGTATCTCCGCGGCAATTTCACTGCGTTGCGGGCTGCGGGCACAAACCGGGTGGATGCAGCTCACGCGCGTAGACGCGGACTTGCAGCGCGAAATCGCGCTGGCGCTCGAACGCGGCGCACGAGAGCGCGAGCGCTATGAGTTCTTCTCCGCCATCGGCCACGAGCTGCGCACGCCGCTCACGTCCATTCGCGGGTACTTGGAAACGCTGCTCGACGAGGAGGTCGACGCGCCGACGTCACGGCGGTTTCTCGAAACGGCGCGGCGGGAGGCGCTGCGAATGGGCCGCTTGCTGGACGGCATGTTCGAGTTCTCGCTGCTGGATCTCTCGAGCGACGCACTCGCGGGCCAGTCCTGCGATGTGGGTGCTCAGATCGCGCAGGCATGCGAGGTGGTCCGGCCGCTCGCAAACGCGCGTGGTATGGCCGTCGAGTGCGTGCCGGCGCAGCTCTGCGTCGCTATCGACGCCGACGCATGTCTGCAACTGCTGGTGAATCTGCTGGACAATGCGGTGAAGTACGGGCGCGACGGCGGCCGGGTGCGCATCGAAGCGCGCAGCGATGGTGGTGAAGCCATTATTGCCGTCGACGACGACGGTCCCGGCATCGCCGAGCACGAGCGCGAATCGATCTTCGCCCTACGTGTGCGCGGTTCGAGCGCAGCGTCGCGTCCCGGCACTGGCATTGGGCTGGCGATCGTCAAAATGATCGCCGAACGCGCCGGCGGTGCCATTCGCGTTGCCGCCTCGCCGCTGGGCGGCGCGCGCTTCGAAGCAACGCTTGCGCTCCAGCAAGAGTTCGCGGCAGCAACGTCGTAGATGTACGCCCGTGGCAATGCAACAGCCGCGGTTCGCGCATCGGAGCGAAGCCGAGTTCGCCCGGCTCCTCGACTTCTACGAAGTCGAATGGCTTTATGAGCCCTGCGCCTTTCCCATCGTCCGGGACGCCGGCGGAAAAGCCGTCGAATGGTTCGCCCCGGATTTTTACTTGCCCCAGTACGATCTGTACGTCGAGATGACCATGCAGAGCCCACGATTGCAGTCGCGCAAGAATCGTAAAGTGCGGTTGCTGCGTGAAGCATTTCCCGACGTTGCGATCAAATTGTTCACACGGCGCGACGTCGAACGCATCTTTTCCAACAGGTTGGCTCACGCTTCGTGATCGCGCAGCGGCTCTTCGACGAGGCGACGATAGCGGCACGCGTCCGCGAAATCGGCGCCTCCATCAGCGCCGACTACGCCGGCAAGTATCCGATGATCGTGGGCGTGCTCACCAGCTCCGCGGTGTTCCTTGCGGATCTCACGCGCTGCATCGACATCCCGTGCGAATTCGATTTCATCGCTCTCACGCGATACAGCGACGCGGAAGGCATTCGCTTCGCGAAAGACACGTCCGCGTCGGTCGAAGGGCGGCATGTCGTTTTGGTCGAGGACACTATCGACACCGGCTTGACGCTGCAGTACGTCACCAAGACGCTGCGCGCGCGCGAACCGGCGTCGCTCGAAGTGTGCACGCTGCTCGACCGACCGCACCGGCGCATCGCCGGCTTCGACGTGAAGTACCGCGGCTTTGAGATTCCCGACGTGTTCGTGGTCGGCTACGGTTTGGACTATAAAGGCCGATACCGTGAGTTACCTGAGCTCTACGCCCACGGAAGTTGGCCGCAATAGATGATCAAGCGTACGCTTATTTGCTTGCTTGCGCTCGTATTATTGACACCCGTGTCTTCACCGGCGCTCGAATTGGAATCCATTCAGCGCGCGGCTGCCGATTATCAGAACTCGAATCTGCATCTGCAGACGATGTTCCGTGCCGCACTGCTCGACACGACCAAACTCGCGCAAGTCGCGCCCGACGGTACGGCCTATGTGAAAACGGGCGATATTCCAGCCGAATGGCTGCGCGATTCGAGCGCGCAGGTGCGTCCGTACCTCTATTATGCCGCCGGCGATCCGACCATCCGCGAGTTGCTGCGCGGCATCATCGCCAGGCAAGCGAAGTACATTCAGATCGATCCGTACGCCAACGCGTTTACCCTCGACTATCGCGTGTGGGAAGAAAAGTTCGAACTGGACTCGCTCGCATATCCGATCACGCTTGCCTGGAGTTATTGGCACGTCAGCGGCGATGCTTCGGTGTTCACGCCCGACGAGGCGAAAGCGTTTGATGCGATCCTGGCGACGATGGAGCGCGAACAAGATCACCCGCGCAACTCACGCTACTCGCACAAAGAACTGGTGGACGGCGGACGCGGCCGCCCGGTCGGATACACAGGAATGATTTGGACCGGTTTTCGCCCGTCCGACGACGCGTGTTACTACAACTTTTTGATTCCGTCGGAGATGTTCGCCGTCGTCGCGCTCGGCGATATGGCGCAGATCGAACGCGAAGTGTACCATAATCTCATCAAGGCACACGAAGCGCAGTCGCTGCGCGACGAAGTGCAGCGCGGGATCCAGCGCTACGGCATGGTGCCGGTTTCGAAATACGGCTACATCTATGCCTACGAAGTGGATGGTCTGGGGCATGCGATCCTCACTGACGATGCCAACGTACCCAGCCTGCTCTCCGCGCCGTACATCGGCTACATGCCCGACACCGACCGCTATTATTTGAACACGCGGGCGTTCTTGCTCTCGCAGGACAACCCGTCGTACTACACCGGCAACGTGGCGCGCGGCATCGGCAGCTATCACACGCCCGATCATTGGGTGTGGCCGCTCGCGCTGGTGATGGAAGGGCTGACGGCGTCTTCGCAAACCGAAAAGCAGGACGTGCTCAATCAATTGCTCGCAAGCGATCCCGGCGATCACTTGCTCCACGAGTCGTTCGACCCGAACGATCCCAAGCGATTCACCCGTCCCGATTTCGGCTGGCCCAACGCGCTGTTCAGCGAGTTCGTCATGACTTCGTTCGGCGGCGTCGCGCAAATCCCGATGGGCGACACATCCGATCTGGAGTTCATGAACGAATGAAGCGCTCGTATCGCTCAGCGCAGAGTTTGGGGGACGTTCTGTCAGGAAATCTCCGACTTTTTTGCGCCGGCCAGGATGGCCGCTACAAAACTTCGTTTTCGCAAAAAAGCGGTGAAGCGGTGATTTTTCATGGATGAAAAATCACCAGCGGTTTCCGGACGGAATGTCCCACAAACGGCGGTCCGGAAAACGAATGCACCGGAATCGCGCGCCGACATCATCGTGGGCATTCAATGGGGCGATGAAGGCAAGGGCCGAATCGTCGATTATTACGCGGGGAATTACGACGTCGTTGCGCGGTTCGGCGGCGGCGACAATGCGGGGCATTCCATTCGCGTAGGCGAGCAGAAACTCGCGCTTCGCATCGTGCCGTCCGGCGTGCTGCAAGACCGCTGCGAATTGTTTATCGGCGGCGGTACCGTCATCAGCCTGCAAGGGCTTACCGGAGAGCTCGATTCGCTCGCGGCACTCGGCGTCGATACGTCCCGCATCCGCATCTCGGATCGCGCGCACGTCGTGTTTCCGTATCATGCCGAGGCGGACAAAGCGGGAGAAAAAGAGCGCGGTGCGCAGGCTATCGGCACCACGGGCCGCGGTATCGGGCCGGCATACGTCGATAAAGTCGCTCGCTCCGGCGTCATGTTCGGCGACCTGCTGCGTAAAGAAGTGCTCGCTGACAAGTTGCGGTTCAAAGGCGCGGAAGATCTCATCGCGCCGACGCTCGAGGCTGCACAGCGCATCGCACCGCACATCGTCGACGGCGTGGACTATCTGCACGGGGCGCTCGAGAGCGGTAAACGCGTGCTGATCGAAGGCGCACAAGGTTCGCTGCTGGACGTTGGCTACGGGACCTATCCGTACGTGACCAGTTCGCATACTATCGCGGGCGGTGCGTGCATCGGCCTTGGCATGGGACCCACTGCTGTCGGGCGCGTGATCGGCGTCGTGAAAGCGTACTGCACGCGCGTCGGCAGCGGGCCGTTTCCGTCGGAACTGCACGACCAAACCGGCGAGGAGCTGCGCAAAGCGGGCGCGGAGTTCGGCGTCGTGACGGGCCGGCCGCGGCGCTGCGGCTGGTTCGATGCGGTGGCCGCACGGTATGCGGCAAGACTGAACGGCTTAACCTCGGCGGTCATCACCAAACTCGACGTCTTAACGGGATTTAAACGCATCGGCATCGTGACCGGCTACCGCGTCGGCGGCAAGCCCGTATCGTTTTCCGCGGCCGGCGCGCAGCGGCTGGAGCTGGACATCGACTATGCGGAGGGCTGGGATGACGACATTTCGCACGTCCGGCGTATTGCCGATCTGCCTGCGGCCGCGCTTGCGTACGTGCAACGCCTGGAGTCGATTCTCGGCGTACCGATCGAATGCGTATCGGTCGGTCCCGAGCGTTCGGAGCTCGCGGTATGATGCGCGTTAAGTTTCTTTTGGCAGCGCTGCGGGGCGTAAAGCGCTGTGGATAACGTCCGATACTACAGGTTAGTAGTCCGGCAGGCCCAGCGTTGGGGTCTACTGGACATGAGTGCCGTCGGGCAGGGACGTTCGGCGAGCAGGCCACGGTCGGCCGCGCTTGGGGTTAGGTGACGTTTTGGATCGCGTCTCGGTGATGTGGAACGATCTCGCCGGCCGGTTTCGAGCATTGTGGGGAGGCCCAAACCGCAATCTCGCCGTCGGTGCTATTGCCATTGTCGCGTTCGCGATCGTGCTGCTCGGTGCACTGTACGTCTTCAACCGGCCCCAATACGAACCGCTGTTTTCCAATCTCTCCGCAAGCGATGCCGCCAGCGTTACGCAGCATCTCAAAGACGACAAGGTTCCGTATCAGCTTTCCGCCGACGGCAAAACCGTGTTCGTTCCCTCGCAGAACATTTCCGACGAGCGCGTGGCGATCGCGGGAGCCAACCTTATTAAAGGCGGATCGACCGGATACGAATTATTCGACCGCACGAATTTCGGCATGACCGAATTCGAAGAGAAAATCGACAAGACGCGCGCGATCGAAGGCGAACTCGAGCGCACCATCACGGGCCTGGATCCGGTCGAGGGCGCGCGTGTGCAGATCGCCGCGCCCGACCAAACGCTGTACAGCACAACGCAAAACCCGACGACCGCCTCGGTCGCCGTCACCACCAAGCCGGGCATGCAACTTTCGCCCGAACAAGTGCAGGGCATCACGATGCTCGTTTCGCACGCGGTCGAAGGGCTCAAGCCGGAAAACGTCACCATCGTCAATCAGGACGGGCAAGTGCTGCTGCCGCCGCAGGGCGCGGACAGCAATCAGCCCGATCCGCTGAACCTCACGCAAGAGCAGCTCGCCGCCAAACAACGCTACGAGGCGACAGTGCAATCCAGCGTCCAATCGATGCTGGATCAAACGCTCGGTCCGCGCCGCGCCGTCGCGCGCGTGTCGACCAAGATGAATTTCGACGCGAACAGCACCGAAACCAAAACGTACGCACCGCAAGGCACGGTGCTCTCAACGCAGTCCAAGCGCGAATCGTACAACGGTCAGCAGGCCGCTGCGCGCGCCGCCGGCGTTCCCGGAACCACCACGAATATTCCCACATACCAGGGCCAGCAGCAAACGCCGGGCGGCAAATACAACAAGTCGGAAAACACCACCAATTACGACATCTCCGAGTCGAACACCAAACACATCGACGCGCCGGGCAAAGTGGAGTCTACCAGCGTCGCCGTCGTTTTGAACAGCGCGGCCGTACCGGCAACCACCAACGGTGCGCCGACGAAAACCCCGGCGCAGCCGTATCAGATTACGCCCGCGATGCGCCAGCAGATACAAAATCTCGTCGTCGCAGCCGCGGGTCTGAATCTGGCGAACGGCGATCAAGTGTCAGTCGAGTCGATTCCGTTCAATCCGGCCGTCGCCAGCGAACCGAACATCACGGTCACGCAGGCGCCGGGAACGATGCTCGGCATCCCGCTGAGCGTCGTCATCGCGATACTCGTACTGGGAGCGCTGGGCGGTCTCGGAATGCTCGCAATGCGCGCGCGCGGCCGCCGCACGTTCAAGCCGGCGATGGAATTGCCGTCGTTCGACTCGACGCTGGCAGAAGAGTTGCCGCCGTTCGAAGAGCATCCGATGCTCGACGGCGCTCCCGGAATCGCCGCACCGATTCGTTCCGCCGCCGATCTCACGCGCGAGCAGATGATCGAATACGTGACGACCGTGGCTCAAGAGAATCCGGACAGCATTGCCAAACTCGTCAAACTATGGCTGGCGGAGTAGCGCGTGGATTCACCTATCGTTAATTTGAGCGACGTGCCTAGCGAGTTGTCCGATCTCGGGCATTCGCTTGGCAGCGACTTTCCAACCGTCGACATCTCGGGGCCCGAAAAAGCCGCCATCCTGATTATCACGCTGGGGCTGGAACTCTCGGCGACGATCTTCAAATTCTTGCGCCAGGACGAAGTCGAACGCATCGTTCTGGAGATTGCGAAGATCTCCACGGTCCCGCTCGAGAAGCGCGACTCGGTCATCACCGAAGCCTACCAGCGCGCGATAGCGCTCAAGTACATCAACGAGGGCGGGATCGAGTACGCCAAGGAAATTCTCGAGCGTTCGTTCGGCGCGGGCCAAGCCGACGACATGACGAACCGGCTCTTCGCGGCGCTCAAGCACGGCAATCCGCTCGAACTCATCAAGAAAACCGAGCCCGCGCAGTTGCTGCAGTTCATTCAAGACGAACATCCGCAGACAATCGCGCTCATTCTCGTGTACATGGCGCCCGATCAAGCGGGCGCGGTGCTTTCCGCACTGCCGCCGGAATTGCAATCGGAAGTCGCGATGCGCATTGCGATTCTGCAGAAGACGGCACCGGAAGTGCTCGAACAGCTCGACGAACTGCTTGGACGGCGTCTGCTGGTCAGCGGCGCGGATTTCGCCAAAGCCGGCGGCGTGCAATCGCTGGCGAACGTCATGGGCTTCGTCGACCGCGAAACCGAGAAGAACATTTTGGAAGGCTTGGCCAAGCGCGATCCGGAGCTCGCGACCGAAGTCAAGAACCTGCTGTTCGTCTTCGAAGACATCGTCAATCTCGACGACCGTTCGATCCAACGCATCCTCAAGGAATGCGATCCCAAGGATCTGGCGCTCGCACTCAAGACGGCCAACGAAGAACTGCTCGCGCGCATCTTCAAGAACATGTCCTCCCGCGCTGGCGCCACGCTGCGCGAAGACATCGACCTCTTGGGGCCTGTGCGCATGCGCGAGGTCGGCAAAGCGCAGCAATCCATCGTCGACGTCATCCGCACGCTCGAAGAGAACGGGCAAATCATCATCGCCCGCGGCGCGAAAGACGAGAAACTGGTGTAGGATTGGGACGTATCGTCAAGGGCGCACAATACGCGCAAAAGACGTACGAAATCAAGCCGCCGGCCATCGCGGCCGCGCGCTTCACCCCCGCCAGCCCTTACGACGATCCGATCTTCGCGGAGATGCGCGAACCCGCGCCCGCGTTTGCCGCGGAGCCGTCTGAACCCGTCGTCCCGGCCAGCGACGTCATCGACGGTGCACGAGCCGAAGCGGCAAAACTTATCGACGACGCAACCGCCGATGCAGAGGAACTGATTCGCGGCGCGCAGGAACGCGCGCTCTCGATCATCGACGATGCCCAGCGGCGCGTCGCGGAAATCGAAAACGACGCGCGCACGAAGGGTTTCGACCAGGGCGTCGGTGACGGGCGAGCGGCAGCGCAAGCCGAGATGGACGAGATGCTGGAGACGATGCGCGGTCTGGTAGAAATGGCGCGCGCGGAACGGCACAAGATCATCGAATCCGCGGAGCCGGAAATCGTCAAGCTGTCGGTCGCGCTTGCCGAGCGCATTTTGAACCAGCACGTCGCGCTCGACGAGAACGCGGTTTTGGAAATGGCGCGTTCGGCAATCACACGCCTGGTCAATCGCGAAACGGTCACGGTCCGCGTGAACCCCGCGGATATCGAAACGATGCGCGGGCATCGCGACAAACTCATGGCGATGAACGACATCGACAATCTGCGCGTTATCGAAGACCAGCGCGTCGATCGCGGCGGCGTCGTTATCGAAACCGATGCCGGTACCATCGACGCGAAAATCTCGACCCAGCTGCGCGAAGCGCGGCGGTTGCTCGCGGTGGAAGACCCGATCTCGGTCGGTGAGTCGACGGAAACGCCGCTGCTCAACCCGCCCGCGCAAGCGAGTTAGTTCTCGTCATGGTGAGCGTGTCGAGTGGTGAGCGTGTCGAACCATGAGTATTGATCTGCCCGCCTTTTCCGCGGACAAGTATATCGGCGTCATCGACAACGTCGATTTGGTGCGCCAAAACGGCAAGGTGCGGCAGGTCATCGGCGTGGTCATCGAGAGCCTTGGTCCGAACATGGCCATCGGCGAAACGTGCCACATTCAATACAAACGTACGGCGGAACCCGTTCTCGCCGAAGTCGTCGGTTTTCGCGACAACAAAGTGCTGATTATGCCGCTTGGCGATCTGTCAGGCATCGGCGCGGGCAGCGAAGTCGTGAGCTTGGGTAAGCCGCTGGAAATCGCGGTGACCGATCAACTGCTCGGACGGGTGCTGGACGGTTTGGGACGCCCGATCGACGGCAAGGGCCGCGTGTTCGCCGAGAAGCGTGCGCAAATCATCGCCGCCCCACCGGATGCGCTTTCCCGCCGCCGCATCACGCAACCGCTATCGCTGGGCATACGAGCGGTTGACGGTTTGCTGACGTGCGGGAAAGGGCAGCGCGTCGGCATCTTCGCCGGCAGCGGCGTTGGTAAATCCACGATTCTCGGCATGATCGCGCGCAACACCGCAGCCGACGTGAACGTCATCGCGCTCATCGGCGAGCGCGGCAAGGAAGTGCGCGATTTCATCGAGCGCGATCTCGGAGAAGAAGGCCTGCGGCGAAGCGTGGTCGTCGTTTCAACCAGCGATCAGCCCGCGCTCGTGCGAATCAAGGCGGCGTTCGTTGCGACCACCATCGCCGAGTATTTCCGCGATCAAGGCCTCGACGTGATGTTCATGATGGACAGCGTCACGCGCTTTGCCATGGCGCAGCGCGAGGTGGGGCTGGCCATAGGCGAACCGACGACAACCCGCGGTTACACGCCGTCGGTCTTTGCGCTCCTGCCGAAGTTGCTCGAACGTGCGGGCACTTCGCAAACCGGCACGATTACCGGCTTGTATTCCGTTCTCGTCGACGGCGATGACATGAATGAGCCCGTTGCCGATGCCGTGCGCTCGATTCTCGACGGACACATCGTGCTCTCGCGCAAACTTGCGGCGGCCAACCAATACCCCGCAATCGACGTGCTCGCCAGCGTGAGCCGCGTCATGCCTGACGTCGTCGACCAGAACCATTATTCCGCCGCATCGGGCCTGCGCGACATTCTGGCGACGTATCGCGACGCCGAAGATCTCATCAACATCGGCGCATACGTGCCGGGAAGTAATCCGCGCGTCGACCTCGCGCTCTCGAAAATCGAAGCGATCCGTCATTTCCTGCGTCAAGGCATCTATGAAACGGCGATCTTCGAAGAGAGCATCGCGCAACTCATGAGCGTCGCGTAATCGTGAGATTCAAATTCACCCTCGAGCCCGTCCTCGATCATCGCGAGCGCATCGAAGATGAAAAGCAGCTCGTGCTGGCGGAGCGTCAGCGCGAACTCAAAGCCGCCGAAGACGAGTTGGCGCGTCTGAACGGCGAATTCAAACGCTATTCGACGGCGCTGCGTGAAGATCACGCGACGTTCTCAACCGAGGAACTGCGGTGGCATTACGCTCACCTGGAGTATCTCGACCGCTGCATGACGATGCAGCACGGCATCATCTTTCAGCGCCGCGCCGCCGTCGAGCGTGCGCGCGTGGAACTGGTCGACGCCAGCAAGGACCGTAAGGTCATCGAAAAATTGAAGGACCGCCGCTTCGAGGAGCATCGCGCCGCGCAAGCCGCACAAGAGCAAAAGGAATTGGACGACACCAATAACCGCCGCCACGCGCGCAACGGAGCATAGCCGAGGTCTTATGATCGTAACCAGACAACGCCGCAAACCCTTTCCCTGGAAACGCATTCTCTTGCCGGTGGTTGCCATTGCGCTGCTGACCGCTGCTCTGTGGTGGACGCCGTCTCGCACGTGGATCGCGACCGGACCGCTCGCGCCCGTATGGAAAGCGACGTCTCCGGTGTGGAAGCCGATTGCCGCGCCGTTCAACGCGGTGGGCGAAGCGCACACGATTGCCTCTCAAAACGCGCAGATTGCGGACCTGCAAAAACAACTCGCGGACACGCGTACGCAAATAACCAGCCGCGACAAGCAAATCTCGCAACTGCAGACGCAAGTGAACGACGCGCAGCAGCAAGCCGCGCTGCAACATGCCGCAAAGCCGGCAGCCGTCACCGCACAGGCAAGCGCAGCGCCGGCCGACCTGAGCGCGCAAGCGACGCCGGACATGCGCCGGACCGCCGCCGTGTGGTCCGCCATGGATGCGGAGTCGGCCGCGAAGATCGTGCAGAAATTGCCCCAGGACTATGTGGCGCGCGTCTTCGCCCTCATGTCGCCCGATTCGGTTGGAGCGATTTTGGAAAACCTTCCCGCCTCGTATGCGGCGCAGCTCACGCAGGAACATCCCCAGCTGCACCGGTAATGTGTACACAATGATTTCATACGCGCGTTCGTGGTGGCGTCTCGCGGAGCATCTCCGGTGAGTTCAGCGCGCCCCGACGTTGTAGCGAAGGCCGCCGGAACATCACCGGCGGCCTTTGTGTCTGTAAGCCGCACGATCGCGGCCGATACGCTCACACCTATCGCTGCGTTCTCGGGACTGGCGCAGCCCGGTGCTGCCTGCTTGCTGGAAAGCGTTGAGAGCGGCGGACGCATCTCCCGCTATTCGTTCATCGGGCTGGACTATATCGACGCGCGCTCGTTCGATGACGACGGTACGCTGATCGAACGCGTGCGGGAATTTGTACGCGGTTACGGCCTTGATGCGCTCGTCGCATTCGCATATGATGCGGCACGCACGTTCGCAAGACTCCCTGCGCGCGAACCGGCCGAGCCCGCCATGCCTGCCGCATACGTGGCCATTCCGCGCACGTGGCTCACGTTCGATCACTTCACCGACAAACTGACTATTACGACCTGTGGTGCAACGCAGGCCGAAGCACACGAAACCATTGCGCGCTATGTGTTGCGGCTGCTGGCCCTGCGCCCGTCGTTGCCGGAGCCGATTCGTGCGAACGGTCCGATGCTCGCATCCATCGACCGCGAGGGCTATCTCGAACGCGCGCAACGGGTGAAGCACTACATTGTCGACGGCGAGGTCTATCAACTGCAACTCGGCGTGCGTTTTTGCGCGCCGTTTGAA
>JBKPMZ010000251.1:0-6343 GCA_046732415.1 Vulcanimicrobiota bacterium
CTCGACGAGGTGCTGCAGTCGATTCCGGTGCCGCGTGACACCTCGGCGTGAGCGCTTTTTCGTCGCCGTTTGGATTGCGCCGCGCGGCTATGCGGCGCTAGCGCTGCTGGCGCTGCTGCTTGCCGTGTCGGCGGCGTTCGCGCCGCTGTTGTGGGCGGCGGCGGCGTTCGGCGCGCTCACCGCGTTCGCGTTTCTGTTGGATGCGGTGCTCGGGCCGCCGCGCAAGCAGATTCACGTCGAGCGCGTTGCGCCGCAGCCGTTTTCGCTGCGCCGGCGCGGGACGCTCGCCTATCGCGTGCAGAATGCGTCGCGGTACGGCGTAACCGCGGGCCTGGTGGAAACGCCCGTTCCGCTGCTGCGCTACGAGCAGGACGAAGTGTGCGCGGCGATTCCGCCCCAGAGTGAAGCGCGAATAGAGCGGCCGGTAACACCCGTTGCGCGCGGCAGCGCGCAGTTGGGCACCGTCTATGCGTGGTACGAAAACGGCCTGCGTCTGCTGCGCCGCCGCATGCGTGTTGCGCAAGAGCAGCCACTGCGCGTATATCCCGATCTGTCGGCAGTCGAACGCTACGGCAGCCTGCACATGCGTAACCGTTTAATCGAAGCGGGCTTGCGACGCATGAAACTGCGCGGCATGGGCACCGAACCGGAAAGCGTGCGCGAGTGGGCGCCCGGCGATCCGTTTCGGGCCATCAACTGGAAAGCCACGGCCCGGCGCGGGCGCGTGATGGTGGCGCAATATGAAGTGGAACGCACGCAAAACGTGATGATTCTGCTGGACGCGGGGCGCTTGATGACGCCGCGCGTGGACGAGCAGCGCAAACTCGATTATGCCGTCACCGCCGCGCTATCGGTTGCGGCCGTGGCTGCGCTGGCGAACGACAAAGTCGGCGTCGTCACGTTCGCCGCAGAGATTCTGCGCGCCTCGGCGCCGCGCCCGAGCGGACGATCGAGCAGCCGCATCGCCGCCGCATTGCACGATCTGGAGCCTCGCTTCGAAGAGTCCGATTACGATAGCGCATTCGCGTATGTGCGCACGCACGTGCACAAGCGCAGCCTCATCGTCTTTTTCACCGACATGGTCGATCCGGTCGCCCAGAGCACGGTCCTGGCGCAAATCGGCACGCTCGCGCGCCGCCATCTCGTCGTTTGCGCGTTCATGAACGACGGCGCCATCGAACGGCGCTTGGACGCGCCCGCGCAACACGTCGACGACGTCTACGCTGCCGCCGTTGCGCTCGAACTGCAAGAGGAACGCAAGACTGCGGCTGCCGTTCTCTCGCGTATGGGCGTTGCGGTGATCGACGTGCCCGCGCGCGAACTCACGACCGCGCTCATCGACCGGTACCTGCAGATCAAATCGCGCGGACTGCTTTAGGTACTAGACCTCTTCTTCGTCGTCGTCCTCTTCGTCTTCATCTTCTTCGTACTCGCCCTCGCTCTCGCCGTACGCTTCGCGCTCGAGCAAACTGATCGCAATGCTCAGTTGCGCCAGAGCGCTCGCTTTTTCGGTATCGATCGTCCCCGTGCTGAGCGTGTTGCGCAGCGTGACGTATGCGGACGTGAGATCGTTCAGCCGGTCTTCTTGCGTGAGTTCGATGTCTTCATTCATGACGAACGGTTATACCCGCGCCCGCACAAACCAAAATACGCGAGCAGGCCGATGCCGGTCGCGATGCCGACTCCCGCCCGGACGTCCGCCGGAAAGCGCAGCGGCGAAAAAAAGCCCTCGATTATCCCGGCGACGCAGAGCATTGCTGTTACGCCGGCGATTAGCACGCCCGCGCGCCTGCTGTTGCGGGCGATGGCGTCGCGGCGTCGCAAGCGTCCCGGCATGAGCAGACCGCTCGCGACGAGCAGTCCTCCGCCGCCGGCGATTTGTATCGCGGTCAATTCGATGAACCCGTGCGGTGCGACCGTTGCCCAAAAATCGGGGCCAAACCCCGCGTGCGCGAAGAGTGCGCCGAGCGCTCCCAGCATCAGCGCGTTGAAGATAATGAGATAGAGCGTGCCGATGCCCGCGGTCACGATGCCGGCGGCGAACGTCAGGTACGCGACGCGAATATTGTTGGTGATGATCATGGACGACATCATTGTCGATGCGTCGGGAGTGAACGCGAAGTTGGAATCGTGTAGACTCTTGGTGATGTGCGCCGGAATGATGTTTTCCGGCACCAGCGCATACGCGTTTGCCGGATCGTTCGCGACGATTGCGTACGCGACGGCCGCCCAAACGATCGTGAGCAGAATGCACAAGCCAATCGGTCGTGCGGAGCGGCGCACCTCTGCGGGAAAGGTTTCGACGAAGAATCGCGCGATGCGCGCCCGTCCCGTTTCGACGCTCGAACCGTACACGTACGCATGCGCGCGTGCCGTGAGCCGGTTGAGGTAATGTACCGTTTGCCCATCAAAGCCGTGCGCTTGTGCGTACGCCAGATCGGACGTCGTCCACCGGTACAAGCGGCCGAGTTCGAAGAGCTCGTCCGCATGCAGCGTTCGCAGCCCCCGCCGGCCCGCGAGCGATACCAGCGCTTCCAGCCGTTCCCACGCGGCGCCGCGCCGCCGTACGAATGTCCGCTCGTCCACGATGCACTAATGCGGCACGCTCGGCGATCGCTCTTGCAAAAACAGAACGCTCTCAAAGCGGGGCGCGCGCCGGAGAAGCCGAAGCGCCGCTAGCAATGGACCGGTCTGTGAGCGTTCGGACGCCCGAAAGTATCGCGTTTTCTTATGAATTGGCGGGGCTGGGCAGCCGCTTTTTGGCGCTCATCGTGGATATGGCGATCCAATTCGCCGTCCTCGCGGCGATTTTCGCGGCGCTCGTCTTTATCGGCTCGCATACCCCGCCGACCAAAACGCCTGCGCCGGATCGTCTCGGAGACTCCATCGCGACGGCGATCGTGGTTGCGACGATCTTCGTCGTGTTCTTCGGCTACTTCATCGCATTCGAAGCGTTCTGGAGCGGGCTAACACCGGGAAAGAAACTCCTCGGCATCCGCGTCGTGCGCGACGGCGGCTATCCCATAGATGCTGCGGGATCGTTCATTCGCAATGTGATTCGCGTCGGCGAGGCCATACTCGGGTTCTACGCACTCAGCGCTGTTGTAACGCTGATTTCCGCGGAGAACAAGCGCCTGGGCGATTTGGCGGCGGGCACCATCGTCGTGCGCGACGAGCGCGCACCGAGTCTGACTGCAATCATGGCGCACGCCGAAGGAGAGCAGCGGCGCGCCGCCATGCTGACGGATGAAGAACATGCGCTCATCGCGCGGTTCATGGCGCGGCGCAAGGGAATGGCATCGCACTATCGCCGCCAACTGGCGGCGCAGATCGCCGATCGCATCCGCAGCCGCGTTTCCAGCGATCTGCAGCGCCTGCCGGACGAAGATCTGCTCGAACGGTTGAATCAGTAAGAGACTAGTCCGGCCCACGATATCCGTTCGGCAAGACGCTCGCAATTTCACGTCCTGTAAAATTGCTGCTTCTCCGCATTTTTCGCAAAGCAAGCTTTGAATCTGCCATCCATGGCAGCGCGAAAAATGTCGGAGACTTGCCGCCCGGACATCGTAAACCGGACTAACCGGTTACTTCTTCTTGGTTATGCGTCCGATGAGATCGCGGGCGAACGTCATCGCTTCGTTCTTCGTACTCTCGTATAGCGATTTCGCTTGGCCGCTGCTCATGTGGCGGCCGTGCTCGTAGTAAAACGTCACGCCTTCGCCGACGACGATCGTGCCGGCGTACGCGATTGCGCCTTTGATCGCGATGCCGGCGACCGGAATGAAGCCGGAAAGTTCGCGCGCGAGCGAGCGCCATCCGAAACCGCCGCCGATAACCGGCAGCAACTGCCACATGCGCTGCACGTCCGGATCGCGGCCGTACGCGGCCTCGATGTGCAGCATCAGCATCATCTGAATGCCGGTGATCGCCATCATGTCGCCGGCCGATGCGAATACGCCCATCACGAGGCCCACGACGGGAATGTGATCGACGACGGCGCTGGCGAGCGCGACCTTGAGCGCGTTATTCGCGGCGTCTCGCGTCAACTTGGCCGCGACCGTTTCTCGCATCGGCGGCAGACAGCGTCCCACCGCGATCTCCACGCCTTTGCACAACTCGACGATATGCGGAAAGATACGGCCGCGCAGCGCTTCACGCGTGAGCGCGGGCACGGTGTATTCCGCAAACTGTCCGCGCGAGGGCGCGGACGCCGGTCCCGAGGGCTGAGCCTGATCGTCGACCGTGATGGCGATGATCGGCAGGTTGAGCACGCGCAGCGGCGCCATCGTCGCGCCGGATACGTCGCCGCCGCGACCCAGGAAAATGACGACCCGCGCTTCGCTCACCAGCGAGCCTTGCGTGACGCCCGGCAGCAGCGTTTCCAGACACGCCGCGGCCTCGAACGGCACGGATTCGTCGGTGTGGCCGGAGAGCAGAAAGGTGCGCAGCTCGGCTACCAGCGCGGGATCGCCGCACAGATAGAAGCGGAACGGTTTGCGGACGTTCGCGCTGACCATCTTGACGTCGATGCCTTTGCGAACGAGCCGCAGAATGTCGCCGGTAGCCGTTGCCATGCTGTTATGTACCCTGCGCCTGCCGCCGTGTTACACCGTCCGGATGCGCTTCGTTCTCCGGGCTGTCGGTGTAGTCGAGATAGATGAGGCCCAGGAAGATTTCGAGCGCGATGGCGTGCATGCCGTGCGCGTTCGCGACGTCGACGACGCTGCGATGCGTCTCGTGAGACTCACGGATGATCGCCTGCGGAGTCGTTTTCGTGTCGGCCGCGATAATTGACGCTGCCGTCAGTTCGCCCGGCGTGACGTTGTCGTGCAGCATGTCGATGTAGCTGAGATCGTCCACGTTCCAGCGCACGTTGATCGCTTTTTGCAGCGTGGCGTAACGCTGGGGCGACGTGCCCACCCCCAACTGGGTGATGCGCGCCGCGAGCTGTCGCGAACGTGCCATGTTGTACAACTGATCCGCTTGCGAGGCAGACACGGCGGCCTGGCCCAGCGACTGCTGTGCCTTCTGCATGTACGGGACGAGCGCTTCGTAATCGAACTTGTTGATGTCGTTGAAGTAGTTGATGTTGACTTGCTGCAGACGCTTGATGAACGCGTCGAGATCGCCCAGGCCGTCGTCGAGCTGCATCGCCGATGCGCGCCCCGCGTCGACCGCGCGTTCCATGTCGCTGTCCGCACTCGTGAGCTCCGAAAGCATTTGCGGATACGACGGCAGCAGCGCGAGCGTATCGGACGGAACCGGCTTCATGCGTAGCGGCTGCCGCATCTGCGAGAGAATGTCCGCGTTCTCTTTGAGCAGCCCGCTCGGCGTGTTCGTGCGGGGGTCCAGCGTACCGACGCCGTCAATCGACTGCGTCGCATCTTCCAGCGCGCTGTTGATCGAGCGTGCCATGCCGTTCAGACTGCGTTCGACCGCATCGAGACGCGAGCCGGGTTTGACTTCGATGCGGCTGAAGTCCGGCAGTTCGTACTCGATCGTCTGCAGACGGTTTTGCAGCGATTTGAGTTGGTTGTGACCTTGATCGTGGCGCGCGGCAATCTGGGCCGCGGCTTGCGACTGCACGCCCTGCGCCTGTTTGAGTTGGTCGTTGAGCGACGCGAGATTGGGCCGCGTGAGATCGACGCGGTGCGTTTCCATCTGGCGCAGCGCTTCGATGCGTTCTTGCGCGGCCGCCTTCACCTGCGGTGAGGAGCTCTGCGCGAGTTCGCCCAGCGTTTGTTCGCTCTTGCTTGTCAACCCAAGTGCGAGCTGCGTCTGTCCGAGCGCCAGCATCGCTTGTTGATTGCCGGGCTCCTTTTTCAACAGATCGTTCAGTTCGGCATTGGCGACGTTATAGCGCGCCTCGTCGAGATCGTGCAGTGCCCATACGAGTTTTTGCTGCTGGTTCGTCTTGGTGGGATCCAGTTCCGGATAGCCGAGCAGATGCGCGACGCGCTGCGAGCCGCCCGGATGATCCTGAAAATATTTGGTGACCAGGTCGTTGTGCTCGCCGTCGACGGCAACCAAATGCTGCTGCATCGACAGCATGGCTTCGGGATCGTAGCCCGCGCGTGACATCAGCAGCAGGCCGTAGCGGTCCGCCTGCAGCTCGTCGACGCGCGACATCTTCGCCATCGCGCCCGCTTGCAGCAGATTGCCGAAATTGTAGATGAACGGCGAGAACATCGACGCAACGCCGAGCAGCAAACTGAGGATGTTCGATTTCGTCTGCATCGTGACGGCGTGCCGGCGCTCGATGTGGCCCGTTTCGTGTCCGACTACCCCCGCCAGTTCGTCGTCGGACTGTACGAAGTCCAGAAGACCTTCGTTCACGTAGACG
>JBKPMZ010000252.1:0-3155 GCA_046732415.1 Vulcanimicrobiota bacterium
GCTCGCAACGCCAGCGATCGCCAGAGGCACTCGGGGCCCAACTGCGGATCGATCTGCTCGGCAATTGGCAATAGCCAAGCGGCCGTGACCGGCGGTGCATCGGCACTGTGCGACTGCCTTGGTACGAGCCGAGGAAGCTCGTCGCGCACGAGCGATTCCAACAGCGCGCGGCCGGCCGCAGGCTCGGACGCGGCCGCCGCCAGGGCGATAGCACCGAGCGCACGCACGCGCAGCGCGGGGGTCTCGGCGTCTTGCGCGATGCGTTCGGCGCGCGAGCGATCGACGCGGGCCAAAGCGTAGCAGAAGTCGGCGATCTGGGCGTACCGCCAGCACGGATAAAGCCCTGCGAATCGGCGTCGCATTCGCTCGGCGGCTCGGTTCCACATCGCCTCCGCCTCGGACGGATGGTCGGGCAAAAGCGCGATGGCGAGTCGTCCCCCGAAGTCATTGAATGCGGAAGCGTCGCTGAGTTTTTCGAGCCAAGCCGCGGCGCGAGCGGGGTCACGTTTGGCCCAGGTCATGGCCAGGCTGCGGAATACCGGGTCCGAACGCTGATTATGTTCGGGAAGTTGTTCCGCGATCGCCTCCGCTTCGGCGTTAATTCTTACCGCCGCTGGCTCATCGCCGGCCCGCGACAGGCCAAAAGCCACTGAAAGCAACGCTCGCGCCCGACTCGGGGCGTGCTCAATGCGCCGAGCGTATAACAGCGACTTGGCCAGGCACTCGCGGCGGCGCGACTCCTCGGCTTGGCCCATCCGTTGCGTCGCCGCAACGAAATGGAAGGCAATCCACATCGGGTCTTCGCCCGCCTCGATCATGGTTTCCAATTCGTCCCAAGCAAGCGAACCGGGCCGCCTGAGACAATTATTGATGATGTGCATCTTGATGAAAGTTTGCCATGTCGGTTTCGAAATCTCCATGGCCCGAGCGCGGTTGAAGGCTTCGAGCGGATCCAACTCCGCCATACTTCGCAGCGCCCACATCTTTTCGGATTCGGTCCCCGAGCGTTCCACAATGTCGAGCCAGGGGGCGATGGTCTCGCGGGCCAACGTATTCTCTTCGTCGGGGGAGAGCAGCGGCGGCATGGTCGCCAGCGGCTGGACGGCTTCAGTGATGGCCGCAAGCGTGAATTCGGCGGCTTCGCCAGGCGGCAGACGTATGCCGGCGAAGCGGTAGCCCGACTTCTCAGCAAACAAAAAGATCGGGCCCTGCGGCACGCCCGCCAGGCGGAACTGACCGGCGCCGTCGGACCTGGTTTCGACTCGCTCCCGGCCGTCGCCCGAGTTGAACACCGTGGCGCCCGCGACGGGGCGGCCGCGGCGATCGAGCACTTGCCCAGCGACGGTGCGCAGGCCCTTGAGCTGGATGTCAGGCGCGACCGCCGCCGCGCCTTTGTCGATTTCGATCCATTCGCTTTGCTCGCCCAGCATTCCTTCAGCTTCGACTGAGATGCGGGCGAACGCCGCGGGAGCGAGCACGTCGGGCGAGGCGTATCGCCCTTCGACGTCAGTGTGCAAGACGTCGCCGTCGCCGAACCGGATCGGCTGATCAGCGAGTCCCCTTCCGCCGGGCGCCGGCAGCTTTTGCCAGATTCGCACGTTGGCCCCGGTAACCGGCCGACCGGCCGAATCGACGACGCGCCCTTTGAGCGTTTCTGCCTGCGCGGAAGGCGGCAACGGGACGAGAAGCGAGATGAGTAGCCAACGGCCTGCGGCGGATAGTAGAGGTTGGATTCCTAGAGTCCCTGACGACGCGCTCGCACTACGGACTCGCGCTCGGCTGATCTGCATATTTAGCGCCCTCCTGATTATCAAAGGACCGGCATTTCCGTCTGCCAGGCTCTTCGGCAAGCCATCAATGGCGAGTTAGGCCGCAACGGCCAAGTTCCAAGCAAAGCGCTGCTCTTTGATCATGTCCCGGACGCCATCGCCGTCAAAGTGGATCGTGCCTTCCACGGAACGAGCAACATTGCTGCGAAATTATGGCGTTCCTTCCGTCGCAAATCAGGCGCCATTGGCGACTCCTCAGCAAGTATACCTATTGTGCCGATACCACAAATCGCAAGCTGCCAGATGCACCTTCGGCGCGACCATTTGCTGCCCTTCTATAGCAGCCTTTTGGACAGATCGTGTTCAGTCGAATTTGACCTTAAATCTCAAACTCGCCGAGCGCGTAGAGCCGTGAAGCCCAGTTGGCCATCGGGCGGCGCCGTTTGTGCATTAACCTATGCGTGGCGATGCCGCCTGGGCAGGAAGCGGAAATCTCATGTCGAACCTGTTGAGCCAGGCCGGCGCTTCGAGTTAAGCAGCCGGTGAAAACCGCAATGCACCTTTGAGCTCCAATGTTTATGGCTTGCATTTAAAGGCTCTCTCATACCATTTGTTAAATTATTAACAATTCCGCTTGCAATCCATAATGTGGACCGATAGCCTGCGCGGAGGCCGATTAAGAGCCGCCGGACAGAACTGATTTTTGATTGCTCTGTATGCGGCAATAGATGGCCGTGGCGGCGTATCAGCGAGTTGAGGCATTTCAGAGGCTGAGACGAGTTCTGATCCGTCTGAAGGAAACCGGTTAGCGGAGATGTCTCATGGCCAGATTACTCGGCGCTGTGCGCAGGCTCGGCATCGTCTCTACGATTATTTGGCTTTCCTGCCAAAGCGACCCGCTCGGTAGTGGGTCAATTTAATCCTCCGTCCGAATCTTTTTTCGGCCGGGTGTTGTAGACCAGCTCGGGCAGCAAGTCCACCATGTCCTCGACGCGCCACTTGTGCTTGGCGATCCCAGCCGCGATAGCCGGCGTCGTCTTGATCGTCTGATGCACGCGGCAGAAATTGTGGTAGCAGAACATGATGGCGATGCTGTGGGCGAGCATTTCCGCTTTCTTGCTGAAAGCGTTCGTCAACCGCGTGTAGCGCCGGTTCTGCATGCGGATATTCAGGTTTTGCCGCTCGGCATAGCTGGTCGAAACCAAGTCCATGTCGGGGTTGCCGTCAACCTGCTGCTTTTTGGTCCCCAGGCACTTGCCGGGGCTGTAGCGGGTTTCCGGCTCGCCTTCATTTCCGAACAGCTTGATTAGCTGGGCATAGTCCACCATGCCGCCTAGGTGGCGTTCTACGGCGTTCAGATAGAGCTTGTTGCCATCGGTGGTCATT
>JBKPMZ010000253.1:0-6666 GCA_046732415.1 Vulcanimicrobiota bacterium
GCTTTAAAGTCTACCGAATACTACGGGGGCGGGACAATGACTTTGTCTTAGCACCCCTGAATGGCGCCGTCGACCTTTCCGGCAGCCGCATTCTCGTCTTTCATGATGATGGGAATGCGGTTCTGGAAGTCGTCAGCGGCCCACTTTGCCTGCTGCGTGGCGTTTGGTTCGTTGGGGTCGTGCCCGAGATGCGGCTTCCCGTTGTTCACGACTTGGCCGGCGGCGTTGTAGTGGCGCATGTCGCGCGGCATTTCGCCCGAGAGCGGATCGTTCACGCCGAACTCCGCTTGATTCATCTTCTGGCCGTCTTCGTCGAATTGCGCCATGTCGCGGAAATCCTGATATGCCAGAAAGCCATTGAGATCGCGCGCGACCTTTTGCTGGCTCCAGAGCGCACCGCCGAGCAGATCGGCAAATTCCTTGAGCGCTTTCGCTTCGTCTGGATCTTTCGTTTCCGCGGCGATCTTGCGTAGGCGTTTCACTTCATCGTCGCCCGAACGCGCGGATTGCATGAGGTTTTTCGCGAGATCGCCCAGCGCTTTCAAACCGTTGTTGCGGTGAATCGGATTGCCGTCGTCCAGATTGGTGAAACGCAGCGTCGTGATCGTCTGTCCGATGACTTGATCGTTGCTGAGCGCCGTACTGATCGCGCTGTTCGCATGCGTGATGATCGCCGCGCAGCGAGCGGAAGCGCGAACCGTTGCAATGGTTTTGAGCAGCGGCGTCGGTGATGCTTGCGGTGCCGGCGTACCGGCGGGAAGCGGCATGGCCGCAACCGTGATTGCGGCTGCGGCAATGATATGCTGGAGCATGAGCCCTACCTCGTTGTACTAATAGTGCACCCGAAGGGCATCCCGTGACAACTGCGCGAACGCCCCGCTCGTGGCCGCTTCCCCCGCTCCATTCCGGTCGCTCGTGCGTCTTTGGCCCCTGCTTGCCTTGGTCGCGCTTGCGGGATGCCGCGACGTGCGCGTTCAGACGCTTGCGCAAGGCACGACGACGGTGCTCGACGGCGGCAATCAGATCGCCGTCGTACGCGACACGGCATCGCTCGAGCGTTTGGGAATCCACGCACCGGTGCGGTTCCGCAGTGAATTTGGCGTGGTGCTGCTCATGGGGCCGCACGAGCGCAGCGGCTACCGGCAGATCATCGAATCCATTCGCGCCAATCCCGACGGCGTACGCGTCGTCGCGTTCGAAGCCGCGCCCGCCAGCGGCGGCGAACCGTCCGACCGCTATCGCACGTACACGCTGTGGATCGTGCCGAACACCGTGTACCGTCGCGGAATAAAGGTGGTCGTCGTAACGCCCTCCGACGAAGCGGTCGCGCAGACGACGCTTCCGTAATGCAGCCCGAACTTGCGCTCGATACGCAGATCGTCGGGGCCAATGCGCGCGCATGGCGCGCTTTTGCCGGTGTGCCATTGTACGCGGTGGTGAAAGGCGAGGGCTACGGCTGGGGGTACGCGCCGTTGATTCGGGCGGTCGAAGGCATCGCCGACGGCTATTGTGTTGCGGACGCGGACGAACTGTGGCAGATCCGAAAGCACACGCAAGCGCCCGCGATCGTCTTGGGTTCCGTTGAACCGGATCAGTTGGCCGCGGTGTATCGCGCGAACGCGCAGCCCAGCATCGGCACCGTGACGGAGTTGGAGATCGCGCAACACGTGTTCGCGGAGATCGGCCGGCCGCTGTGCGTGCGGATCGGCGTGCGCCCGGCGGCCGCGTGGACCGGCCTTTCCGTAGACGAAGTCCGCACGTTTGCTCCCGCGCTCGCCAAAGCGGGTGCGCGCGTGCAGCTCTGGACGCACGTTACCGATTTCGACGCGCGTAGCGCGCAGCTCGAAAACTTCCGGGCCGCGGTGCATGCCATGGAGGCCGCCGGCGTCGACCTGGAAGGGACCGACGTAGCGAGCACGTTTCCGCTGGGAGCGGACGGCCCGCTTGCCGGTATGGTTCGCGTGGGCGTTGGGCTCTTCGGCTCGACGGGCGGATTCGGCGTGCCGGGCATTCGGTGCGCGCTGCGCGTGGTCGCCCCGGTCGTGCGGATCGAACGCCACCCTGCCGGGACGCGCTTGGGATATGGGGGTACGATGCTTGCCGATGGGGAGACGGTTGCCACGGCTCGGTGTGGGTACGCCGACGGATTGCCTAAGACTCTCGAGGGCGCGGACGATATCTTATCGGTTGGCATGCAGTACGTTACGGTTCGAGCCTCACGTCTTGACCCCGAAAGCCGGCAGCTCGTTCTGCTCGGCAGCGAGGCGAATCTCGATGAGTTTGCGTCTCGCAGCGGACGTTTGCCACATGAAATTGTTACAGCGTTCGGAAACCGTGCGCGGGCGGGCGGCGTTTCCGTAGAGGTTTGATGCTGGCACACGAAGCGATCGATCTCGACGTTTGCGTCGAGCGCCTTGGACTGATTCTCGAGCCCAACGGCGACGATTCAGAGGCAGAAGGTACGCTCAATCCCGCCTCCGCGCGAACGCGCGAGGGCGAGTTGCTGCTGTATCCGCGCGACGTCGCACGCGGAAATATTTCACGCGTCGGTTTGGTACGGGCTCGCGCACGCAGCGAGGGATTTACTTTCGTGCGCGACGGTTTCGCGCTCGAACCGGACGCGCCGTACGAACTGCGCCCGCATCCGGGCTACGGCTGCGAAGATCCGCGCGTCACGTTCGTTCCCGTCCTGGACCAGTACGTGATGGCGTATACCGCGTTCGGACCGCAAGGCCCGCGCATCGCCGTTGCGCTCTCACACGACGGCTTTACGTGGACGCGCCTCGGGTTGCTTCATTTCGACAAACCAGGCATGCACATCGGCGACGACAAAGACGCCGCGTTTTTTCCGGAACCGGTGCTCTCGCCCAGCGGCGTGAAGTCGCTCGCGTTCTATCATCGCCCGATGCTGCATCTTTCCGCAGTCGACGGCAGAGCGGCGATTCCGATGATCGAACGCATGCCGTTCGCGGACCGCGAATCCATTCGACTGGCATATATTCCGCTCGAACCGGTGCTCAAAGACCGTGAGAAACTGCTCGACGTGTGCGAGAGCGTACTCGTGATGTCGCCGGATGCGCAGTGGGGATCGCTCAAACTCGGCGCGGGTACGCCTCCCGTGCGTATCGACGAGGGCTGGATGTCGCTGTTTCACGCGGTTGACGTCATCGATCATCGTACGCAAAAACCCAAACTCAAGTACAGTGCGGGCATCATGATTCACGACTTGGAGCAGCCGCACAAGATCGTCTACCGCTCGCCCAAGCCGGTGCTTTCTCCCGAGTCCGACACCGAGCGGCGCGGCATCGTGGACAACGTTGTGTTCCCTACCGCGATCGATCCGCGTCCGGATCTGGGCCCGCGCACCTTCGACTTCTATTATGGTATGGCGGACTGGTCGATCGGTGCGGCGCGCATGACGCTCGGTGCGCGCGTCGGCGCGCGAGAACCGGCCGAGAGCGCTGCTTAGATACCTGGCGTTGAGCGCGGTCATCGTGCTGGCCGCGTTCGTGGTCGTCGGCGTGTATTGGCACCGCGAGCAGCTGGCGATTCGCATCAAGTCGGTATTCGTGAAGGTGCCGCCGAAAGCGGCGCAAACGCCGCCGGCGTCGAAACGCAATGCGCGCGGCGGGTTTTACGCGGATGCGGGGTGGGCGCTTTCGGTGCTGCCGGACTGTTTTACGCAGACCAGCAAATCAACGGGGCCGCTCAACTACGTGCTCACGAATCTGCCGTCCGGGGCGCAGATGCTGCGTCCGGGCGCAAGCGTGAACTCCGGCGATTGCCGCGTGAGCGTGACGAGCGACACGGTTCTGGTCGCGCGCGGAACCGATCGCTTGCGCGTACCGCCGATTGCACGGCTCTATGAAGCGCCGGGTGCGGTCGCGCTGCTGCGCGGTGGTCAAGGCGGCTTCGAACTGCGCGTGTATGAAACTATTCCGGCGCCCGAGCGCAATAAGAAATGACTGAAGTAGAAGAACAGGTTAGTAAACGGCGGACGTTCGCCATTATTTCGCATCCGGACGCGGGCAAGACGACGCTCACGGAAAAACTGCTGCTGTACGGTGGTGCGATTCAAACCGCCGGACAAGTGTCCGCGCGCCGCGCGCAGCGTGCCGCGACGAGCGACTGGATGGAGCTCGAAAAGCAGCGCGGCATTTCCATCACGTCGACGGTGCTGCAATTCCCATACGAAGGCTACACCGTCAATTTGCTCGACACGCCGGGCCACCAAGATTTCGGCGAGGATACGTATCGCACGCTGCTGGCGGCGGACGCGGCGGTGATGCTCATCGACGCCGCCAAAGGCGTCGAACCGCAAACCAAAAAACTCTTCGCCATCTGCCGCGCGCGCCGTATTCCGCTCTTCACGTTCATCAACAAGATGGATCGCCCGAGCCGCGATCCGATCGAACTGCTCGATGAATTGGAGAACGTACTCGGTATTGGTGCGTTCCCCATGAACTGGCCGCTCGGAAACGGCCCCTCGTTCAAGGGCGTGTACGATCGCAATACGCGCGAGGTACATCTGTTCGAGCGCAGCGCGCACGGCGCAAAACGTGCGCAGGTACAGGTTGCGGACATCAGCGATCCGCAGATTAAAGCGCTCCTGGACGAGCAGTCGTATCGTGAGTTCGTGGACGGCTTGGAATTGCTCGAAGGCGCCGGCGAGGACTTCGAGTTGGCGCGCATGCTGCGCGGCGAAGTGACGCCGGTTTTTTTCGGCAGCGCCGTGACGAACTTCGGCGTGCAGTTGTTCCTGGACAACTTCGTCAAACTCGCGCCGGCGCCGGCGCCGCGCCGCAGCATGAATGGCGAAGGACTCGTCGTGGTGAGCCCGTCGAACCACGCGTTCACCGGGTTCGTCTTCAAGATTCAAGCCAACATGGATCCGCGCCACCGCGATCGCGTTGCGTTCGTGCGTGTGTGTTCGGGGAAATTCGAACGGGACATGACCGTGCGCAACGTGCGTACCGGTAAAGACGTGCGTCTCTCGCGCGCCATGCGGCTTTTCGCCAGCGAACGCGAATCGCTCGAAGCGGCATACGCGGGTGACGTCGTCGGCCTGGCAAATCCCGGCGTTTTCGCGATCGGCGACACGATTTGCGAGACGGTGCCGGGTTCGCCGCTCGTGCAGTTCGAGCCGGTTCCGGCATTTGCAGCCGAACATTTTTCGTCCGTGCGCAGTCTGGATACCGGCAGTTACAAATCGTTCGGCAAAGGCATCGCGCAGCTTCGCGAAGAGGGCGCGATTCAAGTCCTGTATCCGTACGGCTCGATGCGCACGGAACCGATTCTCGCCGCGGTCGGCGCGCTGCAGTTCGAGGTCGTGAAGTATCGTTTGGAGTCCGAATACGGCGTGAAAACAGTCTTTACGTCGCTGCCCTACAGCGTCGCGCGGCGCGTGGCCGGAGAAGACGATCTCGTCAAACGCGCGCAGCTTCCGAGCAACGCCAAGCTCGTGGAAGACTGGGACGGCAATGCCGTCGCGCTGTTCGAGTCCGAATGGAGCCTGCGTCTTGCGGAGGAATGGAATCCGAAGCTGCGCTTCCTGGAACCAAATGAAACCGACCTCGTATCATCCTGAGGCCATTCTCTGCGCAATCGTGCTCCTCGCGCTCACGGCGTGTTCGCTTCAAAATGCGCACGAGCGTATCGCGGACGCCGTTACGCGCGCGGTGATCGACAACGACCTCGAACCCGTGATGAACCGGTTGGAACCGAGCATCGCGGGCGAGCTCACGCGCGTCCGCGTCTCGCAGATCTCTGACGAACTTGCGGCACAGGGTGCGTACGAAGGGCTCAAACAAACCTCGGATTCATGGTGCCCGCAGGGGCTGCTCTGCTTCGACGTGCAATTCGAACATGGAACCTACCACGAATTGGTGAAGCTCGCGAAGGACGGAAAGGTTCGGTACTGGTGGATACGCGCAGCGCCCAACCAATCATAACGATCGAGGAGGTCCGCGCTGCGGCGCGCCGCTTGGATGGCATCGCGCATCGCACGCCGATTGTGGCTTCGCGCACGCTCAACGATCTTACCGGCGGCGAGATCTTTCTGAAGTGCGAGAATTTCCAGCGCATGGGCGCCTTTAAATTCCGGGGTGCCTACAACCGTATCGTGCAACTCGACGAATCGCAGCGCCGCGCCGGCGTCGTCGCATTTTCCAGCGGCAATCACGCGCAAGGCGTGGCACTTGCGAGCAAAATCTTGGGTGTACCGGCCGCCATCGTCATGCCCGAAGACGCGCCAAAGTCGAAGATCGATGCCACGCGCGGCTATGGCGCGGAAATCATTTTTTACGATCGCTACCGTTCGCATCGCACGGAGATCGCGCAGAAGATCTGCGACGAGCGCGGCGCCACCCTCGTGCCGCCGTTCAACGATCGGCATATCATCGCGGGCGCTGGTACCGCTGCGCTCGAACTCTTTGAAGATCTTGAAGGCCTTGATGCGCTCGTTGCTCCGGTCGGCGGCGGCGGGTTGCTTTCAGGCAGCGCGGTTGCCGCGCACGGCTTCGACCCGGATGTGGCGATTTTCGGCGTCGAACCCGAAGCCGGAAACGATTTTCAGCAGTCGCTGGAACGCGGCGAGATCGTGCACATCGACGTGCCGCGCACCATAGCGGACGGTTTGCAAACGCAGGCGCCGGGCGAGTTGACGTT
>JBKPMZ010000254.1:0-18435 GCA_046732415.1 Vulcanimicrobiota bacterium
AAGCGCAGACGCTCGCGAACTATCATCTCGCGCTCGAACACGATCTGACGATCATTCCGGTGATCAACAAGATCGACTTGCCGGCCGCCGATCCCGATCGCGTGATGGGCGAGGTCGAGGAACTCCTCATCATGGAGAAGAGCGAGTGCATCTTGGCCAGCGCCAAGCAAGGGATCGGCATCGAGGACATCCTCGAAGCGATCGTGCAGCGCATTCCGCCGCCGAAGGGCCATCGCGATCACCTGCGCGCACTTGTCTTCAACGCGCAGTTCGACCCATACCGCGGGGTCGTAAGTTACCTGCGCGTGGTAGACGGCGAGCTCACGCAAGGCACGCGTTTCATGTCGATGGCTCATCAGCGCGTGTTCGAGTGTACGGAAGTGGGTGTGTTCAGCCCGCAGATGCGCCCGGTCGACAAACTCGAAATCGGCGGCGTCGGCTACGTGATTGCGAACATCAAGTCGCTGGGCGACATCGACGTCGGCGACACCATAACGCACGCCAGCAAACCAGCGCACGTGCCGCTGCCCGGCTACCGCAAAGCGGTGCCGATGGTGTACTGCGGCTTGTATCCGAACGAAGGTGACGAGTACTCGGACCTGCGCGATGCGCTCGAAAAACTCAAACTGAACGACGCGGCGTTCACTTACGAACCCGAGACGTCCGTCGCGCTCGGCTTCGGATTCCGCTGCGGTTTTCTGGGCTTGCTGCACATGGAGATCGTGCAGGAGCGTCTGGAACGCGACTACGGTCTGGACTTGATTGCGACCTCGCCCTCCGTGGTGTTTCGTGTCACGATGACCGACGGCACCGTCGAGATGATCGACAATACCAGCAAGTTGCCCGTGATGAATCTGATTCACACGATGGAAGAGCCGTACGTCAAGGCGACGATCATCACGCCACCCGATTACGTCGGCGCGATTATGGAGATCACGCAAGCGCGGCGCGGCACGCTGGCCAACATGGAGTATCTGCACGACGGGCGCGTCATCTTGACGTACGAAATGCCGCTCATCGAAGTGATCATCGACTACTTCGACCAGTTGAAATCGCGCACGAAGGGCTACGCGTCGCTGGACTACGAGGTAATCGGCTATCGCGAAGGCGATCTCGTCAAACTCGAGATCATGCTCAACGGCGAAGTGGTCGACGCGCTCTCGTTCATCATTGCGCGCGAGCGCGCGCAGACTCGCGGCCGTGCGCTGGCCGAAAAGCTGAAAGAACTTATTCCGCGCCAGATGTTCGAGGTGCCCATTCAAGCGGCTATCGGGGGCAAAATCATCGCTCGCGAAACCGTGAGCGCCATGCGCAAAAACGTGCTTGCAAAATGCTACGGCGGCGACATCACGCGCAAACGCAAACTGCTCGAAAAGCAGAAGGCCGGTAAGGAGCGCATGAAGCGCGTCGGCAAGGTGGATTTGCCGCAGGAGGCCTTCATGGCCGTCCTGCGCTTGGAAGAGTAGGACGTGATCGCGGCGCTGCTTCTTTCCGCGACCGTGGCGGGCGCGCCGCGAATTCGCAGCGTTGAAATCATTTCATCGCTCACGTCGCTCGTCGTCGGGGTGCCCGGCTGTCAGGCCGGTACGCTGTGCACGCAGCAGGCGGCGTATTCCGTTTCACCAGCCAATGCAAACGTTGCGGCGCTGTTGTCGCAAGCCCGGCGGCCGGCATCTGAACCGACACCGCGCGTGAGTGGGATACCATGCTCTCAATCGAGCGATGCATTACGCAACTTACGGGCGTATTTTGCGCATCCCGCCTGGGAAACCGATTACTACCCGCACGTTTGGGTCACCATCTCATTCCAAGACGGAACGGCATTACGTGCCTATTCCGCAACGCAAGCGGCATATGGCCTCCCATGGACAATTACGTGGAATGATGCCGTCTATCGCTCCTATAGTGCCGCGTTCTCCCGAGCGGTAGCAGCGCTTCTTCCGGATAGCGATTGGAACCACAAGCAGCTCGCGGGCGACAAACTTGAATTGCAACCGCGTCTTTCGCGCGCGACATGCGCACCGGAGAATTCGTGAAAACCTACGTCGCCACCAAAAACCTCGGCAAACTCGGCGAGATGAAGGCGATCTTTGCCGGCACCGAACTCGAGTTGGACACGTATCCCCTCTATGCCGAAGCGCCCGAGGACGAGTCGAACTATGCGGGTAACGCCGAGTCGAAAGCGCGCATGCTGCATACGCAATTGCATGAAGCCGGCGTGCACGGCGCCGTGCTCGCCGACGATTCAGGCATCGAGGTTGAGGCACTTGGCGGACGCCCGGGTGTGCTCTCCGCGCGTTACGGCGGACGTGACATCACTTGGCCGGCGCGCCGCGAAAAATTACTCGAAGAAATGGCGCATGTGCCGGCAGAGCAGCGCGGCGCGAAGTTCTGCTGCGCGATGATGCTGATTCTCGAGTCCGGCGAAACGTTTACGGGGTACGGCGAAGTGGCTGGAGTGATCACTGGCGAGGAGCAAGGGCGCTTTGGCTTCGGCTACGATCCACTGTTTTTCTACCCGCCGGCCGGCATGACGTTCGCGCAGATGCCGGAAGAAGAAAAAGATCGCGTGAGCCATCGCCGCCGCGCCGCCGAAGCGCTGTTGAAGGCCTACCGGGAATGGCTGAGCAAGCGCTAGTCGTTCCGGCCACGGCGGACGACGTCGCACATTTCGCGCGCCGCCGGTGGCACGACGAGCACAGCCGCAAACTTTACGTCGATCTCGCGCACGTCGCCCCGAACGGTGCGTTCGTCGCCAAGGACGAAGGAACGCCCATCGGTATCGCGATTCCGCATGCGCTCGAAGACGAGTGGTTTCTCTCCGAAATTTTCGTCGAACCGTCGTTTCAGATGCACGGCATCGGCTGGCAGTTGCTGACCGAAGCGGCAAAGGACGCAGGCGACGTCACGCGCAGCGGACTGCTCGAACCAAACGAACTTGGCGGCATCGCGTTTTTCTTGCGCCGCGGCGTCGGGCTGCAAACGCCTGTTGCGGAAGTCGCTGGACCGATTCCGCACGAGAACGAGCTCGCGCGCATGGCGGCCGGCGAATACCGCTTTCGCACCGAGCCGCTGGATCCGGTTGCACATCGCGGCGCGCTCGGGCAACTCGACCGCGAAGTGCGCGGGAGTGCACGTCCGCTCGATCATCTGTATTTCTCCGAGCAAGGCCGCGGCTTTATCTTTGCGCGAGAAGAAGAGATTACCGGCTACGCGTACGTATGGCCAAGCGGACGCATCGGCCCGATGGTGGTCGCGTCGTCTGCGTATGCGGTGCAATTTCTTGCGTTCGCGCTTGCAACGCTGCGACAAGCTTACGGCGCATCGTGGTGTACGATGCTCGTGCCGGGGACGAACGTACGCATCATGCACGCCGCCATGAAAGCCGGCTTGACGATAGAAGCGGTACGTCTCTTCGCTAGCGATGGTGCACTGCTGGATTTATCGCGCTACGTCGCGTTTCACCAGTTGTTGTTTTAAGGTTTGCCGTGGCCGGGGTTTCCGCCGCCGGTGCCTCCGCCACCATTGCCGCCACCGCCACCGGTTCCGCTGCCGCCAGAACCGCTGCCGCCATTCGTCGCACCGGCGCCGCCGGTGCAGCCGAACCCGCCGCCTCCGCCGTTAGCGCTTCCACCGCCACCCGAGCCGCCGCCGTTTCCGGCACACCCGGCAACCGTCTTTAGGGCCTTATTCACGTTTGAGCCGAGACCGGAAATCGTTCCGATGCAAAATGCGGCAATCAGCGCAAGGAGTATCGCGTACTCGACCATTGCGACGCCGCGCGTGCTTCGTATTATGCGCAATATGGCGGTCATGGCGGTTCCTATGATGACTATAGTTATGTTATTACATTTTCTTGGCTGAGCCGGAAGATGTTGGGAATACCGCTCGGCCGCTTATAGAAGAATGTAAGCGAATAGGCGAACGTATGTTCGATGAAGAGGTGCAGTAAATGCGGGTCGGTGCTGCCCGGGAAGCGAGTTCGCGCAGCTTTCGAACGACGGCGCAACATGGAATTCGTACCGCCGACGTGCCAGCGCGAATATTGTCGCTCCCACTATCGACAAAATAGCGAACACCACAACCGCCGGCGGATGATCAACGCGGCACGTCAGCGCGCGCGCAATCGCAAGACGCTAATAACTTCTCCGACTGCACCGGTGCGTCGATTGCGGTGAAAGCGATCCGCGGATACTAGAGTTTGACCATGTTCGCGGTCCGAAACGCGTGCGAAGTTTGAAGTCCGTTGCGCTAATTGTCATCGGAGGAAAACCGCGCGCGACTTTAAATGGTTCAAAAGCGATTTCGGGGCGTAGCTCAGCTTGGTAGAGCGCTTCGTTTGGGACGAAGAAGTCGCTGGTTCAAGTCCAGTCGCCCCGATGTTTGCGCCAGGGCCCCTTGCGCCGCTGTGGTATCCTAACCGGGTGCGGCAGCGCCGGGGGGCCCGGAGCCTGTCCGGCGGCCGGGCGTGCGCCCGTGGTCTAACGGATAAGGCACGAGTCTTCTAAACTCGAAGATGGGGGTTCGATTCCCTCCGGGCGCGCCAAGTTCGCGTGGTGACTGTAGCTCAGTTGGTTAGAGCGCCGGTCTGTGGAACCGGAGGTCGCGGGTTCGGATCCCGTCAGTCACCCCAATTTCTCTCAGCCTCCGCAGTTTAACCGAACCTTTCCCTGGCGTACGCCGAAGCGGGCGTATGCCAAGATGACTGCTTCGTTGCAAGGCGAACGTAGCACGGCAGATGGAGCGGCGTCATGCTGCGCCTCTCTGGCGCGCATCCCTCGGAGTCGTCGTTACCGCTATAGCCGCGGCGTTACTGTTGTTTGCCGTTTGGCGGGTCCTGTGGCTCAATAACCAGAGCGGTAACACGCTGACGCAACTCGCCCGAGAGCGGACCGCCGTCGCGTACCAGCAAACGCTCTACGAACTGCTCTGGCGCATGGAGCGTTTCCGTCTGCAAACGGAAGTACAGCACGATGCGCCGTTTTCGTACGACGTGCGCGCCGCCGTCGACCGGCAGATGAGCGTGGTCAACAAATTTACGGCAACCCGCGCCGGTTCGTTCAACGTGGCGCAAGACTGGACCAACATTCAGCAGCGCTGGCAGAAGGCGCGCAATCTGCATCGCGTATACACCGGTCGCGACTTGCAGCGCGTCACTCGCGCAGTGGACGATCTCATCTACAAAGTCGAAGACACGTCCGGCATAGAGTACGAAAGCAACCGCTACGCGCAAGACCTCGGCGACATGCTGTTCGCCAAGACGCCTGAAGCCGTACACGACTCGCTGTACGCGGACCTGGTGTCGGAAAACGCACAGACGAGCGGAACCATCTCGATCATCAATCGCGTGCGCTTGTCGGGTCTGCTAAGCCTAATGAGCGGTGACATCGATTTCGCAAGCGACGACTGGGCAGCGATTGATGCCAGTATTCCGCGCGGTCTGGGCACATCCGCGGAAGCTGCGTCGTACATGCGTCACAGCGACGCGCTCGTAAAAGCGGGCAACAAGATGGTGAGCGCACTCAGCAGTCAGGTGTTGATGCGCGAGCACCCGAAGGGCGACCCCGCAGCAACGCGTGCGCTCGCGCATACCGCCGCAGCGGCGAGCGCGGCGATGAACGCCGACCTTGCGACGTTGCTCGACCGGCAGCTCGCGCGGCGCATGGGATACGAAACGCTGCGCAACCGCTATATCTACGGCATCGTGCTGCTCGGTGCCGTGCTGCTCATCGGCATCATGCTGATCGTCGCGGAATTGACCGCGCGACGCGATCGCGATGCGCTGAACAAAGCGCAGCAAGAATCGGCGCGGCTTGGTGCAGAACTCGCGCGGCAGAAAGCGGAGCGCGCGCTGCGCCTGTCCGAAGCCCAATTCCGCGCGGTATTCGACGGCGCGTCACTCGGCATCGCGATCTTCGATCGCAGCGGCCACATTCTCGATGCGAACGCAGTGTTCCGCAACGTGTACGGTGATAACTCGGCCGGCGTTCTCGAAGGCCATGAAGAGAATTTTGCCGAGCTCATGCGCGGTGAACGCGATCTCTTCGAGTTCGAGCACCACGTGATGACGCCGGGCGGCCAGGAAGCGTGGACGGATTCCACGATTTCGCTCGTCAACGACGACGCCGGCCATCCGTTCTTTGCGATTTGCATGTTCCGCGATCTCACGGACCTCAAGCGCAACGAGCGCCGCATGCTGCATGACATGACGCACGATGCGCTGACGGGGCTGCCGAATCGCGCGCTGTTCGAAACGAAAGTGCGCGAGCAGTTCGCGGAGGCGAAAGCATCGCCGCAATCCTCGTTCGCCGTGCTCGTCGTCGACCTCGACCGGTTCAAGGACATCAACGAAAGCCTCGGCCACGAAGCCGGAGACTTCGTCATTTCGCAGGTCGGCCATCGTTTGCGCGCAGCGATCGAAGCTGCGGACGTGGTGTCACGGCTGGGCAGCGACGAATTCGCGGTACTCGTTCGCTCGCTGCCGGACGTGCTGCACGTGGAACTCATCGCGCGTCGCGTTTTGAGCGCGCTCTCGAAACCGGTATCGCTTGGACCGCGTTCGATTTTCGTTTCGGCAAGCGTCGGCATCGCGATTGCGTCGGGCAATTATCAGCGCGGCGAGGACGTAATGCGCGACGCGGACATTGCAATGCGTTATGCCAAGGGTTTGGGCGGACGTTTCGCGGTGTTCGATTCGAACATGCATGCGCGTGCCGAGAAACGTTTGCAACTGACGACGGATCTGCGGCTCGCGCTCGAACACGGCGAATTCGACGTGCTGTATCAGCCGATCGTGAAAATCGCGGACGGGGAACTGGTGGGCTGCGAGGCGCTGCTGCGCTGGAACCACCCCACCGAAGGCATCATGTATCCGGGCGACTTCATGCCGCTCGCGGAACAGACGGGGCTGGCCATTCCGATTGGCCGCTTCGTCGTCCGAACCGTGTGCCAGCAGATTGCTCGCTGGAAACGCGCTATCGGCAAGACGCTCTTCCCGGTCAACGTGAACGTGTCCGCGGCGGAATTGCTCGACCCGGATTTCGAGAGCGTCGTGGTGGGAGCGACGTCGGAATTCAGCGTCGATCCGCATCAGGTGACGCTTGAAATAACCGAGAGCGTCGTGCTCGACGCGGGCACTCGCCCGAACGCGCTCGTAGAGCGTCTGCGCTCCAGCGGCTTTCAAATCTGCATCGATGACTTCGGAACCGGCTACTCCTCGCTGCGCTATCTGCAGCAATTCAAGGTGGACACAATCAAAATCGACCGGTCGTTCGTTTCCGGCCACGACGGCGACGTTGCGAGCGAGCCGATCGTGCGTACGCTGATGACCCTCGCCGAAGCGTTCGACGTACGCGTCGTTGCCGAAGGCATCGAAACGCAGCGGCAGCGCGACGTGCTGCGTAATGCCGGCTGCCGCTTCGGTCAAGGGTATTACTATGCGCGCGCGCTCAGTGCGGACGAATTGACCGCTATGTATCCCGCAGTCTTCGGACTCACTCCCAAACACGCGTCGGCATGAACGAAGCAGCTGCACTCTTGCGCGTCGCGGTGATCGGCGCAGGCGCCACGCGCGCCCGCGACGTGCTGGGCACACTTGCGGCCGCGGGCTACTACGGACGCGGATTCTTGCGCGCGTCGCGCATTGCCGAAACGAACGCGCAGTGGAACGCCGTCATATTCCTGGGGTCCGCGGGCGCCCAAGACGAAGCCGACGCCGCCGTGCTGCGGCGCATCTCGGCGACGCGGCCGTTGATTATTGCCACGTCGCGTATCGACATGGACGTCGTTCGGCAGGCAGCGGGGCTGGGTGCGCACGACGTGGTGCTGCGCGACGATGGCATGCGCCTCGTGGATTCGCTGCGGCGCGCGATTAGCGAACGGGCGCGAGTTCCGCTGGAGTCGATTACCGATCACGTGCGCGAAGAACTGATGCGCCGCCTCTTCGATCTCACGCCGAACTACGTGAGCATTCGCGATCAGGACGGGCGCTACGTGATGGTGAGCCAAGCGTACGCCGATCTCTATGGCACCACCGTCGACGAGATGACCGGCAAACCCGTCGCCGCGTTCATGAGCGGCACGTCCATGAGCGAACTCGAGCTCAGCGAGGATTTGGAAGTGCTGCGCACGCGGCGTTCGCGATCCGTGCATCGCGATGTCGTGGACAGTTCGGGCACGAACCGTATGCTGCAGATCGTCAAGCGGCCGATCGTGCTCGAAGACGGGCGTTCTTTCGTGATGTGCGTGGCCGTCGACGTTACGAAAAGCGAACGCGCCGAATCGACGCTTGCAAAGACGAACGACTTCCTGAAAAACATACTGGAAACGATATCCGATGCGGTGTTCGCGCTGGACACGGGCGGAAAGTTCACGCTCGCGAACAAACGGCTTTCGCAAATGACCGGCTATCGCCATCACGAGCTCATCGGCATGCCGTTCGCCAAACTGTTTGCGGGCGATACGGCGTTCGACGTGCAGCGCGTGCTCGCGTCGCTCGTCTCCGAAACCGGCAAAGAGAAACGCTTTGAAGCGCACATCTCGCACGCCGACGGCCACCAGCGCGTCATCACGTGCAGTCTGCTGCCCCTTAAAGAGGGAGATCGCGTGATCGGCATCGCCGGGACGGCGGTCGATATCACCGAACGCAAAGCGGCGGAGCAGCGCATCGAACATCTCGCATATCACGATCCGCTCACGAATCTGCCCAACCGGCGCCTGCTCAACGACCGGTTGACGATGGCGATGTCGCAAGCGCAGCGCGACGGCCGAATGGTCGCCGTACTGTTCGTCGATCTCGACCGGTTCAAAAGCATCAACGACTCGCTCGGCCACCGCACGGGCGATGCCGTACTTCAGGAACTGGGCACGCGTCTGCGCGCCGCGGTGCGCTCCGGCGATACGGTCGCGCGCATGGGCGGCGACGAATTCGTTTTTCTGCTGCCGAGCATCGACCGCGTGGACGAAGCGGTTACGGTCGCACGCAAAGTGCTCGACGCCGTGCGCCAGCCGTTCAATATCGAAGGCCGCGAATTCGTCGTGACCGCAAGCATCGGCATGAGTTTCTTCCCGAATCACGCGCGCGATGCGGAAACGCTCATCAAACAGGCGGATACGGCGCTGTTCGAGAGCAAGCGGCGCGCGAGTGACACGTTTGAGATTTTCGATCAGTCCATGAGCGCGCGTTCGCTGGATTACTTCATCCTGGAGAACGAACTGCGCCGTGCGATTGCGCAAAACGAGTTTGTGCTCATGTATCAGCCGATCGTCGAAATGCGCACCGAACGCATCACCTCGCTGGAGGCGCTGATTCGCTGGCAGCATCCGGAAAAAGGCTTGCTGATGCCGGATGAATTCATTCCGCTTTCCGAGGAAACCGGCCTTATCACACCTATCGGCGACTGGGTGCTGCACCAGGCGTGCCGGCAGAATCGCGAGTGGCAGCGACGCGGTTTGTTTACCGTGCCCGTGGCCGTCAATATCTCGGCGCGCCAGTTGGACAGCGATCTGGTCGCCTCGGTCAGTCGGGCGCTCGACGAAGCGGCGTTACCGCCGCAGTTTCTCGAACTCGAACTTACGGAGAGCATTCTGATGGAGAGCGCGGCGGCATCGTCCATGACGATCGATGCGCTCAAGGAAATGGGCACGCACATTTCCATCGACGACTTCGGTACCGGCTACTCGTCCCTCAGTTATTTGGAGCGCTATCCGATCGATTCGCTGAAGATCGATCGCTCGTTCATGCCGCACGACCCGCTCGCGCCCGGAGCGGGCATTATCGCGGGCACGATTATTTCAATGGCGCAAACGCTTGGCATTGACGTTATCGCGGAAGGCGTCGAGACGCGCGAGCAGCGCGATTTCCTGCTCGCACGCGGTTGCACGCGCGCGCAAGGGCACTACTATTGGACCGCGATGCCGGCCGACGCGCTCGAAGCCTTAATAGGCGGCGATGCGCGCGATGGCATCCTCGCGTAAGACACCGCGCAGCACCTTACCGCTCGGCGTGCGCGGAAGCTCCGCAACGCGCAGCACCGTGTCCGGCACTTTGTAATCCGCCAAGCGCTGCGCAACGGTTTGACGAACGCCGGCGAGCATGTCGTCGGGTATCGGAACGTCTTCGCGTACGACGACGCACGCGCACGTCCGCTCGCCGAGCACCGGATCGGGGATGCCGACGATGGAAACCGCCGCAACCCACGGCAATTCGGAAACCAGCAATTCGACTTCTTCGGGATACACGTGCAGGCCGCCGCGGATGATTATCTCCTTGCTGCGCCCTTTCAAATGCAGAAAGCCGGAAGCGTCGAGATAGCCGATGTCGCCGGTTTTGAACCAGCCGTCCGGCGTGAACGATTCGCGCGTAAGTTCCGCATCGTTGTAATAGCCTTTGAACACGCCGGGGCTGCGCACGAGAATCTCGCCGTACTCGTAGCCTTGCGTGTCGATTCGAATCTCCGCTTCGGGAATGACGCGTCCGACCGACGCTCTGCGCGCCGGCGCCGGATCGTCAAAGCGCGTCATCGTCACGGCGGGAGACGTTTCGGTCAATCCCCATGCGATCTGCACGTCGCAGTGCAAGTCGTTGCGAATTTGATCGGCGAGTTCGGGTGAAACGGGCGCCGCGGCCACAATGCCGGTGCGCAGCGTACCGAGATCGCGCGGCGCGCGTTTTTGCGCAGCAAGTTCGAGCACGAACATCGTCGGCACGCCGTGTAGAACCGTGACGCCTTCCCACTCGCACAAGTCGAGCGCGGCTCCCGCGGCAAACGTTTTGAGTACGACCGTTCGCGCGCCGCTTACGGCGGCGGCGAGTATGCTCGCGGACAGGCCGAAGATGTGCGTGATGCCGACGGTAAGCAAAAACGTGTCGCGTTCGCTGCATTGGAGCAGCGAGCTGGTCGTCGCGGCGTTCCACACCAGGTTGCCGTGCGTGAGAACCGCGCCTTTCGGCCGTCCCGTCGTTCCGGAGGTGTAACAGATTGCGAACACGTCTTCGCGCGCAATCGTAACGGCTTTGATTGGATACTGCGCCGGCTGCGAGAGCAGCGCGATGGGCTCGCTCGACTCGATGTTCAGAATCTCACGCGCTTCCGGCAAATCCATCTGCCGGATGCGGGCGGCAAGTGCGCCGTCGGCGACGCAAATGAGCCGCGATCCGCTGTGCCGCAGCACGTTTTCCAAATCGTCGTGACCTAATCGCGGATTGGCCCCGACGAATATCGCACCACTGAGCGCACATGCCCAGTACAATACGACCGCCTCGATTTGATTTGGCAAGACCACGGCAACGCGGTCGCCGGCACGCACGCCGAGCGCCGCGAAATGGGCGCACGAAGCCAACGCTGCCTCATGAAGTTCTTTCCATGAAAGGCGGCGCGTGCCGTCGGTAACGGCCTCGGCGCTAGGGCGAACGTACACATTATCCCGCAATACGTCAGCGATGCTCGCGCTCTGCCGGAGGTCGTCCAGCGTCATACGTCCTCGCGCTAGTTAGTCGAAGCGAGCTGCGCCCCCTACGGGCAGGACGCATATAGGCGGAATCGTATACTCATGCCGTACGCGTCTTGTCAAAGGGTGCATTCCCCGCTAAACTAGGCGTCGTGCCTGCCCTCCAGCCAGTCGAAGGGCGCCTTTAGCTCAGTTGGTAGAGCAGTAGACTTTTAATCTATTGGTCCCGGGTTCGAGTCCCGGAGGGCGCAGAATGCACCGCTAGCTCAATGGTAGAGCAGTTGACTCTTAATCAATTGGTTCGGGGTTCGAGTCCCTGGCGGTGCAAAAAGTAAAAAGAGACCCCCGTGAAACACACAGTTTCGCGGGGGTGTTGTTTTTCTGTTTAATCCTGCGTTGTTAATCCTGCGTTGCTGCTACGCCCGCCGGCAGCGATATGGGCAGGGACTGCCACTGGCTCTGAGCTGGCGCAAGGGGGAAATAGAGTATAAGCCCTTGATAAGGATCGGCAGCCACGAGATCGCCTTTGCCGTCGATTGCCATGGTGACGGGCGTGGTAAGTAGATAAAAACTGTCAGTCCACGCGCCGTTCGGAGCAGCTTTCACGTAAACGCCGCCCTCGTCTCCGAAGTCCTCCGCTGCTTGTGTTGACAGGCTTATGGCCGATACGAAAAGATCTCCGCTGTTGTCGTACGCGAGGCCGTAGAAATTGCGCGGCATTGCGTTGCCCAGAAGCCACGTCTTGTACGGCGTCGTCTGACCCGGCCCGAACAGAAGGACTGCTGGAGTATATTTACCGTCAAAGTCGAGCACCATGGTGGCAACGGCGAGTTCGCCGGTATTATACGTCCCCTTGTTCACCGCAATCGCGACGATTCGCCAAGGGTATTGGCCGAAGTTGCCCAGCGGGACAGTTCGCACGGCGGACGCGAAGCCGGGCGAATACTCGGTCACGGAGTTCCCTCCAAATGCAGCGACATAGACGTTGTCCGCCGTGTCCACGGCGATCTCGCCTGAGCCGTTGGCGTTGACGCTGGCCGACGGGGTCGTCGCTCCTGGTGCGTACATCACCACGCCGTTGTCACCTTCCTCCGAGTAGAGGTTGCCCTTCGAATCCACCGCCATTGGGGGCGCCGCACCCGTAATCGTGCGGATCAAGGCGCCGCTCGGGTCGTATTCAGTGATGACACCGCCCTGATTCCCGCAATACAGATTTCCCTGAGAGTCCAGGACGAGTGCGATCGGCTGATTGACACCGGCGCTGATCGTACGGATCTGCTTGGTCGTCGAACCCGCAGTCTCGAACTCGGCGATGGTGTTGTTTGTGGCGTTGCCGGCGTACACGAATTCCGGCGCCACGGTCGTGACGGGCGGCGGCGGTGACGGTGACGGTGACGGTGACGGTGACGGCTTGTTGGTCGAGGGCTCCATGCCATGGCCGCACGCCGAAAGCAGTAGCGCCACACCCATAATGGCCAGGGCACGCTTATGGTTCATTCGTAATCCTACCGGAAATCCGCTTGCTTGTTTCTATATGCTTCGGCAAAAGTAGCAGATAAAACGCGCAGACCTGACAGTTCAGCGGCATGACCACTGTCGAGCTTGCGTAAAGCGTGCGGGGCGCGCAAGGGCGCCTTCCGAACGCTTCCTTTGTGAAAGACGCGATTGGGCATCGGGCCCGCTCGCGCGCGGACCGCGATAGAGAGGTGGTGCAGCGCACCGCGGAGCTGCTCACCAGCAGTCTGTCGCTGGAAGATCTCTTCCATGCGATTTGTTCGCTATTGGCCCGGTTCGTCGAAGCGCCCGTCGTTTTCATCGCCCTGAACGATGCGCAGGGCGGCCACATCGTGTTCTTGCTCGAGAACGGCGTCGCGGGCCGTTTGGAGAACCGCCACGTGCGCCCCGGATCCGCAACGGCACACGTCCTGCGCGACGGAAGGGCTGTGCTCAAGCGCAGCTTGGCTGACTGGACCGAAGGGCGTTCGCCGCTGAATTTGCCCGATCAGCCGCAAAGCGACGATCGCGTTTCCGCGATTTTCGTTCCGCTCAAATTCGGCACCGACATCATCGGCGCGCTTTCGGTGCAAAGTGAAAAGCCGGACGCGTACGATGAAGCCGACGTCGAATTGCTCCAAACGTGCGCGCTGTACCTGAGCGTGCGAATCCACCAGGCGCAGATCGAAACGCAGACCGCGCGGCTGGAAAACATTGCGTCGACCGATAGTCTGACGGGCGTTGGAAATCGCCGCTGGCTGAATCAACGTCTATCCGCGGAATGGCGGCGTGCGATTCGCCGCCACACCGGCATCACGCTCATGCTGATCGACGTCGATTTTTTCAAAGCATTCAACGACACGTACGGACACGTCGCGGGCGATGCGGCGTTGCAGCAAGTCGCAACGGCGCTGGCGTCGTGTCTTTCGCGTTCGGAAGACGCATTTGCTCGTTACGGCGGTGAAGAGTTTGTCGCCGTGCTGCCCGATACGGAGCTCTCCGGCGCACTCACTATCGCGGAGCGAATGCGTGCGGCGGTGTTCGATCTCGGCATCGCGCACAGCGGTTCGCTGCTTGGACGGTTGACGATAAGCGCCGGCGTCGCGTATCAGATTCCCGCGCGCGGCACTTCGCCGGAAGTCCTGGTGGAAGCAGCGGATGCCGCGCTGTACGATGCAAAGCGCGGCGGGCGCAACCGCGTTGCCGCTGAAAATTACCGATCGGATGCCCCCCCGGCGTATCCCGCTCGCGCGTACCGCCACAATTTGCCTGCGCTGCGCGGGCGTACGTTCGGGCGTGCGGAAGAAGCGCAGCGCATCCGTGCGCTGCTCCGAGCATCGCGTTTGCTCACGATCGCGGGGCCCGCCGGTTCCGGCAAGTCGCGGCACGTCGTTGAAGTCGCGCTTCGCGACATCGCGCGTTTTCCCGACGGCGTGTACTACGTCGACTGTTCGGTCGTCACCGACGGGCGTTACTTGAGTTCGAAAGTGGCTTCGATCGTAGGCGTGCGCGAGACGCCGCTGCTCTCGGCCGATCTTGCCGTCGCGGAGTTTTTGCGCTCGAAGCGCGCGCTCGTGATTCTGGACAACTGCGATGTGGTGACGCCCAACATTGCACAGTACGCGCATGCGTTGCTTGCCGAAGCGCGGGACACGCGCGTTGTCGTTACGTGCCGCGAACCGCTGATGCTCGCGGGTGAAGTAGCGTACACGTTGCCGCCGCTGGAGATGCAGCCGGCTATAACGTTGTTTCTCGAGCGCGCAAAAGATCTCGGCATCGAGCAGATCGGTGCTTCCGATGCCGTGATTATCGAGCGCATCTGCTGCAAACTCGGCGGGACGCCGCGTGCAATCGAACTGGCGGCGGCGCAACTGCGGCGCCTCTCCGTGCGTGATTTGGAGCAGCGTTTGCCGGACGAGGCGTCGATGGACCGGCAGGCGGCGCAGGGATTCGTGCCATGGACGTACAGCGTGCTCTCCGCGGACGAGCAAACCTTGCTGCGTTGTCTGAGCGTCTTTGCCGGCGGCGCGACGCAGGATGCGTTGGAAGAAGTGTGCGTCGTGCAGCGCGTGAGCGACACGCTCAGCGGTCTGGTGGAAAACGGCATCGTCGGCATTGAAACGCATCAAGCCGGTGAACGGTACGTGCTGCCGCTGTCGATTCGCGCCTATGCGCGTGAGCGCGCGCAGGAAGCGGGCGAGTTCGAGGCGATCGCGATGCGCCACGCGCGGTATTTCCTGGAACGTGCGCGTTCGCTGCAGGAGAGTTACCCCACGCGATCCTGGCAGCGAGAGCTCAATCAGATGCTGCCGGAAATCGACAACTTGCGCGCCGCCCTCATCTTTACGGTCACGCAAGGCCACGACGTTCAACTGGGCGCCGAACTGACGGCGTGCCTGGTACATTACTGGCAGCAACTCGGGCGCATGTCCGCGGGCCGCGAGTGGATCGAACAGTTGCTCGCGCGAGGGGTCGAATTTCCGCGGCGCGTCCGCGCGGAACTTATCTATGGTTTGGCACGCCTGGACAACGCGCACAACAAACAGGCGCTGGAGTGCGCTCTGCTCGCGGCGCAAGAATATCGCGCGCTGGGCGATGAAACGGGCCTTGCCGCCGCGCTCTTCGAAGTCGCGATCGCACACTCCGGACTGGGTCAGGTCGATCAGGCCGATCCTCCGCTGCAGGAAGCGTTGGAAATTTGCACGCGCCTTGGCGATATCCGGCGCATGGGTGACGTGCTCAACGGTATGGCGCTGAACGAAAGTTGGCGCGGCAACACGCTGCGCGCGCGCGAACTCTTCGAGCAAAGCCTCGAACTGTTCCGGCGTTTGGAAAACGATCGCGGCGTGGCCTCGCTGCTCGGCAATCTGGGCGATCTCGCGGCTACCGTCGGTGACTACGAGCGTGCGGTGAGTTTGAGCCGGCAGAGTTTGGCGATTCTCGAGCGCTTGCACGATCCGCAATCGACGGCATGGCAACTCACGAACATCGGCTGCTTTGAAATCAAACGCGGAAATTTGGAAGCGGCGCGTCCGGTGCTGCGGCGCGCGCTGGAACTGGTGCGGGAGCACCAAGACGATTGGCTGAGCGCGAACTGCGTTGACGCGTTCTCGCGTCTTGCACTCATGCAGCACGATTGGTCCGCCGCGTACCGGCTCGCGCTGTTCGCGGACGGCATTTTCGGCGCGATCGGCGTTCCGCGTCAGCCGCCGGACCAAGTCGATCGCGAACGCGTGGTGCGCGAAGCCGCCGATCGTCTCGGCATCGACGGTGAGTCGCGGCAGCGCGAGCACGCGCGTGCCATGAGTTGGAGCGACGTGCTGAAAATCGCCGCGGAGGTATAAAAGAAGAGGCTCGCCGCAAGCGGCGAGCCTCGTGTGCGTTAGCGCGAAGCGCTAGTGCAGTGTGAGCGCCGTGTCGTCGATCCAGAAGTTGGTCGCGAGGCTGTAATCCTCGGTTCCCGTCCACTTGATCGTCACGGTTTGTCCGGCGTACGCCGAGAGGTCGAGTGACTTCTGTACGTAGCCGCTGTTGTGGTTCAGGTTGGAGAACGTTTGTTTCGTCGTTCCGTTGATCGACAGTTTCAGCGTGTCGTACGCGGACGTCGTCGTGCTCTCTTGCGTCGTGATATGCAGATAGTACGTCAGCGTCGCGCCGCAACCGGCTTTGATGGTCACGGACTGGCTGAGGGTATCGGTGTGCGCGGAGCCGTAGCCGTCAAGCCAGGCATAGCCCGATCCCGTGTGCGCATATGCACCATCCGTGTTGATGACTCCCGAGGTCGAGCTCCAGTTGGCCGCTCCGCTTTCGAAGCCGGGATTCAGCAGAATCTGGCCCGAGCACGAACCGCCAGGAGTCGGCGTGGGAACCGGAGTTGCCGTCGGTCCGGGCGTGGGCGACGGCGGCGGGGTGGACGATCCGTACGAGTACGCGCAACCGCTGATTGCGTTGCTCCACTCCGGCTGGTTCGGGAACGTGGCGCCGCCGTACATCGAAATGTTCTGCAGGTTCGACCACGCGCACTTGTCGCCGTCTTCCGCACCGGAAGAATCCAGCCAGCCGTTGCCGGCGCCCGGATCGGTAATCGTTTCCGACATTTCGTGTCCGCCGACGATGCTGGTGCCGTCCAGCGTGCCCGGAGAATTCACGGAACCCTCACCGCAGCCGGATCCAGCATCCGGCGTATACGGCAGATTCGTGTACGCAACCGGTCCGCTAGAACCGCTCGTCGTGTTGTGATAGCCGCACCATTGCGATCCAAAGCCGCTCTGCGTGTAGCCGTGCGGTGTCACGACGACGTAGTTCGCATCCGCATTGTAGCCGAAGTGCGAAACCGCTTTGAGCGCTTCAGATGCCACTTGCGCGTCGGTGTAGGTCGTGGGCGGCAGCGAACTGTCGTACCACGCGCCTTTATATTCACCCGACGGGTTGGTGATGTAACCGCTGTTGTCGTAGTACTGCGTCTGAACGTTGCCCAGATTGCTGCCGCCGTATGCATTCGCGTAGTTGACGAGATACGATGCTAAGCCGTCGGGGTCGCGCGACGTATCGCTTGAGCTGCTCCATCCCCAGAACACGAGATAGATCTTCGGAACGTGTTGAACCGGGCCGCCGTTATAGACCAGATTCGACGTAGCGTCGGTGTGGCGGCCGTGCAGCGCGTGCAGACCCGGCGCCAGTTCCGGATGACCCTTCAAGTAATCGCGGCTAAAGAAAAGAATGCGGTGTCCGACGGACTGTTGCGTTTGCGTCGGACTCTTCGGGGTTGTGGGGACGACGGAATTGTTGGTGTTTCCGCCGCCGCAACCCGCAATGAGTGCAGCGCACGCCGCAAACGCGACGAGCACCTGAGGTTTTTTCAAGAAGTGTTTCAAGATTGTGTAGCCTCCACGAGTGTGCAAGCAAGAAGCGGCCGCACCAGGGCGGACGCCCAAAAGATTGTGTAAAAAAATCGCACGCTCGCGTAAGTGAAGAACGCATCCATATGCGAACCGCGACCTTCTCGAAAGGTCGTAGAGGAAAACCGGCGGGGGCGTTATATTTATCGGGGTCGCGCCAGGGCTGGGGGCAAGTGGCGGAACTGGCAGACGCGCTGGATTTAGGTTCCAGTGGGGCAACCCATCAGAGTTCGAGTCTCTGCTTGCCCAGATTTTGCGGAAGTAGCTCAGTGGTAGAGCATCGCCTTGCCAAGGCGAGGGTCGCGAGTTCGAATCTCGTCTTCCGCTGATTTTTCGTACGGACCCTTCGGCTCATCCGAAGGGTCCGTGCCTTTCTCGGGCTGCTGCGCTAGAGGATTACGGGCGGCTTCGTGCTATTCTATTCGGCTCGCTTTTGCTGACTTTTTGAAGACCCCCGGCCGGCGCGCGCTTGGGGGTTTCGTTTTGCGCAGCGAATAGAGCACGTTCCCAACACCTTAGTAGGAGAGCCGCCCTGTCACGGCGGAGATCGACGGTTCAAATCCGTTCGGGGTCGCCATTTGCGGAAGTAGCTCAG
>JBKPMZ010000255.1:0-2106 GCA_046732415.1 Vulcanimicrobiota bacterium
GTACCGTCGGCTCGAAAAACGTGCGGTGCGCACAACGATGCGGCAAGCAAGAGAGACGGAATCATCGTTTCCTCGGCTGCAGATAGCGGTCGAACCAGTCGAACCACAGCGTGAACGCTTGCGCCATGCGCACGGGGCCCATGGGCAAATGCTCCGCGGTCGGAAAAGCGTAGAACTTCACAGGCACGCCGTTATCGCGCAGGGCGTGATACATTTCATAACTTTCGACGATCGGCACGCGCACGTCGAAGACGTTGCCCATGATGAGGGTCGGCGTGCGGATGCGTTTGTAAAACGAGATCGGCGATTGTGCTTGCCAGCGCGCCAGCGCATTCCCCCGGTAAGGCGAGCCGCCCATGAATGCAGCGTCGTCGTGAATGTCGTCGGCAATCGCATAGTCCACGACGAGATCGTTCACCGCTCCCCATGCAACGGCCGCTTTGAACACCGGATAGCGCGCCTCCATCCACGACGTCATCTGCCCGCCATACGACCATCCCGAAACGCCGATACGCGAGCTGTCCACGATGCCGAGCCGCTCTACCGCGCGAATGCCGTTCATGATGTCGCGTCCGGGACCTTCGCTGGCGTCGTCGTAGATCGCGCGCTCGAACGCATTGCCCAAATCGTTGCTGCCGCGATAGTTTGGCTCGAACACCACGTAGCCGCGGTTTGCCAGACCCTGTGTCATACGGCGGAACGCGGTATAGCCGGATAGCGTCGGACCGCCGTGTATCCACAACACGAGCGGATACGTACGTCCCCGGACGTAGCCGACGGGATAGATCACCACGCCGTCGCACTGCAGCGATCCCGAGTGCCAGCGGATCGTCGTCGTACGCCCCATGGGCATCGCGGCAATCCTGTCGTTGAAGGCCGTCAAGCGCTGCGGCGCACGTGCGTGCGCCGTCAGCACGTAGAGCTCGTCGGGATGTCCGGTCTGCCGGCCGATGAAGGCAATCGTGCCGTCGCGGGCAACGCTGCCTTGCATTTCGATTCGCGCCTGCACGACCGAACCCAGCGGCAGGCGGCGCGCCGCTCCGCGAAGCGGCTGCACCCACAGCGGCTGCTGTGCGTTGCTGAATCCTTCGAGCAAAAGCGCGTTGCTCTGCGGCATCCATGCGATCTGCTCGACGTGACGATCCAGAGCGCGCGAGACGTCGCGTCCATCGACATAGGCCTCGGGCTCGTTCATGGGATCGCCGTCGCGGTTCAGACGGTACGCGATATGTTTGCCGTCCGGCGAGTACAGACCGTTGTCTTCGTACGCATGATGGCGCGTCACGGCTTGGATGCGACGATCTTTCAGGCGCAGCCGCATGACGGCAGACAGTTCGTCGTTGGCCGCCACGCCGTTTGGTGCGCGCTCGAACAAGATGCTCGATCCGTCGTGCGACCACGAAATCACATCGGATGCCACGCTCCACGAGCCGGACGTCAAGCGCTGCTCACGCCCGTTCACATCGACGATCCACAGATGCCGCGGCATCTGAGGTTTGGTTGACAGGTACGCATTGTCTGTTACCTGGAACGCATCGCGGTACGCGGCAGCACCGCTTTGCGCCGGCCGTGGATCGCGCCGCGTAAAGGCAAGCTGCGTTCCGGACGGCGACCATGCAATAGCGGTTACGTCCGTGCTTCCTTGCGTGAGCTGCCGCGCGGTTCCGTCTTTCGCATTCACGAGATAGAGCTGATCGGCATTACCCGGTGCGTCAAGAACCGCCGCAAGCTGCGTTCCGTCGGGCGACCACATCAAGGTGTCGACGACGCGGTGTCCGCGCGCGAGTGCACGCAGCGAACCCGTGCGCCGATCGTACACCTCCATCGTGTCGTCGTAGCGGTTGTGGTTCACGTCCGCGCGCGACATGTCGAATGCGATCCGCGATCCGTCCGGCGAGATGACTGCCGAAGAAAGTTCGACGATCGAACTCCAATCGTCGACACCGAAGGAATGCGCTGCCGGAACCGCGGCGATGCCGAGCAGAGCGAAGAAGGCAGCAATGCAGCGTATCATGAGACGCTCTGCGCGTGCAACAGATCCGCGATGATCGCTTGCGCCGCACGCTTTCCGGGAAGGCCGCTCACGCAGCCGCCGGGGTGCGCGCC
>JBKPMZ010000256.1:0-6112 GCA_046732415.1 Vulcanimicrobiota bacterium
TGTCTCGTGGGCTCGGAGATGTGTATAAGAGACAGGGATTGCACGTCGACTGCACCGGCGGTGCGTTTCCATTGCCGCCGGCCGGCGGCGTCGTCGTCCCGGATTCGCATGAGTACGCCGGCACATCCGGATTGCATGTCGACTGCACCGGCGGTGCGTTTCCATTGCCGCCGGCCGGCGGCGTCGTCGTCCCGGATTCGCATGAGTACGCCGGCACATCCGGATTGCACGTCGACTGCACGGGAGCGGCGCTTCCATTGCCGCCGGCGGGCGGCGTCGTCGCCGCGTGACAGGAGTAGGCGGGAATATCCGGATTGCATGGCGCTACACTCGCTGCTGCGGTCTTACCGCAGCGGGTATGCCCCTTCGCGTACCCGGCGCTCCAGCCGCGCGAAAAATCCGACGGCGTCTTCGCGTGGGACACCGGAGCGGGGGCGCAAGAGCGCCCTGCGGTCAGCCCCGCGGAATAGCCGCGCTGGTAGTCGCTCGAAGCGGGCTGGGCACCCGCGGGCAATGCGTAAGCCAGCACTGACAAGATGGCGCAAAAAAGCATACTCAAAGGTTTCATAGGTGCCGCACCTCTCAATGGCTCGTATCGGTCAACTTGCCGACATGCTAACGCCCCAGCGGTTACGGCGAGGTTACAGCACCCTCTAACCTCGGCGTCCGCGTGCGTCGATACAAAAGGAAGATTCATGCAGCGACCGGGCCACCGCAACGTGCTTGTCGTCGGGGCGCGTCGGCGCGCCCTCTTGGACGAGCTGCGCGGTGCGCAGACCCCGATCCACCTCTGCGCACCTGCCGGGTACGGTAAAACGACGTTCGCGCAGATGCTACGCGCTGGTGGCGCGGGTGCACCGCCGCAAGAACGACGCGCGCTGCGTGCGCCAGCCGCCAGTGAAACGATTGTGGTCGGTGCGCATCAGCTCGCGCTCGATCCGCAGGAAATCGCGCAGATTTTTTCGCCCGCAAAGCTTGCCGAACGCGATCTCGAACAAATCGAACACCTCACGCAAGGTTGGCCCGCCGGCGTTCTGTACTTGCTGCGGATGCACCGCCTCGGCGTTTTAAAACACGCGCTGAACGATCTGGACCATCCGGCATTCGACGATCTGTTCGACTATATCGAGTGCAATGTGTATCGTCCCGCGACACGCGCGCAGCGGCTTTGGCTGCTCGTCGGGGAAGACGGCTTCGCACAGCATCCGCTGGTTCGTGCGGCGTTGCAGGTGCGGCACGCGCAGGAACTTGCTTCCGTGCGCCGCCACCGCGCAGCTTCGGCGCTGCGCACAGGCCGGTTCGCTGAGGCAGCGCGATGGTTTTTAGCGGCGCAGGATTCCGATTCCGCGGTGGAAGCGCTCGCGACAAGCTCCGAAGTGCGCGATGACATAACCGCAGCGCTGCCATTTGCCTCGCTGCAGCGCCGCCCGCACGTTTGGCTTCGCGGGTGCGAAGCCCGCCTGCGCGCGATTGGCGCGCTCGCATTCGCAGCGGAAGCCGCTGCAATCGTCAAAGCTTTCGAACAGCAGGGTCACGCCGCCGAATCGGCTCGCGCATCGTTGTGGCTGGCACTCGGCCATGCGCGCAGCGGAAACATCGCCGCGGCACTCACGGTACGCGAACGCGCAATGCCGCTGCTCGCGAAGGGCGAGGCACAAAAGGAACTCGCGCTTTTACGCAGCGCACTCTCGACGGAGCGGGCCAACACCGCACAGGAAGCTAACCACTGCGCACCTTCCGAATCGTGCGTGCGCATCGAGCTGTTCTCCGGCAAAGTGATGCTCGGCGACGACGAGATTCGTCTGCCGCACCGGGAAGCTGCCGTGCTCTTCACGCTCGCTGCGCATCCGCAGCGATCGACCGAGAGCAAACGGCTCGCGCTCGCGATCTGGCCCGATCTGGATGCCGAACAAGCGCGCGCCGCCATGAAAGTCACGGTGACGCGCCTGCGCTCGCGGCTCGGGCGCGGAGCGTTCGTGCGATTCGCCGGCGGCAACTACGTGCTCAGCGACGAGGTCGGCGTCGATTTGACGGATCTCGACAATGCATTGCATACGTACGCGATCGACGCGTCAATAGAGGATGTCGAGCGCTTCAAGCGCGTTCTGTCCGCATATAGGCCGCCGCGGCTGCGCGACGCACCGTGGTTTGGGCACATCGAATCGGCCTTGGTTCGTAGCGCGCATCGTTTGGCGGACGTTCTCGCGGAGCACGCCGCTCGCCGTGGTGACGCGGCGGCACTACGGGAGATCGGCGCTGCGCTTCTCGCGTCCGATGCCGGCGACGAACAAGGGTGCTTGCTGCTGCTGCGATCGCACGTCATGGAGGGCAACCTCGCCGCCGCACGCGCGGAATACGAGCGCTTCGCTCAAAGATTGCGCGACGACCTTGCGTGCGATCCGTCATTTTCATTCGAGTCGGTTCTCGGCGCGGCACTCGCATGATCGAAGCACCGGCTCGGCTACTCGCGCGCAAAGATCTTTTGAGGGGTCTGAACGCGTGCGACGCGCGCGTGTATCGCTTCATCGCCGGTGCGGGATTTGGCAAAAGCACGCTCGCGTGGGAACTGACGCGCGACCGCGGCCCGGTCGCGCTCTGCGACATGCGCGGCGTGCGCAGCGAATTGGGCGCGTGGCGCAGACTCATTACGGCATTATGCAAATTGGATACCGACGGAGAGCGCATCGCGCAGGAGAGCGTCGCCCTTGCCGATGCGCACGAACGCAACGCCTATGTGCGCGCCATCGCGCAGCGCGGCAACTTGCGCGGAACGCTGCTCGTAGAAAATGCGGAGCATTTGAACGGCGAACGCTGGCTCAGTCCGCTTCGATCCTTTGTGAGCGGACGTCCGCAGTGTACGCTGATCGTCTGCAGCAGGAGCGATCTCGATCTCCACGTTGCGGCAACATTTGCACCGCACGAATTCATCACCGTGCGCGAGCACGATCTTCGGTTCGACCTGTCGGACTTTGGCGCATTACTGCAAGCGTCCGCGCGCGATCGCGCACCTGAGCGCGCGCTCATGTGGAGCGAAGGCTGGCCGCTGGCCGCATCGCGCGCCGTTGCGCTGCTTCGCCGCGGCGAGGAGCTTCCGCGAAGCAGCGATTCGGAAACGTGGCTGCGCGATCTCGTGCGTGAAACGATGGAATCGGGCGGCGATGCGATACGCGAGATCGTGCTTCGCCTTGCGAGCCTGGCCGATACCGGCGCCGACGAAATACTTGCCCCACTACCGCAGCACGCGCGGGATGCTGCTCGCCGGCAACTGTCGGCAATTCCGTTTCTGGCGGAGCGGCCCGACGGAAGTTTCGACTTACATGCGCTGGCGCGCGAAGAACTCGTCCGGCTGTATCCGGGCGAATGCGCGCAGGCGCGCCAGTCAGCGGTTCGCGAGGCAGCGGCTCGCGGCGATTACGTGCGCTGCGCCGAGATCGCGCTGCAGCAAGACGACGTCGAAGCGGCGGCCGACGCGCTTATTCGAGCGGATCACGACTTCTATCAGATGCCGCCTCCGCGCTATCTCGCCGTGCTCGAGCACCTCGACGCGAACGTCATCCTGCAGCGTCCGCAATTGTGGATGGTAAGCGAGATTAGCCTCAAGAGCGATTTTTTGGCTTTAAATGGCGAACTGGAGCCCGTTTTTCGCGCCAAGGCGCGCTCCTTGCCGCCGCGTATCCGCATGGCATGTGCCGCGCTCGTGTGTTTCCGCAAGGGCGAATACGACGGCCGGTGGGAAGACGGCTTGACCCTGCTCGACGAATTCGAGCGCGACCTGAGCGATGATTGCGTTCGCCCGAGAGATCTCGTGTACGCGGCGCATTACCGCTGCGGCGCGGCCTCCAATTGCGGACTCGATTTCGATGCCGCCGCGCATTGGCGTGAATTCGGAGACGAACTCACCTCCGCACTGATTTTCTACGGCGAGTTCCTCTACTGGGAGTTTTCGCGCGCGTATTTTCGCGGCGACGCAGCGGCCGCGCTCGCCGCCATCGAGCGCTATATCGCTCACGTTCGCGAATGCGGATATCCGGTATATCGCCGCGCTTCGCTCTACCGGTCGTTGTTCTGCTGCTGGGAGATCGATGCGCGAGATGCGTACGAGCGGTATCGGCGCGAACTGATCGGCCTTCTGACGGATCGCGCGACGCCGAACGATCTGCTCTCGCGCTTGGCGTGGGAAATGCTCGACGCGAGCAGCGGGGTGCCGCCATACAGCGGCGGACCCATCGTGTCTACGGGATGTTTCACCAACCTGATGCTGGCGGCACAAGCCGACGACTACGACGTGGTTGCGGCCGCGATGGACGCGGCGTTGCAAATGAGCGGCAGCCCGGCCCTGCGATCGATCAACGTCAAGTTGAGCGTTGCCGCGTTCTGTTTCGATCCCGGCGCCAACGAAGCGTTACTAAACGGCGCGTTCGATCATTTTCAACCGCCGGCGGCACCGGCGCTTCGTGCGTGTGTGCAGCGCCTGCGCAGCGGCGAACACGCAGGCATTTTGGAACCGTTGGCCCAGCGGTTTCGGAAGGCGGGTGAGCGCTTTCGCAACCGGTTCTATGTAGACGTAGCGCAAGCACGCATCCGCCGTGGCGGCACCGAGGTGCACCTCGGCGAGCGCGAGCTCGAACTGTTTTTGCTGTTGGCCGCCGCCGGCCGGCCACTGCCGGCCATCGAAGTAGCTGAAATGCTCTGGCCGGACAGTGACGATGCATCTGCGCGTAACGCGCTCAAGGTCTGCATTAGCCGGCTGCGCTCGCGAACCGGCTGTAAGGACCTCGTCATTAGCACAGGCGGCGACGTAATGCTTTCCGCGGATCGCGTGCAAACCGATCTCATGCGCGCGGAGCGGCTGCTCTCGCTTGCGCAAGACGGTTCGTCTGCCGCAATGCGCGGCGCGCGCGCCATCATCGAGCGTCCGGCGAGCGAGCGGTATCGCGCATGGCCGTGGAGCCGCATCTTGACCGAACGCCTGGCCTTGCTGCGGGCTCGCCTTGTAACCTCGGCGTAACCGGCGGCGCGCTACCCTAGCGCGCATGGCAGTCGAAATCTCCATTGCCCGGGGCTTGGTCCGCGTCTGCGGAATCGAGGCGCCGATTTCGGGGCATACGCTCGCGCTTGCGCTCTATCTTGCGTACGAGCGGCGTCCGCTCTCGCGCGAGCGCATCGCGCAGACGATCTTTCAAGCCGCCACACGCACGCGCGAGAACGCGGTGAAGGTGTACGTGCACCGGTTGCGTGCGGCAATCGGAAAAGATGCCGTCGTTCGCAAAGCCGGCGGCTACACGTACAGCAGCGCCGTGTGGATCGATCTGCCTGCAATTGAAGCCATTGCAGCCGGCATTGCGCACGCGCCGGTTACCGACGCCGTTACGCGAGCGCGTGCGGCGCGCATGCTGGCCGACCTTACCGCGGGACGGCCGGACTGCGTGCTGCGTTGGGACTGGTTCAAACCGGTGGAGCAGCATCTTCAACATCTCGAGCGGCGCATTCGCGCCGCTATCGCCAAAGAGAACGGAGTTTTTGCATGATGAGATCGGCGACGTCAGGCATCGTCATCGCGCTAAGTTTGTGCGCTTTGGCGCTCAGCGCTTGCGGCGGTTCGTCGGGAGGCGCGCTTCCGAGCCACCCTGCACCAGGCGCGAGCGCCAGCGCAACGCCATCACCGACACCGACACCGCTCGCGACGCCCGACACGCAAACCGTCGCGATTTCCGCCTCGCCGACGAACGCTCCGATTCCGCCTGTCGGCGGATATACCGGAACGATCGCGTTTCCGTCATCGAACGCAAGCGCCGGCACGCAACTCACGTTGACGTCGAGTCTGGGAGCTCCGGCAGGCGCCGCACCGCTCTCGCGTCATCTCGACGCGCTAAATGCGAACGCCGTGCAACTGGTGTGGCTTCAATTGACGGCAAACCAACTGATCGGCTTCGCGTCGTTTCCAACGTTCACGCTCAGCATACCCAGTGGAACGCAAACGTCGGGCGTAGATTTTTATGCCGCGCTGTACGATCCGGTATCGCAAACGTGGGCCGAACCGGCAATCGCGGGAACGCTGCAAGGCAGCGTAGTGACGTTCGATCGCCCGTACGTTTTGCTCAGCGGATGGACG